>NZ_JACVAW010000030.1:0-36823 GCF_014851995.1 Paracoccus sp. PAR01
TCCTCGCCCACCAGCACCACTGCCAGACCCGGAACGATGCCCTGCGCCGCCAGCCGCGCCACATGCGCCCCAACCAGACCCCGAACCCGAACAGAAAACGCCTTGCCGTCAATCAGTTCCGCCGTCATGTCAGGGCCTCCAGTCGCTCGGCCGCCTCGGTCAGCCCGTGCCAGATCGAGGCGGCTGCCGAACGCATGCCCAGGATCGCCATGCGATCTTCGGCGCGGCGGATGACAAAGACGCTCATATGGTGAAACCCGGTGCGCGTGGCCGAGCCGGGGGGGAAGCGCCCCAGATCGATATTGACCAGCCTTGAGATCAGGGCCAGTAGGGGGAACGTATCTCCCTCGATCTCGAAGGCGACGAAGCCGTCGGTCTGCTCGCTGACCGAGCAGCCGGGCGCGCGGGCAGTCAATGCCGTCGCGACATCCTCGGCGGCGCGTCCGGGGAATTCGACCATCCATTGATCCGGCCCGGTCCAGAAGGCCGCGCAATCCGCCCCGTCGACCCAGCCCCCCGGCCCGGGAAGGGGCAGGCCGATCTGCGGCGGCTCGGCCCCGCGTCGCATGGCCAGCGAGGCAAGTCCCAGAGCGGTATTTTCCGACAGCAGCAGCGCGCCGATGCGGCGGGCGTGCGGCGCACTCTGCCCGAGCGCGCAAATCGGTTGCAGGTCAGTCACGAAGGCGCCCTCCCTCGGGGTCGATGAAATGGGGCGAGACGACGCGCAGTCGCGTGCTTTGCCCTTGCAGCGGGTTGGCGGCGACGATGATTTCGCCCATGCGATCCGCACCGTTCTCCAGATAGCCCAACCCGATTCCCGATCCGACATGGGGCGAGAAACAGGCCGAGGTGATCCAGCCTTGATCGGTCCAGGTATTCTGCTCCGCACCTTCCGTGAACAGATGCGAGCCTGCGACGACGGCATCCCCCGGATCGACCGGTTGCAGGCCGACCAGAACGCGGCGCTCGGCCAGCAGCCCCTCGCGACGCGACATGACCGTGCCGATCGCATCCTTTTTGGCCGAGACCATCCGGCCCATGCCCAGCATCTGCGCGCTGGTCTGGCCGTTCAGCTCATTGCCCGCGGCGTGGCCCTTTTCGATGCGCAAGACGCCAAGCGCCTCGGTGCCATAGGGGGTGGCGCCCAGGTCCACGCCAATCGTGACCAGTCGTTCCATCAGGGCATTGCCGTAACGGGCGGGGACGGCGATCTCAAAGGCAAGCTCGCCCGAGAAGCTGATGCGAAACAGCCGGGCCCGCAATCCGCCGCAGATCGTCAGGCTGGCGCAGGCCATGAAAGGGAAGGCCGCATTGGACAGGTCGAACCCGTCCACCACGCGCTGTAGCAAGGTCCGCGCGTTCGGGCCGGCGACGGAAAGCTGCGCCCAGGCATCGGTGGTCGAGATCAGTTGTACATCCAGTTCCGGCCACAGGCATTGGCGGCAGAATTCCATGTGGCGATAGATCGTCCCGGCATTGGCGGTGGTGGTGGTGACGACGTAATGGGTGTCATCCAACCGCGCGCAAGTGCCGTCATCCCAGGCAAAGCCGTCCTCGCGCAGCATCAGGCCATAGCGGACCATGCCGGGTTTCAGGCTGGCTATGGCATTGGCATAGACGCGGTCAAGGAACGCACCCGCATCCGCGCCCTGCACGTCGATCTTGCCCAGCGTGGTGACATCGCAGATCCCGACGCCCTTGCGGGTGGCCAGAACCTCGCGGTCGACGGTCTGCCGCCAATGGGTTTCGCCGGCACGCGGGAAATATTGCGCCCGCATCCATTGCCCGACCTCGACAAAGGCCGCGCCCTGCGCCTTGGCCCATTCATGCGTCGGTGTCAGGCGGCGCGGACGGAAGTGCGCGCCCGTGTCGCCGCCACCCAGCACCGACAGCGAGACCGGCGTATAGGGCGGGCGAAAGATCGTCGTGCCGGTGGCCTGAATAGGCTGACCGGTCAGTTCCGACATGACGGCCAGCGCGGTCACATTCGAGGTCTTGCCCTGATCGGTCGCCATGCCCAGTGTGGTCCAGCGCTTCAGATGTTCGACCGGGCGCATGTTTTCCTGATGGGCCAGCGCGATGTCCTTGACGGTGACATCGTTCTGAAAATCGACCCAGGCGCGGGTCTTTCCCGGCACATGCCAGAAGGGCTGCAGGTTCTGGGCCGCGTCCTCGGCTTGGGGAAGTTCGGGCAGATATGCCGCAATCCCAAGGTCAGCCAGCGCCGCGATCGCCGCCTCGGCCCCCGAGGTGAGAGCCTGCGCGCTGCTTCCCCGGCCTGCCGCGGCGCCGGCGCAGATCAATCCAGCCGGGCCACCGGGTCCCGCGACAAAGGCCTGCAATGCCTCGTCCCAGACCGGTCGCCCGCGATGATGCGAGGCGATCTGGATATTGGGGTTCCAGCCGCCCGCGATGCCAAGCGCGCCGCAATCCAGCCACTCGCTGCGTCCATTGGCATTGACCTCGATCCGGGACAGGCCAAGGCGGCCCTTGCTGTTTGTCACCTGACCCGCGGCAATGACCCGGTAATCGGTTGCGGTTGTGGCGGGCCGAGTGTCGATCACTGCGGCGATCTCGACGCCCTTGGCCATCAGATCACGGGCGGTGCGATGGCCATCATCGTTGTTGGTGAAGATTGCGATGCGTTTTGCGGGGCTGACCGCCCAGCGATTGGCATAGGCCCGCATCGCCCCCGACAGCATCACGCCGGGGCGGTCGTTATTGGCGAAGGGGATATGCCGTTCGGTCGCGCCCGAGGCGAGGACTGCGCGCTTGGCCGTGATCCGCCACAGCGTCTGGCGGACGCGCCGTCCGGGATCGGCAAGATGGTCCGAGACACGCTCGACCGCGCCATAGACGCCATGGTCGAAGGCCCCCCAGACGGTGGTGCGGCGCATGACGCGCAGGTTGGGAAGGCTGGCGAATTCTGCCTCAAGCCCGGCGATCCATTCGGTCGCAGGCCGGTCCAAGGGCGCGCTTTCCGCCAGAAGCCGCCCACCCAGACGAAAATCCTCATCGGCAAGGATGACTTGCACCCCCGCACGCGCCGCGGTCAGCGCGGCGGCAAGACCGGCAGCGCCGCCGCCGATCACCAGCAGATCGCAATGCAGAAAACCGGCGTCGTAATGATCGGGGTCGGGCTGCATCGACAATTTGCCCAAACCTGCGGCGCGACGGATGGCGGGCTCATAGAGCTTTTCCCAGAAGGCGCGCGGCCACATGAAGGTCTTGTAGTAGAAACCTGCCGCGAAGAAGGGCGACATCAGGTCATTGACCGCCATCAGATCGAAGCCCAGCGATCCGACGCGGTTCTGGCTGAAACTCTCAAGCCCATCGAACAGCTCGACCACCGTGGCGCGGCTGTTCGGCTCTTGCCGGGCACCGGCATGCAGGGTGACAAGCGCGTTCGGCTCCTCCGAGCCAGCAGACAGCACGCCGCGCGGGCGGTGATACTTGAAGCTGCGGGCCATCAGCCGCACATCATTGGCCAATAGGGCCGAGGCCAGCGTGTCGCCCGCATGGCCGCTATAGGTCTTGCCATCAAAGGTGAAGCGCAGGCTTTGCGTGTGATCGATCAGGCCCCCGGAAAGACGGGTCATGCGGCACCGCCCTTCATCGCGTCGCGGGCCAGTTCCGCGCTTAGGACCTCATGCGTGATGGTGTTGCGGGTGACGATCAGCCATGAGCGGTCGCCCTGTTCGTGGAACCACAACTCGCGGTGAATGCCGGCGGGGTTGTCGCGCAGGTGGGCATATTCGTGAAAGCGCGCCGCCGCGTCCGGTGCCATGCCGTCGGGACGATCGAGCAGCGTAGCATCGCCGAGATAGGTGAATTCCGAGGAATCGCGAAGGCCAAGAAGGGGATGGGGGATCAGCATATTGGCCTCAATGCAGATTGGGCGTCGCGCCCATGCCTTTTTCGTCGATGGGATAGCCGCGTTCGAAGCGGTCAAGGCGCATGAAACGCGCGGTCTCGTGCGGGGTGCCGGTGGTCAGCAGATGGGCGAACGCGTAGCCCGATGCGGGCGTCGCCTTGAAGCCGCCATAGCACCAGCCAGCATTCAGATAGAGCCCCTCGATCGGGGTCCGGTCGATAATCGGCGTGCCGTCCATCGACATGTCCATGATGCCGCCCCAGATCCGCAGCAGACGTGCGCGACCGATCATCGGCATCAGGGCCATGCCGCCCTGGGCGACATCTTCGATCACGCCCAGATTGCCGCGTTGCGCGTAGGAATTGTAGCCGTCGATATCGCCGCCAAAGACCAGACCACCCTTGTCGGACTGGCTGACATAAAAATGCCCCGCGCCAAAGGTGATGACGCCGTCGATCACCGGCTTCAGCCCCTCGGTAACAAAGGCCTGCAGCACATGGCTTTCGATTGGCAGGCGCATCCCCGCCATGGCCATGACGCGCCCGGACGAACCCGCAACGGCGACGCCGACCTTGCCTGCCGCGATATAACCGCGCGAGGTTTCCACCCCGCGGACCCGACCGTCCTCGATGCGGAAACCGGTGACCTCGCAGTTCTGGATCAGGTCCACTCCGGCCAGATCGGCCCCGCGCGCATAGCCCCATGCGACGCCGTCATGGCGCGCGGTTCCGGCGCGGCGCTGCAGCAGCCCGCCCTTGATGGGGAAGCGTGCATTGTCGAAGTTCAGCCAGGGATACATTGCCCGAACGTCGCCTTGGTCCAGCAGTTCTGCATCGGCACCCGCCAACAGCATCGCATTGCCGCGCCGGCGATAGGCGTCGCGCTGTCCATCGCTGTGGATCAGGTTCAGAATTCCGCGCTGGCTGACCATCGCGTTGAAGTTGAATTCCTGCTCCAACCCTTCCCATAGCTTCATCGAGAATTCGTAGAAGGGCTCATTGCCGGGCAGCAGGTAGTTCGAGCGAATGATCGTCGTGTTCCGCCCGATATTGCCCGATCCAAGCCAGCTTTTCTCAAGCACGGCGATGCGGGCCTGCTTGAAGGTCTTGGCAAGATAATAGGCCGTCGCCAGCCCATGCCCGCCACCGCCGACAATCACATAGTCATAGGCGGGTTGCGGATCGGGGTTGCGCCAGATCGGTTGCCAGCCCTTGTGGCCGGTCAGCGCCTCCTTGATCACCCTCAAGCCTGAATATCGCACGGATCGTCCGTCCCTGATTCCTGTTCTGATGGTCAGACTAGCGATGTGTTTCGGCAGATATTTGTCGAGTACGGACATGATATTGACTATTACAGACAGTTCGTCAAAATTGTTTCCTGACAGTAAAATAAGTTGCAAAATGGATTCACCTTCGACGCCGTTCCGCATCGGTTTCATCCTGACGCCGGAATATTCGCTGATGTCGCTGACTGCGGCGGTAGAGCCGCTGCGGGCGGCCAATCATCTGGCGGGGCGCGAACTTTACCGACCCAGCTACTACTCGGTCGCGGGTGGATTTGCGGCCTCGACCTCGGGCGGTGGTTTCCAGACAATGGCCCTGCATGAGGCCGAGCCACTGGACCTGGCGCTGGTGGTCGCCGGTGGCAATCCGCTGCTTTACCGCGATCCGGCCGTAACGCGCGGCCTGCGGGTTCTTGCGCAGCGCAAGATCCCGCTGGGTGGGATCTCGGGTGGGGCGGCGGTTCTGGCGCGGCTGGGAATGATGGAAGGACGGCGTTTCACGCTGCATTGGGCCCATGTCGAGGCCCTGGCTGAAATGATGCCGGACCTGCTGATAGAGCGCGCGCTTTACGTGGTCGATCGCGACCGGCTGACCTGCGCCGGGGGGATCGCGGCGCTGGACATGATGTGCGCCCTGATCGCCCGTGATCACGGTGCGGATTTTGCGCGAGAGGTCGCCGAGTGGTTCATCCATACCAGGCCGCGCATGGCGGATGAGCCGCAGCTTTCGCCAACGGCCGAGCGTCTGGAGCTGCGCAATCCGCTCCTTGTTCGCGGGGTCGAACTAATGTTCGGCCATCTGGCCGAGCCGCTCACGCCAGATCAGATTGCGGGGCAGGTCGGCTGCAGTGCCCGGCAGTTGCAACGCCTTTTCAATGCCGAGCTGGGCGTCCCGATGATGGATTTTTATCGCGAGATGCGGTTGAAGAAGGCCCATGAGCTGGTCGGTCAGACCAGCCTGTCGATGCTGGATATTGCGCTGGTGACGGGCTTTACCAGCGCGGCACATTTCTCGCGGCTATATTCCCAGCGGTTCGGCCTGCCGCCGATGCGTCAGCGGCAGACCCTGCGTCGTCAGTCAGGATAAATGCCGGGAGAGGTGGGTTTCCCGTCGTCGCATTGCGACAGATATTCGACGATCAGCGGGCGGTTGACGGCGAAGCCCTTGTAAGTGGCCAGATCCTCGGGCAGGTCGCGCAGCACCCGATGCAGGCGGCGACCCCATTTCGGCACGGTCGCGATATCCTCCAGCGCGCAAAGGTAGCAGCGGATCGGGAAAGCCAGCGCGTTCGAGCGTGGCAGCCGCCAGAAACTTTGCAACTCGACCCGCAGGAACTGCTTTGCACCGACATTCTTGACGGTCAGGCTGCGCTTTTCCGGACCCCATTCCGGATAGGTTTCGGGCGAGGTATCCAGTCGCGGATTGACGGTCATCGTCCAGTTCAGTCGACGCGCCGGGCTATCCTGCCGGACATTCAGCAGGAATTTCAAGGCGCGCTGGAAAATGCCCATTTCGGCGGCGCGGGGGACGGGAGCGTGCCATTCAAAGAAATTCATCCCGATGTCGAAATCGAGGCTCCAGTCGGCCTGACTGGTGACCATGCCGGCATCCATCCACAGATTGCCCTCGCGCTGGTCCAGCACGGCGAAATCGCCCTGCGTCTGGCGGGTGATGTATTCCATCGGGCCGAAGGGTAGGGTGGTGTCGTCGAGAAAGGTAAAGCTGTCGTCGATCCCCATGGGCCGGTTCACCCAGCGCCAGCGGTCGCCGTCGCGTGTCAGCTGGAACAGGTCGGGATAATCCTCGGCCTTGCTGGTCATGATCAGCTCCAGCAGATCCCAGCCCGCCAGCCGCATATGGGGCAGGGACTGGCAGCGGCCGGCATCGCCCGCCAGCGTGATGGCGCGGTCCTCCATCTCGGACAGGTAATGTTCGTCCACGTCGAAGCGGCGCTGGAAGACGCTGTCATCGGGTCCGGCGGCGCGATGCGGCTCCATGTTGACCGAATACATGTATTCGTCGCGGTCGAAGGGAAACGGAAAGCGGCGGATCGCGGCGGGCGAATTGCGGAAACTGTAGTCGCCGCGGAAAGTTTCCTTGTTGAAGCGGACGGTCATCGTGGCCCTTCCTATCGGTCGATGGTCAAAAGCGTGCCGCGAAAACGCGAGACGCAGGGCATGATCTTGGCACCGTGCTCGGTTGGATCGAGCCAGTGATCGTGATGTTCGATCTGGCCGTCGCAGGCCAGAACCTCGGTCTCGCATTGTCCGCAGGCGCCGCCACGGCAGAGCCATGGCGCGTCGATCCCGGCCAGTTCCAGCGCTTCGAGCAGGCTTTGCTGCGCGCCGACGGTCAGGGACATGGCGCTGCGGGCGCAATGCACCTTGAAGGGCTCGCCCGGTGACGGGGCCAGAAACTCCTCGCTGTGAAGCGCGTCCCTGGGCCAGCCAAGGGCGCTGGCCTGAGCCAGCACGCTTTCGATCATCCGTGCCGAGCCGCAGACGTAAAGATGCGTGCCCAACGGCTGCGTCGAGAGGATCGCGTTCAGGTCAATGCGGGAATCCTCGTCGCTGACATGGATCTGCGCGTCATCGGGCAGGACAACCTCGGGCAGATCCGCGCGGTTGCGCACGGACACATGCAGTTCGAAAGGCGTGTCGAAGCGGGCCAGTTCATGAAGCTGCGCCAGAAACGGGGTGATGCCCACACCGCCCGCGATCATCAGGTGCTTGCGTGCGGTCTGGTTCAACCCGAACAGGTTCACCGGCGCGCCGATTTCGATCAGCATGCCGGGCTGGGCCTTCTGATGCAGATAGGCCGATCCGCCCCGACCCTGATCCTCGCGCTGGACGGCGATTTCGTAGCCCGAGCCGTCCTGCGGGTCCGAAATCAGCGAATAGGCGTTACGGCGCAGCACCTCGCCATCCTGCATGGTGACCATGACATGCGCGCCGCCGGAAAAGACCGGCAGAGGCAGGCCCTTGGGGTGCTCGAAGCGGAAGCGGGTGATCCGGGGCGAAAGCGGCTGTTTCTCGGTCAGTTTCAGGATTTGTGTCACGCTTGGATCTCCTGAACTTCGGGCAGGATGCCGGGGGTTTCCGCATCGACGCAGACGCCCTGATAGGCACCCAGCCGCCGCGAGAAATGGTCGCGCACGAAAAGCGAACGCCCGCAGCCGGGACAGTCGTAAGGGTCGGTCGTGATACCCTCGGCGATGGTCTTGCAATGGACGCATTGCATGCGTCGGGCGGGACTGCCGCGATGCTCGGTCTGGATCGCGCCCGCAGGCAGGCCGGCCGCCTGAACCAGAGCAAGTGCCTGATTGATCAGCGCCTCGCCCCCGGCGATGTGAACCTGAAGCCCCATGCGCGCATCGGCAAACAGGGAGGTCAGGGCAGCGGGCAACTCGGCGGGGCTGCCGATCTCGACCAGACGGGCGGGTCGCAGGGCCCGGATCGCGTCGGCATCGGCAGCACAGATGAGCATGGTCGATCGCGGCATCAGATCCGGCGCAGCCGCGGCCAGCGACAGCAGCGCCGCAATGCCGGGTTCGTCCGCGATCATGAGTGCGCTTGTACAGGGCCGCGGCTGAAGCGGCGCGTGTCGCGGTCGGCTGGCAAAGAGGGAGGCGGAAGGAGCAATCGTCATTCTGGCTTCTCGGGCTGATGATCGTTCGTGGCCGGGGCGGTTCATTCCCCGGCCTTGGGGCGTGCTCAGCCCTTGACGGTGCGGCGCTTCTTCTCGGGGTCAAAGAAGGGCATGGCCGAGGTGGTGGCCGCAATCTCGCCATGGGTTTCGCAATTCACGCTAAGCCGCGTCCCGTCATTGGCGCAATCGACCGGCAGGCGGGCGATGGCCACCGTCCAGTTGTTCAGGGGCGAATGCATCGCCTGGGTCACGACGCCCACTTTTTTGCCATCGCGATAGACAGGGGCACCATTCCCCGGCACCTTGTCGCCCTCAAGCTTCAGCCCCCAGATCTTGAAGCGCTCCTTGCCTTTCAGCCGATAATGCTCATCCGCGCCGCGGAAGCCCTTCTTGCCGGGCGAGACGGTGAAATCGAGCCCCAGCTCCCACAGCGTGTCCCCGCAGGGATCGTGTTCGAACGGATACATTTCGGAATTGTCATAGGGGAAGAACAGCAAGTAGCTTTCGGTCCGCAGCAGGTCCAGCGTGGTGAAGCGGCAGGGGATGATGCCCATATCCGCACCTTCCGCAAGAATGCGGTCCCAGATCATCGGCGCGTCCTGACCGCGCACGAACAGTTCGTAGCCACGTTCCCCGGTATAACCGGTCCGCGAGATCATCGCGGGTTTGCCAAAGATCGAGGTTTGCAAATGTGCGAAATAGGGCAGGTCGCGAATGCCGGGAACGTGCTTTTGCAGAAAGTCCACCGCCAGCGGCCCCTGCAGCGACAGGTCATGCAGGTTGTCGTCAAAGCGCAACGAGACATCGCGCCCCGAAGCCGCCATGCTTAACTGCTCATGGCCCTGACCCGATCCATGGACCACCAGGAAGGCATTGGGGCCCGTACGGTAGATCACGCAATCGTCGATAAGTTTGCCACCGTCATTGAGCATGGCGGCATAGACCGAACGGCCCGGCATCAGCTTTTCGATATTGCGGGTGGTGGCGCGCTCGATCACGTGGCTGGCAGCAGGGCCGCTTAGATGCACCTTCTTGAGGCCCGAAACATCCATCAACCCCGCCTTGGTGCGGATCGCCATGTATTCATCATCGGGATTGCTGCTGGCATAGGACCATGCCGTGCCCATGCCGCTCCAATCCTCAAGGTCAGAGCCAAGGGCCCGGTGGCGGTCGGCCAGCGTCGAGAAGCGCCAAGAATTCGTCATCGCTCAATACTCCCAGTGTGTCATTGATGGTCATCCGGGCCGCCAGCGGCCCGGTGGTTTTCGGCTTCAGCCCGGCAACTGGAAGAACCAGTTGGCAAACAGCACGACTGCGGCTCCGGCGAGCAGCGCCAGATAGGGCAACCGGCCCGCGCGGCGCGGTCCCAGATCGGTGTGATCGGAAAGGCCCAGATCCTCCATCGCCTCGCGGGGGAAATGGCCCTTGTCCTGAACGTAATGGCGGTACCAGAACACCGGCAGGATCAGGCTGGCAAAGATCAGCCCCGACCACAGCGCCCCGGAATAGCCCCAGACCTTGGCCCCGGCGCCCAGGAACAGCGCGTTGACAAAGGCCAGCCCGGTATTCACCGCCAGCAGCAGGGTGGGTGCCTTCCATGGCCGCGGCAGGTGCGGGCTGTCGATGCGATGGATCCAGCCGGCATTCAGGTTCAGGAAGTTGAAGATGATATAGCCGACATTCGAGATCGCGAGGACATAGAAGTAGCCCGTCACATCTGACGCCAGCGCCAGCAGGAACAGGTTGAAGGCAAGATCCGTCCACATCGCGCGGGTCGGTGCGCCATGTTCGTTCACATGGCTCAGATAGCGCGGCAGCCAGCCATCGCGCGAGCCTTGGTAAAGCGTCCGCGACGATCCGGCCATCGCGGTCATGATCGCCAGAAACAGCGCCATGATCATCAGGATGACCAGAATCTGGGTGATGATCGGCCCGCCATTGACCAGCCCGGCCAGAGCCGCGCCAACCCCGGTGCCGTCGACGACGCCCGCCGACAACATGCCTTCCTGACCCAGCACGCCTTGGAAGGTAAAGGGGATCAGGAAGAAGAAGACCATGCACAGCAGGCCCGAATAGAAGATCGCCTTGAAGGTGTCGGTCGCCGGGTTGCGGAACTCGGCGGTGTAGCAGACGGCGGTCTCGAACCCATAGGTGGACCAGGCGGCGATATACATGGCCCCCAGGATCAGGGTCCAGCCGCCGATGTCCCATGCGCCGTCCGTGCCCGAATAGGCGGCCGATGGCGGCACGATCCCGGTGACGTTGGCGCTGTTGATCGAGCCGTTCAGGATCGGCACCAGCCCGATCAGGAACAGCGGCACCAGCACCACCAGCGCCATCAGCTTCTGCGATTTCGCGGTCGAGGCGATACCCCGGTGCTGGATCGCAAAGATGATCAGCATCAGCACCACGCCGGTCGCGAAGGTCGAATTGAAATGCAGCGTGCCAAGGCCGGGGATCGGCAGGGCAAAAGCCTCCCAGTGGCGCAGGGCCGGGGTCAGCGCGGCAACCGCATCGGCTTGGGCCACGGCCTGGATCGCGGCTTCGGGTGCGGTGCCGGGATTGGCGGCGATATGGTCGAGGACCGATTGGGTCTGTGCGGTGTAGCCAGCGATATGGGCAGCCACCCAGTCGACGACTTGGGGGCTGGTTTCAAGCGGGATCGGGAACAGGGCGTTCAGGATGTAACCGGCGGCAATGGCGCAGCCCAGCGACAGGACCGGCGACCATGCAAACCAGTTGCACCAGACCGAAAGCGGCGCGATCAGCTTGGAATAACGCAGCCATGCCGTTGCGCCATAGACCGAGGCACCGCCCGATTTGGTGCCGAACATCCCGGCCATTTCGGCATAGGTGAAGCTTTGCAGAAAGCCCATCACCATCGAGACCATCCAGACGGCAAAGGCGGCCTTGCCCGCCACGCCCGCGATGCCCCCGATCGAAAACAGCACCAGCGGCGGCACGCCTGCCGCCACCCAAAAGGCTCCGCGCCAGTCGAGGGCGCGATGCAGGACACCGCCGGGGGCAGGTGCCCCGGCCCCCTCAATTGTTCCGGCGATCGCGCCAGAGGTCGTCTGATCCACCATCTGTCCATTACCCTGTTGGCCCGGCCCACCCCCAGCCTTGTCGCGGCTGGTTCAGGTTGAGGTCGGTGCATTGCGGCGCCGGGTCGCCGTCCACGTCCCGGTGATCGTCAATCAGCCACGCGTTGCCCGCCCCGATCCGCGTTCCGGTCCAAGGCAGCACCGAGCACGGTCAGGGGCGGAGATCATGCCGCGTCCCGCCCAGCACGGTCGGAGATGCGGTTCATGACCGCGGTCTTTCCTTTCCGGGGTCGTAATGCGGAAAGGCAGTGATGCGGGCGGGCAGACGCTTTTGCTGCCCGTCCAGTTTGCCCACTTCAATCTGTGATCCCGGTTCGGCATGGGTCACGTCCACTCGTGCCAGCGCGATCTGCTTGCCCAGCATCGGGGACCACATGGCCGAGGTGATCTCTCCCACTTGCGCGCGGCCCACATGCAGGCAGTCGCCGTGATGGGCCGGCATCCGACTGTCGATTTCCAGCCCGACCAGCTTCCAGCGGGGATGCTCCTTGCGGCGCAGCAGCGCCTCGCGGCCGACGAAATCGTCGGGCTTGGATTTCAACGGCACGGTGAAGCCGATCCCGGCCTCGAAGGGATCGGTCTGGTCGGAGAATTCGTAATCCGCAAAGATCAGACCCGCTTCGATCCGCAAAAGATCCAGCGCGGCCAAGCCCATGGGCCGGATGCCCCGGGATGATCCCGCCGCGGTAATCCCATCAAAGACTGTGGGCCCGTCCTTGGGATGACAGAAAATCTCATAGCCCAGCTCGCCAGTATAGCCGGTGCGCGAGACGACGACCGGCGCACCTTCGGGACCGCCGATGCGGCCCGGCGTCCAGCGGAACCAGCCCAATTCGGTGATGGCGGTCTGATGTGGAGCGGTCCAGATCGCGCGATCCATCACCTCGCGGCTATGGGGGCCCTGCACCGCCAGATTGTGCAGCTGGTCCGTCGAGGAACGGATCATCACATTCAGCCCCAGCGCGCGGGCCTGCTCGCGCATCCATTCCCCGCCGTAGTCGCTGCCGCCGATCCAGCGGAAGCGGTCCGGGCCCATGCGGAACAACGTGCCATCGTCGATCATGCCGCCATGCGGGTAGCACATCGCGGAATAGACCACCTGCCCCATGCCCAGCTTCTTGATGTCGCGAGTCAGTACCCATTGCATCAGGGCCTCGCTGTCGGGGCCGGTGACCTCGAATTTGCGCAGCGCCGAAAGGTCCATCATCGCCACGCCCTCGCGGCAGGCGCGATATTCTTCCTCGGGCGAGGAATTCGGGAAGGTGCTTGGCAGCCAGAACCCTTTGTAATCAATGAAATCCCGCGTCAGGGCGGCGAACTGGTCGTGAAAGGCCGACTGTCTGGTCATGATGGGCTGGGAATCCGGCATGGGGCGCCATGCAGAGGCGCGCTGGAAACGCTCGGTGGCGGCATAGCTGCGGACATGAATATCCGACAGATGCCAGCCATTCGCGGCGGTGGTGTCATCGGGACAGGCCGACGAAACGCAGACGATATCGGTCATCGCACGCAGCAGGACGTAATCCCCCGGCCGCGACCAGGGCTCGTCCATCATCAGCACGCCCTGCGCGTCGATCCAGGTGTTGAAGAAGAAATTCGCGGCCATCCAGCCCTTGCGGGGATCGACCCCGAAACCCGCCAGCGCCGCGTTGAAATTGTCCGAGCAATTGGCATGACCGGGATAGCCGATATCGTCGTAATACTTGGCCGAGCATGCCATGGCAAAGGCGTCATGCCGCCCGCACGTGTCCTGCACAACCTCGATCAACGGGGTCATGTCCTGATCGAAGTATTTCGAATGCAGGCCGGGATGGGCGTAGCTGTGGCCCAGAATCGTCCGGGTCGTGGTCACGTCCAGAGGGTTCTGGATGCCGCGATCAAGCTTGCGGGCGTCAAAACATTGAAAGTCGGTGCATTGCCGCCCGTCCACGTCCTGAACCTGAATATATTCCCCGGCGCGGACCAGATAGGCCTCGGCCGTGGCGGATTTCACGCGGATATCAAGGATCGGGTCGGCAAGCGGATCGGGCAGGTCATGGGCCAGCCTGATGCCCGGCGTGGCCCGGTCGATAAGCAGGGTAACCGGGGTCGCGGTCCGGTCCGTTTCCGGGTCCATCGGCTGGGACGGCGCCACGACGATCAGCCACCCTGCTTGCGCGATCGGGAATTCGGCGCGTTCACCTGCCGGACTGTCGGGACCAAAGACAGCGATGGCGCAGCGGGAGGACAGGTCGATGCCGCGCGCTTTGATCCCGCGCGCAAGTCGGGCAAGGCCGGTATCGTCCTGAGCCAGCGCCTTTTGCAGCGCATGTGGTTCCCTTGGGTTGGAACCCAAAGGTACACCGCGGCCATCCATGCCTGTCGTGATCATTTCGACCGGCTGGCCACCCTCGTCATTGATGATCGTGACGCGGTCTCCGGCAGCCAGCGCCAGCATCAGCGCACCGCCGCCGGGGACGGTATGCCTCTCCTCAGTCGGGCCGTGCAGGGTGGCCAGTCGCTGACCGCTTGGCCGTGGCGGACCCGGACGCAGCAATTGCGGGTAAATGACGCGGTTCATGGCATCCGTCGCTTTTGGGGAAAAGGCGCGGCGACACCGCCGCACTGGGGCTTAGTTGCGCAGATAGGCTTCCATGGAATCGTCCAGCGCATCCTTCCATGGTGTGTGATGCGGTGGGGCGATGGTTCCGGTCATCACCGAGCGGTAGGAATGGTTGCGGAAGGCCATGATGTCCTCGGCCTTGTGATGCTTCCATTCAAAGAAGGCCTCGCAGGCGCCATCGACGTCAAAGCTGGGGTAATCGGTCTCGGCGATCAGTTCCTTGACGTAATCGCCCTGATAGAGGATCGCGTATTTGGTCCCGTCCTCGGCTTCTTCCCGGGCCTCGCGCTCGGCCACGTCGGCCATCAGGGCCTGCTTGTCGGAGGGCATGGTAATCCGGCCCAGAATGACATCGCGGACATACCAGGCCTGGGCATCGAACATGTTGAAAGTGAACCACTGGTCCTGCATGCCCAGATAGAACAACTGCGGATTATGGACATAGGCCACGCCTTTATACAGGTCCGCAGTCGCCAGTCGGTTGGCGGTCCTTAGCCGCAGATCGTCAGGCAGGAAGGGGAAATGGTGGCGGTAGCCCGTGCACAGGATGATGGAATCGACATGCTTCGAGGTTCCGTCGCGGAAGTAGGCGGTCTTGCCATCGACCCTGACCAATGCGGGCTTTTCTTCCCAATTGTTTGGCCAGTTGAAACCCATCGGTGCCGAGCGATAGCAAGAGGTGACCGACTTGGCGCCGTATTTCCAGCATTGCGAGCCGACATCCTCGGCCGAATAGGATGAGCCGACGACCAGCACGTCCTGCCCCTCGAATTCGCGCGCGTCGCGGAAATCATGGGCATGGACGATGCGGCCGTAGAATTGGCTGAAGCCGGGATATTCGGGCACATTCGGGCTGGAGAAATGCCCCGAGGCGATGATGACGTGGTCGAAGCGCTCCTTGTAGACGTGATCAGCTTCCAGATCATGCACGGTGACGGTGAAGTCGCCGCTTTCTTCGTTGAACTCGACCCAACGCACCGTGGTGCTGAAGCGGATCCAGTCGCGCACCCCGGCCTTTTTCACCCGGCCCTCGATATAGTCGAACATCACGGCGCGCGGCGGATAGGACGCGATCTGGCGCCCGAAATGTTCCTCAAATGAATAGTCGGCGAATTCCAGCCCCTCCTTGGGGCCATTGGTCCACAGGTAGCGATACATCGAGCCATGCACCGGCTCGCCATGCTCGTCGGTGCCGGTGCGCCAGGTGTAATTCCAAAGGCCGCCCCAATTGGCCTGTTTTTCGAAGCAGACCACTTCGGGGATCGAAGCGCCCTTTCGCGCAGCGGATTGAAAGGCTCGAAGCTGGGCAAGGCCGGAAGGCCCGGCGCCAATCACGGCGACACGCTGAGTCATCTGGATTCCCTGTTCTTATGGTTTGGACCGCAGTTAAATTTCGATCCATTTGGCATGAACCAATTGAGAGCCGACATTCCTTATCAGTCAAGAAAATTTCTTCTGATGAATGACGGATTCGGATCCATCTTTCTTCGACAGGCGGGATGCTGCGCGTTAGGCTTGGAATATGAGCACATCTTTTGCACAGCGCCTGGCGGTGACCGGAAGCATGCCGCGACGGTTGATGCGCGGCCAGGACGCCGTCCGAATCGGATTCCTTGCGCCGCTGACGGGGCCGTCGGCACCCTGGGGAAGGCCGGGGCTGGAGGGATGCCAGATCTGGACCGACTGGGTGAACGGGCAGGGTGGCCTGCCGGTCGGCGGGGTACGTAGGCCGGTCGCCATCATCGCCCGCGACGCGGCCATCTCACCCAGCGAGACCCGCGCTGCGGCCCGCGAACTGGTCGAGGATCATCACGTCTGCCTGCTGCTTGGGTTGGGTGGGGACAGTCTCGCGCCAGCCTTGCCGTGGCTGATGGCGCGCCGGGTGTTGACCACGACGCTGCTGCCCTTTGATCTGTCGCCGCAAACCCCCAGCCTGATTGCCCCGGCCGAGGTGCATCCGTTATTCGTCGTCACCGGGGTCGAGTGGTTGGCAGAGCGACGCCCCGATCTGCGCCGGGTCGCCCTGTGCAGTCAGGACGATCTGATGGGCCGCCCTTCGCTGGCCACCTATCGCGCGGCATTTGCCGCCGAAGGCATGCAGATCGTGCGCGAGCTGCGCTATGATCCCGATGAGCGTGATGCCGTGGGCATGGTGCGCGCCATGCTGCAGGACGATCCGGAAATCCTGTGCTGGTGCTCATCCGAGCCGCATATGGTCCATGCCTTGACCGAGGCTGCCCATGATGCGGGCTTCTGCGGTCCGATCCTGTCCTGCACGGGCGATCATTACCAACGGCTGGTCGCCCGAACCACGCCCGATTTCATGGAGAACTTCATCTTTCAGTTCCCGGATTTCGATGATCCGGCGTTGGAGGGCACGACATTCTTCTTTCGCCGCCCCTCGGCCTTTCATGCGGCCTATGCCGATCGGTTCCCGGGACATTGGTCGGCAGTCAGCTGGGAATATGCCTCGGCGCTGGATCTATGGCAGGCGGCGGTGGAAATTTGCGGCCGCACCGATTCCATGTCTGTGCTGGCCGCAATGAAGCGGGGCGGGCAGATGATGCAGGCATTTGGTCCAGCACGCTGGTACGGTGAGGCGCTGTTCGGCATCGATCAGGCCTTGATCGGGCGCTGGCCGGTGGTGCGTGTGGTTGCGGGCAAGGCGCGGATACAGGCCTTTCGTTCAGTGCTGGACTGGTTGTCGCGGCACGAAGATCTGCTACTGCGCGAGATGGCCGGACTGGGCCTGCTGTGGACGCAGCGGATGATCACTCATCCTGCATGAGCAGACCTTGTTCCTCCAGCAGAGATTGCTGAACCAGTTCCAGGGCGCGGGGGATGTCGCGTTCACTCACGGCTTCGGTCAGCGCGGCGTAATCCGTCCGCAGGCGAAAGATGTTCTCGGGGGTCAGGCGGCGGCGTTGCAACCCGTCGCGATGGCGCTGTCGCCCGGCTTTGATCACCAGATTGCAGCAGGCCAGCAGCAGCGGATTGCCGGTGCCCTCGGCAAGCGCCAGACGGAATTCATCCTCAAGCCGCGCAAAGCGGTCGGGTTCCGCCACAGTCTGCATCCGGGCAAGGATCGCGGTCAGCCGATCGATCCCTAGCGGAGGCATATTGATGATGGCCAGCCGGATCATTTCGGGTTCAAGGATGCCGCGAACCACCTGCAGATGCAGAGGGCCAGTGGCCGCGATGACCGGCGCGGTTTCGTCCCAGTCGCCCGGCTCGCAGACAAAGGACCCGGCGCCGGCCCTGCGGATGATGAGTCCCTTGCGGATCAGGATGTCCAGCGCCTCGCGCAGGGTGTTGCGGGCGACGCGCAGGCTGCTTGCCAATTGGCGTTCCGAGGGTAGGCGGCTGCCCTGCGGATAATCCCCGGCAGCGATACGCGCTGCAAGTGCCTCGGCGACCATCTGCACGGTCGGTCCGGCCGTCGGGGATTCGGTCTCCGGGGTCTGGGCAAGCGCGCCGCCGGGCTGGGTCTGCAAAGAGGTCACGTCGCCATCCTGACTGCGGTACAGGTTAATCCTGACCCAGCCGGGCGCGGCTTGCAAGGGCGGTGAACCAAAGCGGAGAACCAGTTGAACCAGTTTCCCGCCGATGGATCAGATATCCAGCGTGTTGTCCCGTTCCCATTGCGAGAGATGGGCGGAATAGGCGTTCCACTCTTGCGTCTTGAGCTTGATATAGGCGGCTGAAAACGCCTCGCCCATCGCCGATTTCAATCCTTCATCCGCATCATAGGCGCGGATTGCGTCCAGCAGGTTCAGCGGCAGCTTGGGCGCGCCGGTGACGGTATGGCCCTCGGCATACATGTCGATATCCCAGCGCTTGCCGGGATCGGCCTTGCTGCGCAGCCCGCGCAGACCGGCAGCGATGATGACCGCCTGCAGCAGATAGGGGTTCACTGCGCCATCGGGCAGTCGCAGTTCAAAGCGGCCGGGACCGGGGACGCGAACCATGTGGGTGCGGTTGTTGCCGGTCCAGGTCACGGTATTCGGGGCCCAGGTCGCGCCCGAAATCGTGCGCGGCGCGTTGATCCGCTTGTAGCTGTTCACCGTCGGGTTGGTGATCGCCGCCAGCGCCGAGGCATGGGTCATGATGCCGCCCAGGAAATAGCGGCCCTCATCCGACAGGCTGAGTTCCTTGCTGTCATCGGCAAAAGCATTGCGACCATCTTTGGTCCAGACCGAGATATGCGCGTGGCAGCCGTTCCCCGTCAGGCCCATGATCGGTTTGGGCATGAAGGTGGCACGCAGCCCGTGTTTTTCGGCGATCGAACGGGTCATGAACTTGAAGAAGCTGTGCTTGTCGGCGGTGGCCAATGCGCCGTCATATTTCCAGTTCATCTCGAACTGGCCGTTCGCATCCTCATGGTCGTTCTGGTAGGGCTCCCAGCCCAGTTCCAGCATGTAGTCACAGATCTCGGTGATGACGTCATAGCGGCGCATCACCGCCTGCTGATCGTAGCAGGGCTTCACCGCCGTATCGGCCGGGTCCGAAATCTCGGTGCCCTCGGGGGTCAGCAGGAAAAACTCGGGCTCGACGCCGGTCTTGATCTCAAGCCCCATCGCGGCGGCTTCGCCGATCAGCCGGGTCAGGACATTGCGCGGGGCCTGATCCAGCGGTCCGCTGCCCGACATCACGCAATTCGAGGCAACCCAGGCGACATCCCGCTTCCATGGCAGCTGGATGGCCGATGCGGGATCGGGAACCGCCAGCATGTCGGGATGGGCCGGGGTCAGGTCGAGCCATGTGGCAAAGCCCGCGAAACCGGCACCGTCCTTTTCCATGTCCGAGATCGCCTCGGCAGGGACCAGCTTGGCGCGTTGGCCGCCGAACAGATCCGTATACGAGACCATGAAGTACTTGATCCCCTTGGCCCGCGCGAATGCGGCGAGATCGCTCTTGGTGCCCGTGTCACAGGCGAATGCGGCGAGATCGTTCATGACGAGATTTTCCTGTTGAATGACTATGTCAGGCCGGGGCGGGATGCATTGTCCCGCCCTCGTTCCGGGCGTTTAGAAGCCGGTCTGGCCGGGGATCCAGCTGGTGCCCGCCAGCGGCACGCCCGCCATCGCGGCCGCTTCGATGGTCAGGGCGCAAAGGTCCTCGGGTTCGAGGTTGTGGACATGGCTTTTGCCGCAGGCGCGGGCGATGGTCTGGCATTCCAGCGTCATGACGGCCAGATAGTTGCGCAGTCTGCGCGCGGCCTCGACCGGGTCCAGTCGCTTCATCAACTCTGGGTCCTGGGTGGTGATCCCTGCGGGGTCCTTGCCCTCATGCCAGTCGTCATAGGCATCGGCCGTGGTGCCAAGCTTGGAATACTCTGCCGCCCATTTCGGGTCGTTCTCGCCGATGGCGATCAGGGCTGCGGTGCCGATGGCCACGGCATCGGCGCCAAGCGCCAGTGCCTTGGCCACATCAGCCCCGGTACGAATCCCACCCGAGACCACCAGCTGCACCTTGCGATGCATCCCCAGATCCTGCAGGGCCTTCACGGCGGGGCGGATACAGGCCAGCGTCGGTTGGCCGACATTCTCGATGAACACGTCCTGCGTCGCGGCGGTGCCGCCCTGCATGCCATCCAGAACGACCACATCCGCACCGGCCTTCACCGCCAGAGCCGTATCGTAGTAAGGCCGCGCGCCGCCGATCTTGATATAGATCGGCTTTTCCCAGTTGGTGATCTCGCGCAGTTCGAGGATCTTGATTTCCAGATCGTCCGGCCCGGTCCAGTCCGGATGGCGGCATGCCGAGCGCTGGTCGATGCCCACGGGCAGGTTGCGCATGTTGGCGACGCGCTGGGTGATTTTCTGACCCAGAAGCATGCCGCCACCGCCGGGTTTCGCGCCCTGACCCACGACGATCTCGATCGCATCGGCGCGGCGCAGATCGTCGGGATTCATGCCATAGCGCGAGGGCAGATATTGATAGACCAGCTTTTCGGAATGGCCGCGTTCCTCATCGGTCATGCCGCCATCACCGGTGGTGGTCGAGGTGCCCGCCATGGTCGCACCGCGTCCCAGTGCCTCTTTCGCGGGACCGGACAGCGCGCCAAAGCTCATGCCCGCGATGGTGACGGGGATTTTCAGTTCGATCGGTTTCTTGGCAAAGCGCGTGCCCAATACGACCGAGGTATCGCACTTTTCGCGATAGCCTTCCAACGGGTAGCGACTGATCGAGGCACCCAGAAACAGCAGGTCGTCGAAATGCGGCACCTTGCGCTTGGCGCCGCCGCCACGGATGTCATAGATCCCGGTATCGGCGGCGCGGCGGATTTCGGCGTTGATCTCGGGGCTGAAGGTCCAGCTGTCCCGCGGAAGCGTCTGCGGGTTGGTGTCCATGATGTCTCTCATCAGTAGGCTCCGGCGTGATCGACGTGGAAGTTGTAAAGCTTGCGGGCCGAGCCGTAGCGCTTGAATTCCTCGGGGCGCGCATCCGCCCCCGAACGTTCCAGCAGGTCGCGCAGGATCTCCAGATGCTCGGGGCGCATCTCTTTCTCGATGCAGTCCGAGCCCAGCGACTTGACCGAGCCGCGCACGAACAACCGCGCCTCATATAGGGAGTCGCCAAGCGCGTCGCCCGCATCGCCCAGCACGACCAGATTGCCCGATTGCGCCATGAAGGCCGACATGTGGCCGATATTGCCAAAGACGACGATGTCGATGCCCTTCATCGAAATCCCGCAGCGCGAGCTGGCATTGCCCTTGATGACCAGCAGCCCGCCATGCCCGGTCGCGCCAGCGTATTGGCTGGCATCGCCCTCGATCACGACCGTTCCCGACATCATGTTCTCGGCCACGCCCGGCCCGGCCGAGCCGGTCACGTTGATCGTCGCCTGCTTGTTCATGCCGGCGCAGTAATAACCGGTCGAACCGTTCACGGTGACTTCGATCGGGGCATCAAGCCCCACTGCGATGGCATGGGCACCCTTGGGATTGAGCACCTCCCATTGGGTCTGATTGGTGGTGACGGCCTGAGCCTGCAAGGCGGTGTTCAGCTCGCGCAGGGGGGTGTTGGCAAGGTCGACGGTCTGCATCTCAGCGTTCCCAGAAATAGACGGTGGCGGGTTCGGGTTCCCAGACGCGGGCGGTTTCGATGCCCGGAAGATTGGCAAGCGCGCGGTATTCGGAACCGAAGGCGACGTAATCCTCGGTTTCGGCCATGACGGCGGGTTTGCAGGCGATCGGGTCGCGCACCACGCCAAAGCCGTTCTTGGTTCCGACGACGAAGGTGAAGAAGCCGTCCAGATCCCTCAGCGTGCCCTCCAGCGCCTCACCCAGATGGGCCCCTTCGGCCAGCCGCGATGAGATATAGCAGGCGGCAACCTCGGTATCGTTCTGGGTCTGCGGCGCAAAACCCTTTTCGGCCAGCACGCGGCGCATCTGGTTGTGGTTGGAAAGCGAGCCGTTGTGGACAAGGCACTGATCCGCCCCGGTCGAGAAGGGATGTGCGCCCAACGTCGTCACCGCGCTTTCCGTCGCCATCCGGGTATGGCCGATGCCATGGCTGCCCGACATTGCCCGCAGATTGAAGCGCGCCGCCACATCACGCGGCAGACCGACCTCCTTGAAGATTTCCATGGAATGACCGGCACCCATGACACGGATGCCCTTTTCGGCCATGAAGGCGCGGGCCAGTGTCTCGGTCCCTTCGGGCAGGGTCAGGACGGCATGGGTGTCCGTCACCCGCATCGTCACCGGCCCCTCAAGCGCCGCGGTCAAAGCGGTGTCCAGACCCGCGAAGGTCGTATCCGGGGTGTCGGACTGAACCGTGATCTTGAGCAAACCGTCATCGCCATAGATCGCGATTCCCGCGCTATCCGGTCCGCGATCCGTCATGGTGATCAGCATGTCCGTCAGCAGGTCACCCAGTTTAGGACGCAGCTCTTCCTTTTTCAGAAAGAGGCCTACTATGCCGCACATCGTCATCTCCATCTGTTTCGGGCTTGAAGATGATCATTATGAGGAAAATTGATTTCCTCAAGAGAAATTTAATTTTCTCACGCGAAGATCTGCCTATTCGCATTTTCGCCCAAATCTTGAGCAGCTTTGCGGCTAGCGGATGGTGCCATTGCGGCAATCAGGTGATGTGTGGAAGCTTCCTGCAATGACGCGGTCCCGTGCGCCCGACATCTCCGGTCACACACGACTTCGGTGACGTTGAACGCCGGCCTAACCGCAGAAGGGTCTGTTTTCGTCAGACCCGCAGGTCATGCGTTTTGTCGCCGCCGAAGTGGGTTTGCAAATACGCGGACGACGTCACGCTCGGCGCTGCTCGCTCGGGGGAAGCAACCGAAAATGCGTTCACCCAGCCAGACAGTCGGGGTTGTCTGGAGTAAAAACTACCATCGGGAATCCTGAGCGTGATTGGCCCTTGGAATGGTGCGTGAACCATTGGCTAAAGGTTTGGACTACCTTTGCAGGCAAACTACGTTGAGCGGCCGGGTCGTAATGACAGCAACCTCAATCGGGTCGCATGGATCGCATCATGAAGCCTGGTAGCGCGGGATGCTGCGCATAGTTTGGTGAGGGGGTGGAGGGGCGCGCGAGCGATCCCGCGCATTGCCCCATTGTCAGCCACTCCGATCCTGTCGACCTATTCGCCCCTGATCAGCTTGCTACGCAACCACCCGGACAGGCTGTCCATCGCCATCACGGTCAGCACGATCAGGACCATGTAATAGGCCACGTCTTCCCAGTCCTTCTGGGTCTGGATCGCCTGCGTCAGCAACAGGCCGATGCCGCCGCCGACAATGGCGCCGATGACGGTGGCGCCGCGGGTGTTCGATTCCAGAAAATACAGCACTTGGCTGAGCAGCACCGGCATGACCTGCGGCAGCACTCCGAAGCGCGCGCGCTGCAAGCCGTTGGCCCCGGTCGAGCGGATGCCCTCGACCTGCTTCTCGTCGATATTCTCGAAGGCTTCCGAGAACATCTTTCCGAAGCTGCCGGTATCGGTCAGCATGATCGCCAGCGATCCGGTCATCGGGCCGGGACCGAAGGCGCGGGCCAGAACGATGGTCCAGATCAGCCCGTCGACGCCGCGAATGAAGTCAAAGACGCGGCGCAGGGCAAAGCGCAGCGGGCCAAAGGGCATCATGTTCCGCGCCGCCATGAAGCCCAGCGGCAGGGCGATCAGCGCCGCCCCGAAGGTGCCCAGAAAGGCCATCAGCACGGTTTCGAACATGGCCCAGATCACATCGCCATGCCGCCACATCGGGTTTTTCCAGAAATCCCGCGCCATCGCGGCGATGTTGGGCATCGACGGATCGACTCTGTCGCCCCATAGCGCCGAGGCGGCGATCTGCGGCCAGCTCATGTAGTGAAACGGGCTGTCCAGCGCAAAGAAGAACATCGCCCAGCCCGGCTGGTATTTGAAGGTCTCGGCCTTGGCGCGGGTATAGGCGAAGCGCCCGGCATCGGTGGTCACGCTGACCCGCGTGTCCGAAGCATTGATCCAGTCGGGCAAGGGCTGCGGCGCGGTCAGTTGCAACCCGTCAACGCCCTCGCGAATGTCGATCACCCCATAGCCCGGCACGTCATAGCGCGCCCCGCCGGGCAGATAGGTGACCTGATGCCCGTCGCCCAGGTCGATGGTCGTGACCTGATCGTCATGGGCGATCCAGTCGGGCAGGCGGTCGGCGGGATAGGTGCCCTTGGCCTCGCCATCGATGGCGACGCTCAGCGCGCCGGTGCGGTTCTGGCGGGTGACATGGGTCTTGTGCAGCCAGAAGTCCGACAGCAGCACCGAGGCATTGTCCATCCGCGCCCGACCCGCCAGCCCGGCCAGATCGAAGGAGATCGCGGCATAGACCAGATAGGCCAGCACCAGCGCCGGAATGCCCAGCGACAGCAGGCGGCGGCGGGCAAAGCGGGTGGCGACGGCATGGCTCAGCGTGGGGGAAAGGTCGACGGCACTCATGGGATCAGCCTTTCACCAGGCGGTTGCGCAGATAGTCCGACAGGCGGTCGATCAGGACGATGGCCATGAACAGCAGCAGAAAGATCCCGACCACCTGATCATAGCGGCCCATGCCCCATTGCATCGCGATCTTGAGGTCATAGCCGATGCCACCTTCCCCGACGAAGCCAAGGATGGCGCTGGCGCGGACATTGATCTCGAAGCGCAGCAGGGCATAGGACAGCCAGTTCGGTGCGACCTGCGGAATGACGCCCAGCCACATTTGCTGCGACCATGTCGCGCCGACCGAGGACAGCCCCTCGACCGGCTTGCGGTCGGCATTCTCGGCAGCTTCCGAGAAAAGCTTGCCAAGTGCGCCCGCCGTATGCAGCGAAATGGCGATGACCGCCGGAACCGGCCCGCCGCCAAGGATGTAGATCAGCAAAAGCGCGATGACGATTTCGGGGATGGCGCGGAACATGTCCATCAGCCGCCGGAACAACCCGGTCAGGCGGGGCCAGCGCGCTAGCCCTCGGGTCGAAAGCAGCGCCAAAATCATCGCCGCGATCCCACCCAGCAGGGTCGAGACCGCGGCGATGTTCAAGGTCTCAATCAATGAAGGAAAGTGCTCGATGAAAATTCCGGGCAGGGCGGCGCGTTTTTCCCATGCCTCGGCCACCACCTCGGCGGGGAAGGCCAGCAGCATAGGTAGCCCGTCGATGAAACCGCCCGCATTGCGGCTTTCGGCCAAGCGAAAGCCCGAGACCATCAGTGCCACGAACAGGATCAGCAGGATGCCGCCATAAAGCCTGCGTCGGCGCAGCAGCTCAAAATAGGCGTGGCTGGTCGCGGCCATGTCGGGACGCGGGGTGGCGGGGATGGCGCTGTCGGGCATGTCGGGTTCCTGCAAGGGGTGCGCCGCGCCCCGGTCGGGCGCGGCGCGGGTCAGATCAGGCGATCAGCTGTTCGATTCCTGCAGCTTGCGCGCAGCCACGACGCCTTCGTATTCCGCATGGGTCACCGGCACGAAATCCTTGGCCTCGCCATGGGCGACGCCGTAAGCGCAGGCCTTGTCGGTTTCATGCAGGTCGGCGGTCAGCTTGGTGATCTTGTCCTTGACGTCCTGCGGCAGGACATTGCGGACGACCATCGGGCCTTCCGGGATCAGCTTCGATTGCCAGATCTGGACCAGATCGTTCATGTCGATCAGGCCGGCATCAGCGGCCTTGCGGAAGGCGCCGGAATTGTAGCCGTCTTCCCATTCACCCAGACCGTCGGCCCAGGTGACGCCAGCGGCGACATCGCCATTGGCGACGGCGACGATCGACTGCTCATGCCCGCCCGAGAAGCGCACCTCCGAGAAGAAATCCTCAAGCTTGCCGAATTTCTCGGTCAGCTCGGCGCCGGGGACCAGATAGCCCGAGGTCGAGTTCGGATCGGCAAAGGCAAAGCTTTTGCCCTTGGCCTGCTCGACCGAGGTGATGCCGCTGTCCTTGCGGGCAAAGCCAAAGGCGTAGTAGCCGGTCGAGCCGTCCATGTTCTGCTTGGTCAGGACCGGAACCACCGCATTCGGATCGGTCAGGTAGATCTTGGCATAACCCGAGGCCCCCAGCCACGCCATGTCCAGCGTGCCGCCCAGCAGGCCCTGGATCACGCCGTCATAGTCGGCGGGGGTGAAGATCTTGACCGGAACGCCCAGCTCGGCCTCGATGGCGGCGCGGTAGCATTCGTTCGAGGTCATGCGGTCCTGGGCGTTTTCGCCGCCCATGATGCCGATGTTGAATTGCTTGATCTCGTCGGCCTGAGCGAGCGGCGCGAAGGCGGTGGTGGCGGCAAGTGCGAAGGCAAGGGTCTTCATGGTCACTCCGTGGATTTGGCCCCGATCGGCATGATCGTCCGGGCCGGTGGGGTCTGGTCAGGCAAGCATCCGGTCCGCATAGCTGCGGTCGGGTTCGTGATCGGTCGGGATGGCGGTCGAGGTCGCGGCCTCGTTGAAGCCGGCATCCGCGCCGTAGATGTCGCGGGCGACGCCGGTCGAAAGCTGCTCGGGGGTTCCGTCAAAGACGATGCGCCCGTCGCGCATTCCGATCACCCGGTCGCAATAGCGCCGCGCCGTATCCAGCGTGTGCAGGTTGGCGATGACCATGCGGCCATCCTCGACATTGATGCGTTTCAGCGTGTCCATGACGATCTGCGCATTCATCGGGTCGAGGCTGGCGATGGGCTCGTCCGCCAGAATGATGCGCGGGTCCTGCATCAGCGCGCGGGCGATGGCGACGCGCTGCTGCTGGCCGCCCGACAGTGCCTCAGCGCGCTTGGGGGCCTGTTCGGCGATGCCCAGTCGGTCAAGGATCTGCAGCGCCCGTTCGATATCGGCGCACGGCCACAGGTTGAACATGGTGGCCAGCGTCGAGCGCCGGTTCAGCAGCCCGTGCAGCACGTTCGAGGCCACGTCCATGCGCGGCACAAGGTTGAACTGCTGAAAAATCATCGCGCATTGGCTTTGCCATGCCCGCCGGTCAGCCCCGCGCAGCGCCAGCACGTCGCGCCCGTCGGCCAGCATTTGCCCGGCGGATGCATCGGTCAGCCGGTTCAGCATCCGCAGAAAGGTCGATTTCCCCGCCCCCGACCTGCCGATGATCCCGACAAAGGCGGGGCGGTCGATCGCAAAGCTGATATTGTCGACGGCGGCACGGCTGCCGAAGACGCGCGTCACATTCCGAACTTCCAGCATGATCGCCCTCGGTTACGTTGTCTGGGGGCGTGATAGAGGCCGAGTGTGACAGTTATCCCCGGTCTTCCTGAAACTTATGTGAAACCGGAAAATTATTTGTTTTCAATATTTTGGTTCTTGGAAACATGTTTTGGCCCCCGGCGCTGGCAGCGCCGGAGACCTGTTTTGACCAATGTTATTCGGGGGTTGCGGGGCGCGCGCCTCAGGCGACGCGGTGGCCTGCGACCCATGTTTCGCGGATGACCGGCATGCCCTGGATGCGGGCCACGCGGATCAGGTCGGCGCGCAGGCCAAGGCCCAGCCGCCCGCGATCGCTTAGCCCGGCCGAGCGGGCGGGCGCGGCGGTGACCGTGGCAAAGCCGCGCGCCAGATCGTCCCACAGATCGCCCAACAGCACCGCCGAACTCAGCAGCGCCGCGGGCACGTAATCCGAGGACACGATGTCCAGCAGCCCGGCCTGCGCCAGTTCCCCCGCCGAGACATTGCCGGAATGCGAGCCACCGCGGATCAGGTTCGGCGCGCCCATGATCGTGGCGATGCCATGCTTGCGACAGGCCTGCGCCGCTTCGACCGTGGTCGGGAATTCGGCCAGCTTGATGCCATATGCGGCCGAGGTCGCGACATGATCCGCCGTGGTGTCGTCATGGCTGGCCAGCACCGCGCCCCAGTCCCGCGCCGCCTGCACGGTCGCGGCCTCATGCGCCTCGCCAAAGCGGGCGCGCAATTCGGCCAGACCGGCGACATGGGCCTCGAATTCCAGATCCGACATGCCCTGCTTGCCCTTGACGTATTGGGCCAGCTTGGACAGGTCGCGGAACTGGCGCTGTCCGGGGGTGTGGTCCATCAGGCTGACGATGCCGATGCGATCCGCCTGCCCGAATTCGGCCAGCTCCTCGATCAGCGTTTCCGAGCAGACCTCGGCCCGCAGGTGGATGCGGTGGCTGATGCGCAGGTTCGGGCGGGCGGCAAGGATCTCATCCGCCAGACCGCGTGCGTATTTGGCATAGGAATTGTCGCGGTTGATCGAACCCACGCGCAGCGCGTCAAAGACGGTGGTGATCCCACATCCGGCCAGTTCGGCGTCATGGGCAATGATCGCCGCCCCATGCGGCCAGTTCACGCCGGGGCGCGGCTGGATGTGGCGTTCCAGATTGTCGGTATGCAATTCGATCAGGCCCGGCGCGATCAGGTCGCCGGCGCAATCGATGCCGGTGGCGCTGGCCGCGCCGATCTCGGCGATCAAGCCATCGCGGATCACGATGGCGCCGTGGCGGACTTCATCGGGCAGGACAAGGGTGGCGTTGGTGAAGACAGTTTCCGTCATGGTCCTACCTGAGGGTCTGGGTCTGGAATTGGTCGCATCGTCGAGCGCGGCCAGAAAGGCCGCGACGCCCTGCGCGATGGTGCCGTCATTGATGATGGTGGTGACGGGCAGGCCCGCGGGCAGGGGTGCGCGGCGGGCCAGCCTTGCGGCAATGTCCTCGGCCGTCTCGCGCCCGCGGCTGGCCAGCCGCTGCGCCAGCACCGGGGCCGAGGCGGTGACCTCGATCACCCGCAGGCCGGGGAAGGCCAATGCTGCCTGTTCCAGCATCCGGCGCGAGCAATTGAACAGCGTGATCCCCCCGGTTGGTGCCGGGGGGACGCCATAGGACAGACCATGCGCGCGCCATGACAGGGCGAAGTCCCCGGCAGCCTCGCGGCGCAGGAACTCGGCCTCAGTGATGCCCTCGAAGGGCTCGCCCCCCGCCGCTTCCGGGCGGGTGATGCAGCGGCGCAGGGCAATGATGTCGGGACGCGCGGCCAAGGCCGCCTCGATCAAGGTGTCCTTGCCCGCGCCAGACGGGCCGACAATGGCAAAGATGCTCATGCCGCGAACCTCGCCATGTCGATCATGCGGTCGCAGACCCGGTCGCGGGCGGCCTCGTCGTGAAAGATGCCGACGATGGCGGTGCCGCGCGCCTTGGCTTCCTCGATCAGCGACAGCACGGTTTCGCGGTTGGCCGCATCAAGGCTGGCGGTGGGTTCGTCCAGAAGCATGACCGGCACCTGACGGATGAAGCCACGCGCGATGTTCACCCGCTGCTGTTCCCCGCCCGAGAAGGTGGTGGGCGACAGCTGCCACAGCCGTTCGGGGATGCGCAGCCGGGCCAGCAGGGCGGCGGCACGGTCGCGGGCCTGATCCTCGGGCGTGCCGGTCAGCAGTATCGGCTCGGCTACGACCTCGATGGTGGGGACGCGGGGGACGACGCGCAGGAACTGGCTGACATAGGCCATCCGTTCGCGCCGCAGGGCCAGGATCTCGCGCGGTTCGGCGCGGGCGACATCGGTGCCCGCCACGGTGATGCGGCCGGATGCGGCAAGGTAATTGCCCCAGATCATCCGCATCAGGGTGGATTTCCCCGCGCCCGAGGCCCCAAGCAGGCCCACGCATTCGCCGGGCGCCACGGACAGGGTGACATCCGACATGACCGGAATGACCGCCGCGCCCTGATTGTGCAGGGTGAAGGTCTTGGACACGTTCGACAGTTCGATCACATTCATCGTCACACCTGCAGGACCGAGGACACAAGAAGCTGGGTATAGGCGTGCTGGGGATCGTCCAGAACCTGATCGGTCAGGCCGGTCTCGACGCATTCGCCGCCCTTCATCACCATCAGCCGGTCGGCCAGCAGCCGGACCACGGCCAGATCGTGGGTGACGATGATCGCCGACAGCCCCATGCGCCGCACCAGCCCGCGCAGCAGGTCCAGCAGACGCGCCTGCACGCTGACATCAAGACCGCCGGTCGGCTCGTCCATGAAGACCAGCCTTGGCCCGGTGACCAAATTGCGCGCGATCTGCAGACGCTGCTGCATCCCGCCGGAAAAGGCCGAGGGGCGGTCGTCTATGCGATCAGAGGCGATCTCCACGCGGCCCAGCCAATCGGTCGCGGTTTCGCGGATGTCGCCGTAATGGCGCGCGCCGACCGCCATCAGGCGTTCACCGACATTGCCTCCGGCGCTGACCGCCATGCGCAGCCCATCGCGGGGGTTCTGGTGGACAAAGGCCCAGTCGGTGCGCGCCAGCATCCGGCGCTCGGGTTCGGACATGGCCAGCACGTCGCGGCCGTCATAGATCACCTCGCCCCGGTCGGGGGGCAGATGACCGGCAAGGCAGGACAGCAGCGTCGATTTCCCGGAGCCGCTTTCGCCGACAATGCCCATGACCTCGCCCGGCCACAGGTCGAAACCGATGCCGGTGCAGCCGATGCGCGCGCCATAGCGCTTTTCCAGCCCACGGACAGAAAATAGCGGGGTCATTGGCGGTCCTCCTGACGCGAGCGGCAGAATGCGGTGTCCGAGCAGACAAAGATCCGCCCGCCCTGATCGTCGGTGATCACCTCGTCCAGATAGCTTTCGGTCGCGCCGCAGATATCGCAGGCGTGGTCGGCCTTGCTGGCGACAAAGGGATGGTCGTCGAAATCAAGGCTTTCGACGCGGGTATAGGGCGGCAGGGCATAGATGCGCTGTTCGCGCCCGGCCCCGAACAGCATCAGCGCCGGGCTGTCATCCAGTTTCGGGTTGTCGAATTTCGGGATGGGCGAGGGATCCATGACATAGCGCCCCTCGACCTTGACCGGATAGGCATAGGCGGTGGCGATCCGGCCGTGGCGGGCGATGTCCTCATACAGCTTGACTTGCATCAGCCCGTAATCGGCCAGGGCATGCATGCGCCGCGTCTCGGTCTCGCGCGGTTCAAGAAAGCGCAGGGGCTCTGGGATCGGCACCTGAAAGACCATGATCTGACCCTCCTGCAAGGGGGCCTCGGGGATGCGGTGGCGGGTCTGGATGATGGTCGCATCCTCGGTTTCCTCGGTCACCTCGACCCCCGCCGTGCGCTGGAAGAAGCGCCGGATCGACACGGCATTGGTGGTGTCGTCCGCGCCCTGATCGATGACCTTCAGCCGATCGTCAGGCGTCAGGCAGGCCGCGGTCACCTGCACGCCGCCGGTGCCCCAGCCGTAAGGCATCGGCATTTCGCGGCTGGCGAAGGGCACCTGATAGCCGGGGATCGCCACCGCCTTCAGCAGCGCGCGGCGGATCATGCGTTTGGTGTCCTCGTCCAGATAGGCGAAGTTATAGGCATCCATCGCGGTCATTCCGCGGCCTCCCTGCTGGCGAATGCGGCGGCGCGGACGCTGCGGATCAGCTCCAGCTCGGCCTGGAAATCGACGTAATGCGGCAGCTTGATATGTTCGAGGAAACCCGTGGCCTGAATGTTGTCGCAATGCGACAGCACGAATTCCTCGTCTTGCGCCGGGGCGCCGGTGAAATCCTCGCCCAGTTCGCGCCAGCGCAGGGCGCGGTCGACCAGCGCCATGCTGATCGCCTTGCGCTCGGTCTGGCCAAAGGTCAGGCCATAGCCGCGGGTGAACTGCGGGGGCTGGGTTTTCGACCCGGTGAATTGGTTCACCGTCTCGCATTCGGTCAGCTCGATGTCACCGATCTCGACCGAGAAGCCCAGTTCGGGGATATCGACCTCGACCGGGCAGGTGCCGATGCGCAATTCGCCGACAAAGGCATGGTTGCGCCCATAGCCGCGCTGGGTCGAATAGGCGAGGCCAAGGACAAAGCCCTCATCCCCACGCGTCAGGGCCTGCAGGCGCAAGGCGCGGTCGGCGGGCAGCTCCAGCGGCGCGCGGGTCAGGTCGGGCGGGGGTTCATCCGAGGGCGTGGCCTCTTCGATCAGCCCGTCGCGGTCCAGAAAGCTCAGGATATGCGGCATGTCCTGCACCGGTCCGGTCAGCGCGGTCGGGGCGGGCGGGACCTCGCCCTCGGCCAGCAGCGCGAAATCCAGCAGGCGATGGGTATAGTCGAAGGTCGGCCCCAGAATCTGTCCGCCCGGCGCGTCCTTGAAGGTCGCGGAAATCCGGCGGGTGACTGCCATTGCCGCCGTATCGACGGGCGTCGAGGCCATCAGGCGCGGCAATGTGGTGCGATAGGCGCGGATCAGAAAGATCGCCTCGATCAGATCGCCGCGCGCCTGCTTGATCGCCAGCGCGGCCAGATCGGGGTCATAAAGCGAGCCCTCGGCCATCACGCGATTGACGGCCAGCGTCATCTGTTCGCGGATCTGAGCGGTGGACAATTCGGGGACCGCAGGATCGCCGCGACGCTCCTCGGCCAGCCAGGCATGGGCGTTCTCGATCGCGCGTTCGCCCCCTTTGACGGCGACATACATCAGGCAAACTCCACTTGCGTGCTGCGGGGAAGGGCCGAGACCTGCGCCCCTGCGGTCAGGATCAGATCAAGGCCCAACGGAAAGCTGGTCGGACGCGCGCCGGGCACAAAGGCCGCGATCCGGTCCTTGATGCCGGGGCCGGTCAGGCTGGCATTCGGCGCGGGCGTTTCGCCCAGCTCGACAATCAACGTGGCCGAGCGGTCGGGATATTCCGCCGTGCCGGTCCGGTAGCGGTCCAGCGGATGCAGGTCGGCCCAGGTGCCGATGGCCAGATCGGCGCGATCTGCCGTGGTGATCGGTGCGCCAGTGTGAAAGGCGATCCATTGGCGCAGCGCCGGGCTGTCCAGATCGCCGGCCAGATGGATGCCGGTATTGGCATCGGCCAGCGTCAGGATCACCGTCCCTGCCGCCACTGACAGCGGCGCGGGCGGGGTCGCGCCCTGCAGCGTTGCCAGCTGGCCGGGCCGCGACATCACGTCGATAATGGCGCGAAAGGCCAAGGCCGATTGGCGCGGCGCATCGGCAAACCCGCCCGAGATCGGTTGCATGTCCATCAGTCCTCTCCCCTGACCATGGTGAAGAACTCGACCTTGGTGGCCGCCGCCTTGGCGCGGGTGGCGGCGCGGTGCGAACTCTGGTCCTGTTGCAGCGGGGCAAGGATCGCCTCGCGGGTCGTTGCGGATTGCGGGCCTTGCATCAGCGCGTCGACAATCGCGGCGCGAATGGCATGGTTCTTGTCGCGACCCTGCACATAGGCATGCCCGACCAGTCCGCCCTGCAATTGCAGGCTGCAGCGCGTTACCGTCATTTCCCCAAGGTTGAAGGGCGCGCCAGCGGCGCCCGCGCGGCCCCGCACCATCACGGCACCGATTTCGGGATTGCGTAGCATTTCATGCGCGGGAAGGGGGCCAAGCAGGTCCGCCAGCCGTTGCGGCTGGCTGCGTGCCAGCACCCCCATCCAGTCGCGGCGTTCACTCATCGTCATTGGACACCTTGCCAAGTTGTCTATATATCTATACAACTAGATAAATTACTAACCTGACGCCCCGAGTCGGACAAGCCCGAGGATGGTGAATTTTTCATGACGGAGCCTTCATGAGCCGGACCGCCATCTGGGCCGAAATCGCCCAGCAGCTTTCGACCGAGATTGCCTCGGGTCAGCGCAGGCCCGGCGACAAGCTGCCGACCGAGGCCGAGTTGTCCGCGCGTTTCGGGGTCAATCGCCATACCGTGCGCCGGGCCTTGGCCGATATGGCTGATCGCGGCATGGTCCATTCGCGGCGCGGGGCGGGGGTGTTCGTGCAGGGGCTGGCGGTCGATTATCCGCTGGGCCTTCGGACGCGGTTCTCGACCAATCTGGCGGCAATGGGGCGGGCTGCGGGGCGGACTCTGCTGAACATCGAGACCCGCCATGCCAGCGCCCCCGAGGCCGCGGCGTTGCAGCTTGACCCCGAAGCCCGCGTGCATGTGCTTGACGGCATCAGCACGGCGGACGGGCTGGCCGTGGCCTTCTTTCGGTCGATCTTTCCGGCGTCGCGCTTTCCCGGTCTGCCCGAGACCCTGCGCCGTGAAATGTCGATCACCCGTGCCTTGGCCGAGCATGGCATCACCGACTATACCCGCGCCGAGACCCGCCTGACCGCCGAACGCGCCGATACCGTGGTCGCGCTGCATCTGCGCTTGCGCGAGGGCGACCCGATCCTGCGCGCTGTCGGCATCAACATCGACCCACAAGGCGCCCCGGTCGAATACGGCCACACCTGGTTCGCCGGCGACCGCGTGACCCTGACCGTGACGCCAGAAGGCTAGAGGCGGGGAACCACCATGTTACTTGCTTGGGTCACCCACACCGCCTCGTCGCTGGTGCGGCGGGCATTGTCGTTGATGGGATCGAGATTGGTCTGCCAGTCTATGCCCGTTGGCTGAATGTCGTCACCACGCGTGTGGTGAACGTGCTGGACGCCGAAATGCTCGGGCCGGTCATCATCCGCAGCGGCGATCCGCTGTTCGGGGACGCGAATGGGCTGTTGCGCCTTGATCCTAAGGATCAAGGCCTTGCCGTTCTGGTCGACACCGCCGTCGCCGATAGGCGCGCGCAGACGAGTCGCGGAAGCGTCTTGCGACGGCAGAGTCGCTGGCCAGTCTGAAAGACTCGAACGCCTATCGCTGGTCCCAAATCGGGTCCGCGGGTGCTGGACCCAATCGCATCTGTACGGACATACGGTGCAGCGGCTTACCGCGCCGCCATACCCGCGTAACGTGCCCGGACCACGGATACGATGGTGCCATCCGCGGCGACCAGCAGGAAGGCGTTGGGTTCCAGTAGCCAGCGCTGAGTCTCCTTCGGCTCGGACAGGGTGTGGTTGCGATAGTCGACCACCAGCCCGCTGCCCTGATATGCCCTCCCGGCTGATAGACCTTGGCGGCGGGTGTGCCCTCGGGATAGCGGTAGATATGCTGCGTGGGCTGATCGGCCTCGGATGTACAGGCGGCCAGAGTTGCAGGCAGCATCAATGATCTGAAATGCTTCACGAAATATCCTTCGGATTGCGCGGGACAGGCCCGGCGGTGCGGGGTAAATGCAGGTTTGAAACGAGGGGTGTGGGTTGGCGCTTAGCCTTTGCGCCCGCGTGTCAGCAGTCTGAAGGCGAAATGCTCAAAATCGTCGATGAAGGTGAAAACCGCCGGGATCACGACAAGGCTGAGGAAGGTTGAGGTGATCAGCCCGCCGATCACCACCACCCCCATCGGTTGGCGAAAGCTTGGATCGCCCGAGACAAGGCTTAGCGCCGAGGGCAACCTGCCGCCCGCCATGGCGACCGTGGTCATGATGATCGGGCGGGCGCGCTTGTGGCAGGCATCGACCAGCGCGTCGAACCGGCTCATGCCCGCGCGCCGCGCCGTGATCGCATATTCCACCAGCAGGATCGAGTTCTTGGATACGATCCCCATCAGCGGGAGCAAGCCAATCACCGCAGGCATGGAAAAACTGGTGCCCGACAGCACCAGAGGCAAAAGCGCGCCCCCCAGCGCCAAAGGCAGCGCCATCAGGATCGTCACCGGCTGCAGGAAGTCGTGAAACAGCAGTACCAGCACCGCATAGATGCAGAAAATCCCGATCGCCATCGCCGTTGCGAATGAGGTGAAAAGCTCGGATTGGCGCTTGATATCGCCCTGTTCGACGCCGCTGACCCCGGCGGGCAGGTTGCGATAGGCGTCAAGCTGCTTCACCTCGGACATGACATCCGACAGGTTGCGCCCGTTCAGTTCGACGGTGATGGTCACGTTGCGCTTGGAGTCCAGCCGGTTGAGCTCAGTCGAGGCCGAGCCCATGCGTCAAGGGCGACCTTGCCATTCGCGCCCGCGCCCGGGATCAGCGCGATCTGGTCCAGCATCTCGCGGTTCCTTTCGTCCAGCATGACGCGTATCGCCACCTGCCGCTGCGGCAGGTTCAGTTTCGACAGGGCCGTGTCATAGGCCCCCGCCGTTGCAATACGGATCGCGTCCGAAATCGCGCGCGCGGTCACCCCCGGTGAGGCCGCGCGGGCCAGATCGGGCGTGATCACGATCTCGGGGCTTTGCATGGTGGCGGATGAGGTGATGTTGCCAACCCCGGTCAGGTTGCTGCGCATCTGGGTTTCGAGCCGCGCGGCGGCGTCCTCCAGCACGGCGGAATCGTCCCCGGCCAAGGCTACCTGCAATTGCGTGCCATTGCCGCCGCTGCCGATCTCGCCCCGGACGCCGGGAATGGCGGCAAGGGCGCGGCGTAGATCGGCCTCGATTTCGGATTGCTTGACGTTGCGGTCGTCAATCGGCGTCAGGTTCACCACCAGCGTCGCGGTATTCACCGCCTCGCTGGTGCCGCCCATCCCCCCGGTCGAGGCCGTGCCGGTCGCGACAAAGGTGCTGGTGACATGCTCGACGCCCTTGATCGCGGCGGCGGCCATGGCCGAGGCATCGGTCCGCTCGATCGTGGTGCCCGGCTCGGCGGTGAGGGTCACGCGGGTCTGGCTTTCATCCGAGGCCTCGTCTGCGGCCTTATAGGCGGTCTTGCCCATGCGCAGGTGGCGCTCGATATTCTCGACTTCCACGATGGCGTCATCGACAAGGATGCCGACCACCAGAGACAGCGCCAGCAGCGTCACGGTGTTCAGCGTTTAAACGACCATGTCCATGACCAGATAGGTCGAGCTAATCGGCAAGGACAGGGCCATGGCGGCGAGAAATGTCGCGCGCCAGTCTTCCAGCCGCACCCAGCCACCATTCGGCAAGGGGATTGGCGTGGCGCGCAGATCCTCGACCGAGGAGGCCGCCGCATCCGCCTTGCATCTTCCGGGACGACGATGATCGTTGTCACCCATGAGATCGGCTTTGCCCGCGAGGTCGCCGACCGCGTCGTGGTGATGATCGATGGCGAGGTCCGCGAATGCGGCCCGGCCCAATCCG
>NZ_JACVAW010000031.1:0-30399 GCF_014851995.1 Paracoccus sp. PAR01
GCGACCAGATCGCGGCGATCGGGTTGGCGATGCCCTGATCGGCGATGTCGGGGGCCGAGCCATGCACCGGCTCGAACATCGAGGGACCCTTGCGGGTCGGGTCGATATTGGCCGAGGCGGCAAAGCCAAGCCCCCCTTGGATCGCTGCGCCCAGATCGGTCAGGATGTCGCCAAACAGGTTCGAGGCCACCACCACGTCCAGCGTCTCGGGGGCCATGACCATGCGCGCGGCAATCGCATCGACATGGTAATGGCTGACCTCGACCTCGGGGAATTCGGCGGCCAGATCGCGGGTGACCTCATCCCAGAACACCATCGAGTATTTCTGGGCATTGGATTTGGTGACCGAGGCCAGCTTGCGCCGCCGCCCCATCGCCTGTTCGAAGCCGAAGCGCAGGATGCGCTCGACGCCGGTGCGGGTGAAGATCGCGGTCTCGACCGCGACCTCGTCGCCGGTGCCCTGATGGACGCGGCCCCCGGCACCGGAATATTCGCCCTCGGTGTTCTCGCGGATGCAGAGGATGTCGAAACCGTCCTTGCGCAGCGGGCCCACGACGCCGGGCAGCAGGCGGTGCGGGCGGATATTGGCATATTGCACGAAGGCCTTGCGGATCGGCAGCAACAGCCCGTGCAGCGACACCGCATCGGGCACCTTGGCCGGCCAGCCGACCGCGCCCAGAAAGATCGCGTCAAAGCCGCGCAGGGTCTCGATCCCGTCCTCGGGCATCATCCGCCCGGTCTGCAGGTAATGCTCGCAGGACCAGGGAAAGCGGGTCGGCTCCAGCAATCCCGGTGCCGCGGCCTCAGCCACGGCCATGGCGGCCTCAAGAACAGGAATGCCAATCCCGTCGCCGGGGATCAACGCTATGCGGTGGGAAGTTCGGAGCATGGAAGATCCTTTGCCTCTCAGGACTGGCGCATTGCTGATTTCATCATGTCCGCGATGCGCTCGGCCAGCATGATGGTCGGGACATTGGTATTCGCGCAGGGGATCGACGGCATCAGCGAGGCATCGACAACATGCAGCCCGTTGACGCCGTGAACCGCCCCGTCGCTGCCGGTCACGGCGGCGGGATCGTCAGCTGTACCCATCCGGCAGCTCCCCGAGGCATGCCAGGTGCCGCCGACATTCGCCCGGACGAAATCCGTCAGCGCTTGGTCATCGGCAAGCAGTGCCCGCAGCGTGACGCCCTGCGTGATCAGCCCGTGCACCAACGCGGCCCGCAGCGGTCCGGCCAGATCGAGCATGGCCGAGAGTGCGCCCCGCTGGATCGCGTTCCAGCGGCCGGGACTTGCAACCTTGGCGACGCGGGGCGTGTAGCTTGTCGGAAATACCGGCCCGCATTTCTCGGCCATCGCGGGATCTGCCAAGGCGCGCGCGCCCATGCGGACCGCGCCTTTCAGGCGCTCCAGATCGCGCGGGTCGGACAGCATGTTGAAATCGACATCGGGTTCGGCGCGGGGATCGGTCGAGGTCAAACGCAGGTGGCCACGCGAATAGGATTTGTTCACCCAGAAAAAGATCGAACCGATCCGCATGCCCACCGAATGCCAGCCCGAACGGGACAGGATCGCCCCATGCATGTCGCCGGGTGGCGTGTCCGCCAGCCCCGAGGAGTAGCGCCAGACGCCCTGTTCGTGATGCTCATCCGGGTCGCGCACGCGCAAACCGGGCGGCAGATAGGCCCCGAGCGCGATCGACGGATGTTCCATCAGATTGCCGCCCACGCCGGACAGATCGACCAGCGGCTCGATCCCCAGCGCGCGCAGATCTGCGGCGGGGCCGATGCCTGCGCGCAGCAGCATGGCGGGGCTGTGGATCGCGCCCATGCTGAGGATGGTGCGACGGGCAGTGATGCGGATCGCCTCCCCGGAGGATGCGGCGATTTCCGCCCCGGTCACGCAGCGACCCTCGACCAGCAGGCGCAGGACCTGATGGCCGCTGAGGATATGCAGGTTCGGCCGGGCCCGCACCTCGGACGTGAGCCATGTCAGCGAGGTCGGCTGTCGTTTCCCGGTATCGGACTGGCCGACCGCGCCACGGAACACACCGTCCTGCCAAGGGCCGTTCTGATCGGGTCGGATCGGGTGACCCTGACCGTCCAGCGCCCGCATCACCTGCCCGACAAAGGGCGACAACGCCAGATCGTCGGGACGCCGGATCTTGAGCGGACCGGCATCGCCATGCAGCGGGCCGTCAAAATCGCGGTCATGTTCCAGCTTGCGGAAATAGGGCAGGACCGCGTCCCAGCCCCAGCCCGTGGCCCCAAATGCGGCCCATTCGTCGTAATCGGCAGGTGCGCCGCGGTTCGACATCAGCGCGTTGATGGCCGAGCCGCCGCCAAGGATGCGCGCCTGTTCATAGCGGCGCGCAGCCCCCTTGCCGTATCGCGCGCTGAGTCCCTGCCAGATGTTGCGCCCGTCCAGATAGGCCCGTCCGGGATAGCGCGAGGCGATCTCGGCCGGCAATTCGGGCGGAAGTATGTCGCGCCCGGCCTCGACCAGCGTCACGCGCAGGTCGGGCATTTCCGAAAGGCGGGCGGCCAGAACGCAGCCCGCCGAGCCGCCACCAAGGATCAGGATATCGCTTTCCATTCCGGCTCAGGCCTTGCCCCGCGATTCAGACGCGCGGGCATTCATCGCCATCAGCAGCACCATGATGAACGATATCCCGGTCAGCAGCGTCGAGATGGCAGCGATGGTCGGGTCGATCTCGTCGCGCAGCGCGGTGAACATGCGCTTGGTCAGGGTCTGGTAATCCCCGCCCGAGATGAACAGCGATACCACCGTCTCATCCAGCGCCGAGATAAAGGCAAACAGCGTCCCGGTGATCACCGAAGGGCGGATCTGCGGCAGCACCACGGTAAAGAAGGCGCGCCAGCGGTTCATGCCAAGGCTGCGGGCCACCATTTCCTGTGTCGGGTCGAACTTGCGCAGCCCGACCAGCACCGAGGTGATGACATAGGGCATGCCCAGCATCACATTGGCCAGGATCAACCCGCTCAGCGTCGCGATCAGGCCGATCTGGGCATAGACCAGAAACACCCCGACGGCGGTGATGACAATCGGCACCACCAGCGGCAGCAGCAGCACGATCTGCAGGTTCCTGACCCAGCGCGATTGCGTCATGTTCAGCGCATAGGCTGCGGCCGTGCCGATGATCGTGGCCAGAACCGCGCTGGAGGTGGCCAGGATCAGGCTGGTTTTCGTGGCCTGCATCCAGGCCGGGTTGGTCAGATAGGCCTGGTACCAGCGCAGCGACCAGCTTGGCGGCGGAAAGCTTAGGAAACGCGCGCCCGAAAACGACATCGGGATGATGATCAGGACCGGGATGATCAGCCACAGCAGGACGACGCCGACAAAGACGCGCAGCATGATCTGGGATGGCGAAAGTGAGATGCGTTCCATCGGCTTACCTCGTTCCCATGATGCGCTCGAAGGGGATCAGCATGCTGGCCAGCCGGAAGATCAGGAACACCAGCAGCAGAAGCACCATCGAGATCGACGAGGCCGCGCCCCATTCGTTGTAAAGCTCGATATTGCGCGACACGAGCATCGAGACCAGGAAGGTCCGGCCACCGCCCAGCAATTCGGGCGTGATGTAGAAGCCCAGCGTCAGGACAAAGACCAGCACCGAGCCCGCGATCACGCCGGGCAGCGACAGTGGCAGGAAGACCGAGCGAAACACCAGCCAGCCGCCGCCGCCAAGGCTCGCGCCCGCCATTTCCAGCTCCGCCGGGATTTTCTTCATCGTGGCGTAAAGCGGCAGCACCATGAACGGCAGCAGGATATGCAGCGTCGCCATGACCGTGCCGAATTCGTTGTTGACCAGGATCAGCGGCTTGTCGATCACGCCGGTCTCGATCAGCATGGTGTTCACCAGCCCACGCCGTTGCAGCAGGATCAGCCACGCATAGGCGCGCACCAGCACGCTGGTCCAGAAGGGCAGCAGCACCATGCCCAGAATGATCGGCGGCCAGATGCCCTGCGATTTCGCCGCGACATAGGCGATCGGATAGCCCAGCAGCAGGGCGGCGATGGTGACCACAAAGGCGATGCGGAAGGTCTGGACGAAGGACGACAGATAAACCGTGTCCGACAGGAAGCGCGCGTAATGATCCAGCGTGAAACCTTCCGGCCCCTGAAAGGATTGCCAGCCCATCCAGATCAAGGGCCCGATCAGCAGCAGGCCGACGACGGCCAGCGCCGGAGCCAGCAGCAGCAGGATCATCCGCCGCTCGCGCCGCTCCTCGGGGCTGAGGGAATTGGTCACGTTCTTGGTCATGGTCGTTCCGCCATGGGCTGGGGCCGGCTGGGACCGGCGCGATGTCGCGCCGGGGCCGGAGGGGGGATGCGGCCAGGCCGCCTCCCGCCCCGTCGGGGTGTCGGGCGCGCTGGTCATTGCTGGACAAACGCTGCCCAGCGTTCCTGCGCCGCCTCGCCTTCGGGCGAGCTCCACCACGCCGCCGAGTTCAGCACCTGCTTGGCCGCATTTTCGGGCGAGTTCGGCATCTGGGCCGCGCGCTCGGCCGAGATCTTGCCGGTCTCATAGGCGGCGGGGTTGCCGGGGCCGTAGTCGATATACTCGGGGAAATTCGCCTGAATCTCGGGCGACATGGCGGCCTCGATGAACTTCATCGCGGTTTCCAAGTTCGGGGCCCCTTTCAGGACACAAAGCGAGGTATATTGCAGGATGCCCTGATTATAGGTGAAGTCGACCGGCGCGCCCTCGGACATGACTGCCGATACCCGACCGTTCCAGGCCATCACCATGTCGGCCTCGCCATCGGCCAGAAGCTGTGCGGATTGCGCGCCCGAGGTCCACCAGACAGAGATATGGGGCTTGATTTCTTCCAGCTTCTTGAAGGCGCGATCCACGTCCATCGGATAGATGTCGGCGGGGGCGACGCCGTCGGCCATCAGCGCGGCTTCCAGCGTGGCCAACGGGTGGTTGCGCAGCGCGCGGGTGCCGGGGAATTTCTCGACATCCCAGAAATCCGCCCAGCTTTGCGGGCTGTTCTCGCCATAGGCATCCTTGTTGTAGGCCAGCACCGAGGAATAGAACTCATAGGCGACCGAATAGTCATTGCGCAATTCGGCCGGCATGGCCGCGACCGAAGGCATCGCGGCAAGGTCCAGCTTCTCGATCATGCCTTGCTCACCACCACGCAGACAGTCCTTGGTGGGCGTATCGATCACGTCCCAGATCGGCTTGCCGGTGGCGGTCTGGGTGCGGATGACCGGCCAGGCATCGGGGCTGCTGTCCTGCTTGACGACGATCCCGGTTTTTTCGGTCACCGGGTCGAGGATCGCCTTGGTCTGGGCCTCCTGATATGCGCCGCCCTGCGACACGAAGGTGATTTCGGCCGCATGCAGCCAACCCACGCCCAGGCACAAGGTCAGACTGGTCGCGGCAGTGAACTTCAGCTTGCTAGTCATGGTGTTACCTTCCTGTTTTTCGGTTATTTTTAGGCGTGGCTATTTGCCCACCGCGTCGAGGAACTGATACCAGCCGGCAACCAGACGGACGCCGATCTCGCGGATGGGATAAAGGGGGACGGTCGGCAAAGGCAGTTGCCCAAGCAGACCGGCATCGGGCGTCCGGCCCAGCACCTGATCCGCGACATGCTCGCCGATATAGCTGGCCAGCGCGACGCCGGTGCCGTTATAGCCCATGGCATAGACCATGCGGTCATCCAGCCGACCCAGATGCGGCAGGCTGTCCATGGTCATCGCCACCAGCCCCGACCAGCGATGCGTGACCTTGATCCCCTCAAGCTGGGGGAATTGCTTCAGCATCGCCCTTTCCAGGGCAGCGAAGGCTGTGGGGCTGTCGGATTTGCCAAAGGCGCCGCGACCACCATAAAGCAGCCGGTCGCCGGATTTGCGGAACCAGCGCATCATGCGCCGGGTCTCGGTATAGCTGCGGCCATGCGCCAGCAGCGCCTCGCCCGCCGTGCCGGTCAGCGGCTGGGTCGCGACCATGGCCGAACGGAAGGGGACAACCCGGCGCTCGACGCTGGCCGAGGCGAGGGTCAGGCTGGAATAGGCATTGGTGGCCAGCACCACCTGCCGCGCCTGCACCCGCCCAGCGGGCAGGTGCAGATGCACGCCGCCTTCGGCACGGCGTTCGATCCCGGTGACCGGGCTTTCGTCATGGATGCGGATGCCGCGCTCGCGCAGGCCCTGCGCCAGACCGCGATGGAATTTCAGCGGATGGATGACCCCGCCATGGCGGTTCAGCATGCCCCCGCAAAAATCCCGAGAGCCGGTTTCCTCGGCCATCTGCCCGGCATCGAGGATCGAGACGGCATCGTCGCCCAAAGTGTCACGCAGCCAGCCGCATTCCGCCCGCAGCGCCTCCAGTGCCTCGGGACGATGGGCGCAGCGCAGCGAACCGCTGGGCCGGTAATCCGCGTCGATGCCGAATTCCTCCAGCAGCGCGCCGACATTCTCGATCGCCTCGATGCCGATGTCGTGCATGCGCCGCGCGGTGCCGATGTCCCAGCGCCGGGCCATTTCGGCAAATCCCAGACGGAACTTGCCCGAGACGACACCGCCATTGCGACCCGAGGCGCCCCAGCCCAGCCGGTTCGCCTCTAGCACCACCACGTCCACCCCGCGCGCCGCAAGGGCGCGCGCGGTCGACAGTCCGGTATAGCCCCCGCCCACGATGGCGACATCGGCCTGGCAGGTTCCGGTCAGCGGCTGAGAAAGGGGTGCTGGCTGAACGGTGTCGCGCCACAGCGACGCGATATCGGGAAGCGGGGGCCGGGTCACGATTTTACCTCAGGCCGCCGCGCCGTAGCGCTTTTCGGCCAGTTCGGCATCCACCGCGTCGGCAAGTTCCTTGAGCGAGGTGAAGTGATAGTCGGGGGTGGTCACGACCTTGGGGATCGGCGAGGCGCCAAAGCCATCCTGTCCCGCGCGACGCTGGATCCAGCAGGTGGTGTATCCCAGATCGCGCGCCACGCCGATATCATGGTGTTGGCTTTGCGCGACATGCAGGATTTCCGACTGCTTGTAGCCAAAGGCCGACTGCCGCCCCTTGTTGAAGGCAAAGAATTCAGGGGCGGGCTTGGCATAGCCGGTTTCGTCGCAGGTCACCGCGTCATGGAAGGGACGGCCCAGCGTATGTTCATAGGCAGTGAAGGCGGTGCGGTCGGCATTGGTCATCGCGACGAGCCGGAAGTTCTTGCGCAGCCGGGCCAATGCCTCGACCGAATCCGCGAATGCGGGCCAGCGCAGCACCGAAAGCTGGAAGGCATTCGCGACCGCGTCCGAGGCATCGTAACCGGTTTCCGCGGCGATCGACAGGTAGACATCGCGGAAGGCAAAGGACGAGCGGCCATAGAACTTGTCGCGCCCGCGCAGATAGGGCTCGAAGATCTCGTAATCCGAGGCTGCGGCGGCCTTTGGCCCGCCGAGGCTGCGGATCGCCTCCAGCACGCCGGTTTCGAAATCGATCAGCGTTCCGACCACGTCAAAGGTCATCGCCTTGAAATCGGTGAGTTTCATTTCCCAGATCCTTGTTGTTGCAGTGGGGAAGTTCAGGCCGCCCGAGGCACGACGATGGTGTCCTCGGGGTGCAGGGCTAGCGTGACCGGCTGGCCCGCCTCGGGCATCATTTGCCAACCGGAATGGTTCGAGGGCAGGCGCAGGCTGACCTGTTCGCCCCCGGAAAGGGTGACAAAGATCCGCACGCTTTCGCCCTGATACAGGCAGGAATTCACCGTTCCCGGCAGCAGGTTGCTTTCCGGTGCGGTCTGTGGCCCGGCAAAGGCCAGCTTTTCGGAATGCACCGTCAGGAACAGGTCGTCCGAACTGGGCAGCGGATGGGCCGAGCGCAGGGTCTGGCCCGCCAGGGTCAGGTTGCCGGCATCCAGCCGCTGGACCGGCAGCAGCATCGCCTCGCCGATGAAGCTTGCCACGAACGAGTCCTTTGGGCGGTCATGCAGCTGCTTGGGCGTGTCCACCTGCACCAGACGGCCGCTTTTCATCACGGCGATGCGGTCGGACATGGTCAGCGCCTCGCGCTGGTCATGGGTGACATAGATGATCGTCGCGCCCAGCTTGGCGTGCAGCTGTTTCAGTTCCAGCTGCATGTTTTCGCGGAGCTGCTTGTCCAGCGCCGAAAGCGGCTCATCCATCAGGATCAGGCGCGGCTCAAAGATCATCGCGCGGGCCAAGGCGACGCGCTGGCGCTGTCCGCCGGACAGGGCCGAGATCGCCCGGTCGCCATAGCCCGACAGTTCGACCATCTCCAGCGCGGCTTGCAGCTTGGCCGGCCATTCCGCCTTGGGCAGGCGACGGGCCCGCAGAGGGAAGGTGATGTTTTCTCCCACGGTCATATGCGGGAACAGCGCGTAGTTCTGAAAGACGATACCGATATCGCGCAGATGCGGCGGCGTATAGGTGATATCGGTCGCGCCCAGATGGATGCTGCCCGAGGTCGGTTGCACAAAGCCGCCCAGCAGGCCCAGCAGCGTCGTCTTGCCCGAACCCGAGGGGCCAAGGACCGAAAGGAATTCGCCGGGTGCCACGTCCAGACTGACATCGTCCAGCGCCTTGAACGTGCCGTATCGCTTGACGGCGTTGCGGATCGAGACGCCGACCTTTTGCGGATGCAGGGGGGAGTTCATGCGGCGACGTGCTCCTGTCTGTTGCGTTCGGACATGCCGGGTCTGTTTGCAGAAATGTAAAAACATCCTGCGCTTACGAAACCAAAGGTGGTCTGATCGCTGTCGATCTGTTGGCGTTTTCAGGCTTTTTGCTGCCTGTTGAACTCAAGGTGACGAAAAAGTAACGCTGGGGCAATTGAAAAAAAATCGCGCTTATTGTTACATGATGTAATGAGAAGAACGCGCCGCCAGATACCGTCCATGAACGCCCTTTTTGCCTTTGAGGCAGCAGGGCGGTTGCGCAATTTCTCGCGTGCTTCCGAAGAGTTGAATGTCACGCCCGCTGCCGTCAGCCGCATGATGCAGCGCCTTGAGGAGCATCTGGGCACCCCCCTGTTTCACCGCGCGGGAACGGGGGTGACGCTCAGCGAAAGCGGGCGTTTGCTGTTCGATGCCACCAGCCGCGCCGTCGCCCAGATCGAGGCCGCGCTGATCGAGATCGAGGATCGCAGCCTAGGTGTCGATACCGTGACGATTTCGGTCTCGACTGCCTTCACCACCCATTGGCTGATGCCGCGGATGATGAAGTTCAAGGCGGTCTTTCCCAGTGTCGACCTGCGGTTTCAATTGCTGATGGGTCCGCTGAGCGGGCCGGTTGACGATGTGGATTTCGGCATGCGCTTCCTGCGTGCGCGTGAGTCGCGTCACCGGGTCTTTCCGATCATGCCCGAGGTGCTGGTTCCGATCTGCAGCCCGGCCTATCGCAGCCGCCGCGACACCTCGGCGCAGGATGGCGAGACGTTGATCAAGCTGTCCGAGGGGGAGCCCTACTCGCCCTATGACCTTGTCGCCGGATCGGACCTGATCGCGGCCAATCCGCTGATCTTTGCCGATTACGCCATCGTAGTTCAGGCCGCATTGCTGGGGCAGGGGATTGCCTGGGGCTGGCTAAGCGTGGTGGGCCATTGGATGCGGCACGGAGATCTGGTTCCGGCGAACATGCGCCGCCAGATCACGCCGCGCCATTGCTGCTTTGTCCAAGCCGAGGGCAAGCCTCTGCGCCCAGTGGTCGAACAGGTACGTGATTGGATCATTGCCGAACTGCAATCCGACTATACCGAAGTCAGGACCATGTTCCCTGCATTGGAAATCCCCGCACTGACCGACGGCGTGCTGTAGGGTTCCCATAGTGGAGGATAACGAGTCCACCGCAACAAGGCTGCAGTCGACGTTTACCGCGACCCAAATGATCGTCGCCCCCATATTCGCGGGGCGACGACAATGGAATGGGACTATTTGCTGCGCGCGGGGACGCCAGTGCGCCAGTCGCCCCAGTTGGCGACAATCGTGTCGACCAGAGGCGCCCCGACCGCAGTGATGTTGGCGACCGTCTCGGCAAAGCCGCCGGCGGTTTCTCCGGGGGCCGGGTCCAGGTGCTGAAGGGTCGTTTCCTTTGGATTGCCCTGATCGAAATTGACCGCACCACGCAAGCTCATGACACGATCAATTCCATGCGTCCGGTTGATCACCAAAGCGATCGCCGCAGCCTCCATTTCGGTGATCAGATAGTCATCCGCACCATAGAGCTTGGCCATGTACTGGGCTTCGTTCGACAGGCCAGGGCCATGAAAGAAGGTGTCACCGGTCATGTGAGTGCCGGTTTTCACCGAAGGCGCAGCCTGAGCTGACGCATCGGGATAGCGCATGCGATAGTTTCGCGCGGATTCCGAATCCTGAAGCTCAACGTCCTTCGACAGTTCGACAGCCCAATCGACCAGAGCAGGGTTCAGTTCGAAAAGCCGATAGGCTTCGTAGCCCTTGCGCGGCATGAACACCGGGGCGCCGGGTTCCCCCTCTTCAGGTGCCCAGCGATGCCCCAGATCATAGTCCACCAGCCATGTGCCCCAGCTTACATCTCCGATGGTCCCGCGCGATGGCGGTGTGCCCGCGACGCCGGACAGGATGAAATAGGCCTCCGAGAAGTCGTAATCCGGGTTCAGCAAGATGGCCTGCATCGAGGCGGAGGAGTTGACCTTGCCCATGCCGAGGACAGAGCCGCAAACCCCATCGTCATTGCAGTGAACCGGGCGGAAGGCGCCTTTGACCTCGTGCGGTTTGGTGTCCTGCCAGTAGCGCTCATACCAGTTCTGATATTCACCGGCGCGGTCGCCGCTGTTTTCACCGATCTCGAACATCGATCCGACAAAGACCTTGACCTTGATCGGTTCCGCGCTCGCAATTGCAGTCGTGGCGCAAAGCATGGCCGTGGCCGAGAGCGCAGATCTGATTATGTTCATTGTCAATTCCTTATGCCGGCAGCTTGAGCCGCCCCTACTCGTGGAGTTGTGGTCCGAAAGCAAGCATCGAGCCACGAAAACCAAACCCCAGACATGTTACCAAACGCGCAGCAAAGATTGCGCCCATATTTTCGGCAAAGGTTGCTGTTTCGGTTCATCCGTCCCCCACCGGCGGGGGACGATAATCATCCCTGTGGACCCGGCTCCAAGTTTTCCCGGACGGCGGCGCTCAGCTCTCGGCGGAAGCGGTCGATGGCGAATTCCGCAAAGCTGGATAGTTGGCGGTCCTTCTTGGTCACCACCCATGCGGTTATGCCGGCGCGCTCGGCCAGAGGGCGGCGCACCAGCCCCGGCATGTAGACTTCGGCCACGGAAAATTCGTCGATGATCGCCACGCCCAGCCCGTGGCGCACCAGACTGACCACGGTCTGAGCAAATCGTCCGCGCATCGAATAGCGCGGCTCGATTCCGGCCTCGCGAAACGGTCGTGCAAGGATTTCGCCATAGGGGTCTGTGGGGTCGACGCCGACGAATTCCTCTTGCGCCAGATCATGAACCGAGATCACCGGCTTTGCGGCAAGGGGATGGTCCTCGGGAACGATGACGACCAGTCTGCCCTGTACCAGCGGTTCACTGTTCAGGGCCGAGTTCTGGATGGCTGAACTCATCAGCACGAATTCGCCCCGTTCGAGCAGCAGATAGTCCGAGGTTTCCTCGATCTTGAGGATGTTGAGGTCGATGAACAGATCGGGGAAGCGCGCCCGGATGCTGCGGATGGCGCGTGCGGCGATGAACTGGGCGATCGAGGGCGCCGAGGCGAAGGACAGTCGCACGTCCTCGCCCTTGCGCAGCGATGCGACAGCCGTGTTCAGGTTTTCCATCTGGCGATGGACCTGATGCACCATCTCGAAAATCGGGGCCGCCTCGGAGGAGGGGACGAAAAGCCCGGCCTTGCGTTCGAACAGCCGGATCCCCAGCGATTCCTCGGTATGCTTGACCAGCCGGGAAATTCCCGGGGCCGAGACGTTCAGAAGCTTGGCCGCACCCTGAATCGTACCGGCCATCATCACGGCGCGGATTACTTCAACCTGGCGAAGAGTCAGTTCTTTCATGGCGTTGATCTTAGCTGCAGTGGGTGCGGATTGCCCGCATGAAATTCCGGCACCAATAACCCGCGCTCGCGTCCAGCCTGTCCGCGGGATCGTGCTTGGCGCGCCTATCCTGACGCAGTCAGAGCATAACAACAAGTTAATCGGATAGCACTTTGCGTATTTGCAGTTACGTGCGGCATTTGCAAGAATTTGCCGTTAACAACAGGGTTGGCCATGAAAACCTCGATTGCCACGGTCTCGATTTCGGGCAGTTTCAGCGAAAAACTTGTTGCGATCCAGCAAGCGGGTTTCGATGGGATCGAGATATTCGAGCAGGATTTCCTCGCCTCGGATTTCTCGGCACGCGAGGTTGGCCGCATGGTCCGCGACCACGGGCTGGAAATCACGCTGTTCCAGCCGTTCCGCGACTTCGAGGGATTGCCCGAACCATTTCGCGCCCGGGCTTTCGCGCGGGCGCAGCGCAAGTTTGACCTGATGGACGAGTTGGGAACGGATCTGGTCCTGTTCTGCTCATCCTGTCATCCCGAGGCGCTTGGCGGGATCGATCGCGCCGCTGCGGATTTCCACGAACTGGGCGAGATCGCCAAAGACCGTGGCATCCGCGTTGGATACGAGGCCCTGTGCTGGGGTCGTCACATCAACGACCACCGCGATGCCTGGGAAATCGTCCGCCGCGCCGATCATCCCAATATCGGCCTGATCCTTGACAGCTTTCACACTCTGGGCCGCGGGGTGGACCCGCAGACCATCCGGCGCATTCCGGGTGACAAGATCTTCTTCGTCCAGCTTGCCGACGCGCCCGCAATCGACATGGACCTGCTGTACTGGTCACGGCACTTCCGCAACATGCCCGGCGAAGGCGATCTGGACGTGACGGCCTTTACCCGCGCGGTCATGGCCACGGGCTATGACGGGCCGCTGAGCCTTGAGATCTTCAACGACCAGTTCCGGGCGGGGCTGCCTCGGCTGATTGCGCGCGACGGGCATCGCAGCCTTGTTGCCTTGATGGACCGGGTGCGCAGGGCCGAGCCCGCGATGAAGGTCAACCTGCCAGCCTTTCCCGCTGCCGATCCGGTCGAAAAGGTCGAGTTCGTCGAATTTGCCACCTCGCAGGAGGACGCCTCGCAGCTTGAGACGCTGCTGGCCTCGGCGGGGTTCGAAAGGGCGGGGCGGCATCTGACCAAGCAGGTAGCGCTTTGGCGTCAGGGTGGTGTCAACCTGCTGGTGAACAGCGAGGCCGAAGGCTATGCCCACAGTGCCTGGCTTAGCCATGGCACGCATGTCTCCGAAGTGGCGCTGGTCGTCCCCGATGCAGCCGCGACCTTTCAGCGGGCCGTGGCGCTTGGCGGCGAACCACATGTCCCGCCGCGCGCCCCGCAGGAGCTGGATATTCCGGGTGTCCGGGGGGCGGGCAGCAATGTCCTGCGACTGCTGGATTCGCAAACCCCGCTTGCGCGTATCTGGGACATCGACTTTGCCGTTGACCATCCGGCGCCGCAGGGCGCGGGGCTGGTCGGCACCGACCATCTGGCGCAGACCATGGCCTATGAGGACATGCTCAGTTGGTCGCTGTTCTACACCACGCTCTTTACCGGACAGAAAACGCCGGTCGTGGATGTGGTCGATCCCGAGGGGCTGGTACGCAGCCAGGCCATACGGGCGGGCAATCTGCGTATTACCCTGAACGGGGCCGAGGCTCGTGGGACGGTGGCGGGGCAGTTCCTGCATGACACGTTCGGTTCCTCGGTGCAGCATATCGCCTTCACGACCGAGGATATCTTCGCGACCGCCGCCGAAATGGCCGCCCGAGGGTTCCCCTTCCTCAGGATCGGCGCGAATTACTACGATGATATCGAGGCCCGCTTCGGCCTGGACCCAAGACTGACCGAGCGGTTGCGGGCGCATAACATCATGTATGATGAGGATGCCGCCGGGCAGTTCATGCAATTCTATTCGACCGCGCTGCCTGGAGGTTTCTTCCTTGAGATCGTGCAGCGCGCAGGCGGATATGACGGCTATGGCGCGCCCAACGCCCCCTTCCGCATCGCCGCACAGAAGCGGGCCATGCAGCCGCGTGGAATGCCGCGCAGCTAGATTCAGCGCATTCCATCCAGCGTCGGGACGATCCCGCCCGATCCGTTTCATCGGGTCGGGCAGAAGTCATCGGTTGTTTGGCAGTCCGCTCTAGGCAATGCGCGGTGTGATACGCCCCTATAGAAATTATCTAAGATAGCCGCGCCGCTCCTGACAGGAACGGCGCTTCCGCGTGGTGCCTTTAGCGATTTTGCGCAGGGCGCCGATCCACAATGCGATCCCGATTCATGTGTGCAGAACGTACCTGCGCGGCTCGCTTTCGCGGCACCGATAGCGCGCGAACGGCGGACGACCAATCTTGGTGACAGTTTTATTGCGGCGCGCAACGGCCTCGCCCCGGAGTCGAACCTTATCGGTTGAAACACGCCACGGCTGTAAATGCCACGCAAGTCGCCGGGAAAAACAAGTTCATACGCCCATTCAGCGATTGGCCAAGGCCCGCATGCCGCCAATCCTGCGATCCAGGCATTAACATTGAGTTAATGCATTCCATCAGACGGTCTTTGACGTTACGAGCCTCTTTTGCCAATTGTCGGCTCAGAATGCGCCTGAGGAGCCGGCGCCACTATCAGGGAGGTTCAAATGACCACTTCTCCGGCCTTGTCATCAAAGGGCAAGAGCCAATCCAGCAAGGCTGCGGCCAGCGGCTGGATCGGTTCTGCCCTCGAATATTACGACTTCTTCATCTACGCGACGGCCGCTTCGCTGGTCTTTCCGCAGATCTTCTTTCCATCCGAAAATCCGCGCGCCGCGATCATCGCGTCCCTGGCCACCTATGGGGTGGGTTATATCGCCCGGCCGATCGGCGCTTTCGTCCTAGGCCATTGGGGCGACACCCACGGCCGCAAGAACGTGCTGATCCTGTGCATGTTCCTGATGGGCTTTTCGACCCTGCTTGTCGGCCTGCTTCCGACCTATGCGCAGGTCGGCATCCTCGCCCCGATCCTGCTGGTGATCCTGCGCCTTGTGCAGGGCTTCGCGGTCGCGGGCGAGATCTCCGGGGCCAGTTCGATGGTGCTGGAACACGCGCCCTTTGGCCGACGCGGCTTCTTTGCCAGCTTCACCCTGCAGGGTGTGCAGGCCGGTCAGATCCTTGCCGCCGCCGTCTTCCTGCCGCTTGCACATTTCATGCCGGAGGAATCCTTCAACAGCTGGGGCTGGCGCATCCCCTTCCTGCTAAGCTTCTTGGTCATCGTCGCCGGCTGGATCATCCGCCGCGAAGTCGACGAAACCCCGGCCTTCCAGAAGGCAGAGGCCAAGCACGCCACCCCGAAATCCCCGGTGGTCGAGGCGATCCGCACCTCGTGGCCCGACATGATCCGCGTGATCTGCATGGCGCTGATGAACACGATCCCCGTCGTTGCCACGGTCTTTGGCGCGGCCTACGCGGTGCAGGCCGCCTATGGCATCGGCTTCCACAAGGATGTCTATCTGTGGATCCCGGTCATGGGCAACATCCTGGCCTGCGCCGTTATCCCGGTCATCGGCAACCTCTCGGACAAGATTGGCCGCCGTCCGCCGATCATCATCGGTGCGCTGGGTTCTGGTCTGCTGGCATTCGGCTATCTTTACGCCATCTCGATCCATTCGGTTCCGCTGGCGGTCCTGATGTCGCTGCTGATGTGGGGTGTGGTCTATCAGGGCTACAACGCGGTCTTCCCCAGCTTCTATCCCGAGCTGTTCCCGACCCGGACCCGCGTTTCGTCCATGGCGATCTCGCAGAATATCGGCACCACCATCACCGCGATGCTGCCTGCCCTGTTCGCGACTGTCGCACCCCCCGGTTCGACCAATGTGCCGATGATCGTTGGCTCGATCGCCTTCGCCATCACGGTCATCGCCGCTGCCGCATGCTGGTCCGCACGCGAAACCTACCGGGTCCGGATGGAGGATCTTGGTAATCCCAACGCCGTCCCTGTGCCGGTGGACGATTATGATCGGCTGCGCAATCAGGCGCTGGCGAACCGCTGATCCACGATCTGGCGCGGTCCCCCACGGTTGGGGCCGCGCACTCCAGCCTAACCATTCAAAGGAAAAAGTCACATGATCCGCGGAACAACCAAGCTCATCGCGCATCTGGGCTATCCGACCGCAACCTTCAAATCGCCGATGATCTACAACCCCTGGTTCGAGCGCCGGGGAATCGACGCGGTGGTCGTTCCGATGGGCTGCAAGGCCGAGGATTACCCGGAATTCCTGCGATTGCTGTTCCGGCTTTCGAATATCCACGGTGCCCTTGTCACCATGCCGCACAAGGTCTCGACGCTCGCGCTGGCGGATCGCATCTCGGTCACGGCGCGCATCGCCGGAGCCGCCAACGCGCTTCGGCTTGCCGAGGACGGCGCGATCGAGGCCGATATGTTCGACGGAGAGGGCTTTGTGCGGGGCGTGTCGGGCAAGGGCAGGACCCTTGCTGGGACCTCGGCTTTGGTCGTCGGCTGCGGCGGTGTCGGATCGGCCATCGCGGCCTCACTGGCAAAGGCGGGTGTCGCGCGACTGGCATTGTTCGATCCGCAGGCCAGCAGCGCCGAGGCCTTGGCAGATCGCATCGCTGCCGCCTATCCGGCGATCACGCTGCAGACCGGCTCGAATGACCCGGCGGGCTTCGATCTGGTCGTCAACGCCTCGCCTTTGGGGATGAGGGATACCGACCCTCTGCCCATGGACCCCGAACGGATCTCCGACACCACTTTTGTCGGCGAGGTCGTCATGAAGTCCGAAATCACCCCCCTGCTGCATGCCGCGCGGGCCAAGGGTTGTGCCTATCAGATCGGGACCGACATGCTGTTCGAGCAGATCCCGGCCTATCTTGAATTCTTCGGATTCCCCAAGCCGTCGGTCGAGGAACTGCACGCGAGCGCCGCGATCAGCTACTGACGGATACGGGGCAGCGCATCGGACGGTGGATGCCAAAGCCTCACAACAGGCAACCTGGGCCTTATCGGCCCACTACGTCGGGCAGAACGACGAATGGCAGACCGTCAGCGGCGATATAGATCCAGCATGATCCCGGCTTGACGGATGTGAGCTGCCAAGATCAACGGCCACGCAGCCAGTCAGCCAGCAATGGACGCGTCGTTCCGTCAGGCCCGGTGACCGAGGTTGCAGAGCACAGCGCGTTCAGGATCGCCTCTTCGGTGCTTTCACAGGCAGCGCGAAACAGGTCGTCGATGCGGGATTCGGACAATCTGGAAAGCGCGATCGTGTCCTTTGTAGACACATGCGGCACGCGGTTGGCGGTGGTGAAGCCCAGAACGATATCGCCGCTGCCATGACCCCAGAAGGCACCCAGCCGCGCAATCCCGGCACCGGCTCGGCGGCAGACCCGCTGCAATTGGCGCTGATCCAGCGGCACGTCGGTCGCCAGAACGACGATGATCGAGCCTTTCTCGGCCTGCGCTGCAGCGTGTGGATCGGGGCGGCGGCCGTCGGGCAGCACCAGATCCCCCGCGCGTCCGAAGTTCGCCAGAACCAGCACACCCAGATGGCAATCCCGATCCTCATTCCCGATCCGGCGTGACGCGGTCCCGATCCCGCCCTTGAAGCCGAAACACGACATCCCGGTTCCGGCTCCGACCGATCCTTCGACCACCGTATCCCCTGCCGTTTCTAGCGCGTGCAGGGCATCCGCCTCGGTCACGGCGAACGCTTGGATATCCGACAGCGGGCCGTCATTGCATTCGCAGACGACCGCATTGACGGTCGATGTCTCGCGCCCGATGGTCGGGGTTTCGCTGATCGCATGCCGGATCAGGGCATTGACGCAGGTGCCGACACCGAAGGTATTGGTCAGCAGGATCGGGGTTTCCAGCGTCCCAAGCTCGGCCACCTGCATCAGCCCGGCACTTTTACCAAAGCCGTTGATCACCTCGACCGCGGCTGTCAGCTTGTTCAGAAACAGATTTCCGGGTTGCGGCACGATCGCGGTGACGCCGGTATTCACCTTGCCCTGACGCAGGGTGACATGACCGACCTGCACGCCCGGAACGTCGGTGATCGCATTGCCGATGCCGGGGGGCATGATCTCCGCAACCAGTCCGAAATCGCGTGCCCGTGCCATGTCTTCCCTCCTATGCCCGATGCAATGGTCTGTGGTCGCGGGATCGCATCATGTGGCATCCGCTGGACTGCGCCGTTGGTAGCCGAGACCCAATGCAGACGCTAGATCGCCAGTCGAACGCGGTGATCCGACCCGACCGGGACCAGGGCGCTGGGTTCCGAGGACTGGCCCGGGTCCCGCCGGATGGAGATATCCGGCGAGAAACTGCGTCCCGAGGGGATCGCGACACCGTCCGGCACGCCGCGCGCGCCGGTCAGGATCGCCTCGGCGTCGGGGACCGAGCCGATCAGGCGGCGGGTATAGGGGTGGGTCGGGCGGGTGAAGACCGAATGCCAGTCGCCTTCCTCGACCACATGTCCGAAATACATCACCGCGACCCGGTCGCTGACATGTTCGACCACCGACAGATCGTGCGAGATCATGATGTAGCTCAGTCTCAGCGTCTCTTGCAGATCCATCAGCAGGTTGATGATCTGCGCCTGGATCGAGACATCCAGCGCCGAGACCGGCTCATCCAGCACGAGGATCTGGGGGTCGAGCATCAGCGCCCGGGCAATGCCGATGCGCTGGCGCTGGCCGCCCGAAAACTCATGCGGAAACCGCCGGGCATGGTCTGGCTGCAGGCCGACACGCTTCAGCATCGCCGCGACCCGGTCCTGCGCCTCGGACCCCGAGGCGAGGCCATGCAGTTTCAGCTGCGACAGCAGGGTCGAGCCGATCGTCTGGCGCGGGTTGAGCGAGGCGTAAGGGTCCTGAAACACCATCTGCGCGATCCGGGCGCGCTGCTTGCGCGAGGGGGCACCGGGACCGTTCAGGGGCTTGCCCTTATACAACACCTCGCCCGAGGTCGGCTCCTGCAGGCCCATGACGGTCAGTGCGGTTGTCGACTTGCCGCAGCCGGATTCCCCGACGATCGACAGGCATTCGCCCTCGTGCAGCGTCAGGTTCACGCCGTCCACCGCGCGCAGCACGCGGCGGGGGCCAAGAAGGCTTTGACGGGGCAGGTTGAAATGCACCTTGAGGTCGCGGATTTCCAGAAGGGGCGCGGTCATGCCCTTGTCTCCGTGGCAAGCTGCGGGTCGCGCGGGGTGATCAGCGTCGGCATGTCGCGGCCGCGATCCTTGGCGTTGACGACTTCGTCCAGCTCGATCAGGCGGCTGCGCTGACCCGGCATGCGAGAGCCTAGCCGGGGTCGGGCGGCAAGCAGGCCGCGCGTATAGGGATGAAGCGGGTTGGTGAAGATGTTGCGGGTGTCCTGTTCCTCGACCAGCCGCCCCTGATCCATCACGCCGACGCGTTGGCACATATTGGCGATGACACCCAGATCATGGCTGACCAACAGGACCGCGGTGCCCTCGGCGCGGCAAAGCTCGGCCATCAGTTCCAGCACGCCCGCCTGAACGGTGACGTCTAGCGCTGTCGTCGGCTCATCCGCGATCAGCAGGTCGGGGCGGCACGCCAATGCAATCGCGATCATCACGCGCTGTCGCATGCCGCCGGACAGTTGATGGGGATAAGCATGGGCGCGTTCCTCGGGGGCGGGGACACGCACGCTTTCCAGCGCCTCGACGGCTTTGCGCCGTGCTTCGGGCCAGCCCATGCCGCGATGGATCACGAACATCTCGGCGATCTGGCGACCGATGGTGACCAGCGGGTTCAGCGCCGTCATCGGTTCCTGAAACACCATCGCAATGCGGTCGCCGCGCAACTGGCGGCGTTCGCGCGGATGCATCTTCAGTAGGTCGCGGTCCTGAAAATGGATCGTGCCGCCGGTGACGCTCAGGGGGCGCTTCAGCAGGCCCATGATCGCCAGCCCGGTCACGCTTTTGCCCGAGCCGGATTCCCCCACCAGCCCATAGGTCTCGCCCGGCAGGATGTCGAATGAGATGCCATGCAGGATCTCGTACCGTTTGCCGATGCCCAGACGCAGGTTGCGGACCGACAGCACCGGATCGGGAAGAAACTGGCTCATGCGGTCCGCGTCCTCATATGGGGGTCGAGCATGTCGCGCAGACCGTCGCCCAGCAGGTTGAAGCCCAGCACCGTCGCAAAGATCGCAAGGCCGGGAAAGATCGCGGCCCAGGGCGCGGTGCGGATCAGCTCTCGGGCATCGGAAAGCATGTTGCCCCAGCTGGGCTGCGGCGGACGGATGCCGACGCCCAGAAAGGACAGGGCCGCCTCGGACAGGACCGCGCCGCCGATGCCCAGCGTCGCGATCACCAGCACGGGGCCAAGGATATTGGGCAGGATCTGGGTGCGCATGATGTTGAAGTTGCCGAAGCCCGCAGTCTTGGCGGCCTGCACGAAGCCCTGATTTTTCAGCGAGAGCGTCGAGGATCGTGCAATCCGGCAGGTCCAGGACCAGTTGGTCAGGCCAAGAGCAAGCAGCAGGCTGGGCAGTCCCGGCCCCAGCACCGCCATGATCGCCAGCGCGAAGACCAGCGAGGGGATGGCCAGCATGACATTGGTCAGCCCGTTCACCAGATCATCCCACCAGCCGCCGAAATACCCGGCCGAGACCCCAAGCGCCGTCCCGATCACCGAATTGATCAGCTGCGAGATCAGCCCGACCGTCAACGAGACCCGCGCCCCGTAAAGCACCCGCGACAGGACATCGCGGCCCTGCCCGTCGGTGCCCATCCAATGCTCCCAACTGGGCGGCATTTCGGAGTTCATCAGATCCGCGTCCATGATCGGATCATAAGGCGCGATCAGGCCAGCCAGCACTGCGCCAAGGACGACCAGAACCACCAGCGCCAGACCCAGCGCGAAGTTGAAACGAAGGCTCATGGTTCAGCTCACCTTGATGCGCGGGTCGATCAGCGCATAGGCGATATCGACCAGCATGTTGATGACCAGAAACCACAGCACGATCACCAAAACCGCGCCTTGCACCACCGGGATGTCGCGCACGGAAACGCTGTCGACCAGCAATGAACCGATGCCGGGCCATGAAAACAGCTTCTCGATCACGATGGCCTGTCCCATCAGTGCGCCGATCTGCAGCCCCATCGTCGTCAGGATCAGAACAAGCACATTTCGGGCGACATGGCTGCGCACCAGCCGCGGCTCGGCTAGGCCCTTGGCGCGGGCGGTGCGGACGAAATCGGCGTTCATCACGTCAAGCACCCCCGCCCGGGTCGTCCGTGCCAGCAGCGCCATCGGTCCGACCCCCAGCGCGATGGCGGGCAGGATGATGTGCCGGATGCTGCCGGGCTGATAGCCGAAGCTGGGCAGCCAGCCCAGATTCAGCGCAAAGACATACATCAGCAACAGCCCGAACCAGAATTCCGGCAGCGACAGACCCGAGACCGCGACGACCATCGTGCCGCTGTCAAAGACGCTGCCGGGTTTAAGTGCGGCCAGAAAGCCCAGCGGAATCCCGACGAAGGCCGCAAAGCCCATGGCGCAAAGCGCCAGCTTGATCGAGGGCCAGAGCCGCGGCTCGATCACGTTCCAGACCGGCTCGCGGGTGCGGTAGGAAATGCCCAGATCGAAATGGGCCAGACCCGAGAGGTAGTTCCAGAGCCGGACCGGCAGCGGCTGATCCAGTCCGAACTGCTCATTCAGATGCGACAGCACCTGCGCATTGGTGGCGTTTCGGCCCTCGGACATCAGCGAGGTGATGAAACTGCCGGGCACGACGCTGAAGATCACGAAAATGATCAGAATGACCGCCAGCATGGTGGGAATCATCTGCAACGTCCGGCGAAGGATGAAACGCATCATCTGCTGGTTCTGCCTTTGGTGGAATTCTGCGGAAGGCTGGAAGGGCCCGGATTTCCGGGCCCCTCCCTTTGAGTGTTACTTGCGCGTTGCCGGGGCGTTCTCGTCGATCCAGATGTCTTCGTAATCCTGAATGGCCAGTTCCATCGCGTTCGGCTTCAGCCCATGTACCCAGGGCTGATAGGCCATGACGGCCTTGTTATAGTTGAAGAACCAGACCGGAGCCTCTTCCAGCAGCAGGTTGTTGGCCTGCTTAAGCAGATCATTCTGCTTGGCCGGATCGGTTTCGTTCCCGGCAGCTTCGATCAGCTTGTCGAATTCGGGGTTGGCGAACTTGACGTAGTTGCAGGCCGATTGCGAGGTCGCCGAATGGAAGCAGTTGAGATATTTCAGCGGGTCCGGACCCGATGAGTTCGACCAGATATAGCCGTCGAAATTATCGGACAGGATCTTGTCGGACAGGACCGAACCATCAACCGGATCTGTCGTGACCTCGACCCCGACCTTGGCCAGCATCGGGATGATCGCCTCGACAATGGGCAGGCCCCAGCTTTCATTGTCGGTCGCCGTGACCGAGAATTTCAGACCGGATTCGTAGCCCGCTTCCTTCAGCAGCGCCTTGGCCTTTTCCGGGTCATAGGCATAGGCCTTGGCGTCCTTGTCGAATGCCGGGGACGAGACCGGCAGCCATGAAACCGCCGGATAGGCTTTGTTCTTCAGCAGCCTCTGGACGATCACGTCCTTGTTGATCGCGTGGTTGATGGCCTGACGGACGCGCTTGTCCTTGAAGGCCTCGATCTTGGGATTGAAGCCGATATTGCGCGTATAGACCTCGGCCACTTCAAGGATCTGGTCCTTGAGCGCCGGGTCCTGCGTATAGGCCTCGTACTGAACCGGACCCAGCACGTTCGCGTCGATCTCGCCATTGCGGAAGGCAACGTCGCGGGCGGCGGCCTCGCCCATCAGCATGATGTCAAGCTTGGCCAGATGCGGCTTGCCGGTTTCGTAATAGCCGTCGAACTTGACCAGCTCGACCTTGGAGCCGGGAACGTAATTCGCCAGCTTGAACGGGCCAAGGCCGTTCGGCTTCGAGGCCAGCTGATCCTCGGGATAGTCCTTGGAGTAGATCGGGGCATAGTTGGACATCAGGTTCCAGCCGGGATCGGCCAGATTGGTGACGGTGATCTCGACGGTCTTGTCGTCGATCTTTTTGATGCCGGCGATATGATCGGCCGTGCCCGCCTGAAATTCGGCCACGCCCGCAATCTGCAGCACTTGTTCGGCAGCGGGCAGGGCCTTCTTGGGATCGGCGATGCGGTTGTAGGACCAGATCACGTCATCCGCGTCCAGCTTGTCGCCGTTATGGAAGGTCGCATCCCGCAGCTTGTAGGTATAGGTCTTGCCATCCGCCGATTTCTGGACCGATTCCGCCAGATCAAGCTCGGGTTTGCCGCTGTCCGGGTTCCATTTGTACAGTGAGCGGTTCAGCGCCTTGCCGACGATCTCGTCCTGGGTATGGGGCGTCGCCGTCATGTCCAGCGAGGTGATCGAGTTGCCGTAGGGCGCTGCGAAAACCAGCGTCCCCCCGTCCTTGGGTGTCGCATCCTGTGCCAGGGCGGCCGTCGCCGTCCCAAGCGCAAGCATCGCCATCAGGCTAAGTCTGGTCAGCATGTCTTTCCTCCCTGTGGCGCGATTGCGCCCCCTCTGTTGGTGGTCTTGCGGACCGATGCCTCCCCGCACCGGGCCTCAGCTTCTGTCGTGAACGATGCGCCCATCCAGAATCGTGATCTCGCAACGGGTGTGGTGCAGGATCGTCTCGGGATCGGCGGTCAGCAGGTCCTGATCGAACACCGCGACATCTGCCAGCATTCCGGGCTCCAGCCGTCCCTTTACCTTTTCCGCCCCCTGCGAATAGGCGCCATGCTCGGTATAGGCGCGCAGGGCCAGTTCGGGCGTCAGGATCTCGGACGCATCCATCACCGTGCCCTTATGGGTCTTGCGCGTCAGCATCGCGTAAAGATCCGGGAACGGGTTCGGAGAGCAGACCGGTGAGTCACTGCCGGTCGAGGGCTTCATCCCCAACCGGTCCCAGGTCGCGATCGGATAAGACCGCAAGCCGCGTTCCGGTCCCAGAACCGAGACATAGGCATCGCCGAAATCATAGATGAAGGCCTGTTGCGGCGCGGGCAGGATGCCGGAATCCAGCATCCGCTGGTTCATCTCGGCATCGGCATAGCCGCAATGCTCGATCCGGTGGCGACGGGCGTCATCCGGATTCGCGGCACGGACACGCTCATAAGCGCGGATAAGCTGGTCGATGGCGGCATCGCCGATGCCATGGCAGACCATGGTGTAGCCCATCGAGGTATAGCGATCGACCAGTTCGAACAGTTGCGCGTCCGGCAGCATCTGGACGCCGTAATTGTTGGTCTGGCCGTGATAGGGCTGGCGCATCCATGCCGTGCGCCCACCCGCCGAGCCGTCGGTAAAGACCTTGACGCCGCCGATGCGGAACATGTCGCTACCGACCCCGGTGACAAGGCCGACGTCATGGCAGGGCTCGACGATGGATGAGCCGGGATCGCCCAGCAGCGTGGCCCAGACCCGGACCGGCAGCCGCCCGTCGCGAAGCGCAAGGTGATAGGCGCGGATTTCCGTCATGCCGTCGATCTGGCCCGTCGCCGCATCCATGCACGAGGTAATGCCGAACTGTGCAAGATGCTGGCCACCCGCCTCGATCGCGTCGATGATTTCCTCAAGCGAGGGCGTCGGCTGCACGCTATAGACCAGATTCTGGGCGTTTTCCGCCAGCATCCCGGTCAGCTGCCCGTTCTCGCGCCCGATGACACCGCCATCCGGGTCAGGCGTATCCGCCGTGATCCCCGCCCGCGCGAAAGCCAACGAGTTGACGATCGTGACATGGCCGCAGGCGCGCGTCACCGAAACCGGATGATCGGGCAGCGCTGCGTCAAGTTCCTGAGCGGTGGGCATCAGCCCATCCGGGTAGCGGGTTTGATCAAAGCCGCGCGCGCGGATCCACTCTCCCTTCGGGGTCGTGGCGGCGCGGGCCTGAAGCGCGTGGAGCAGATCCGTACGGGTCGGCGCGGCATCCGCGGTGGCATCGACCTGTCCGCGCAGCAGCCCGGTCGAGATCAGATGAAGATGCGCGTCGTTCAACCCCGGCATGGCAAAGCGTCCGGCCAGATCGACGACTTTCGTCTGAGCCCCGATCAGGGGCTCAATCTCGGCATCGCTTCCCAGCGCCAGAATCCGATTGCCGGTAATCGCCAGAGATTCGGCCAGCGGCAACCCATAGCCGGGCCAGATTTTCCCGTGCCGAAGCACGAGATCGGCAGCAATCGCTGAGGTCATGATTGAAACACTCTTCCCTGTGTCGGTCCCGGCAGTCGGGTGCCTGTTATTAGGGCAGGATGCTTCAGAATATGCAGCAGGCTGTCAAGGCATTGACTTGCGGAACCTTCTTGTCGCTGCATTCCGGCAGCGAGTGACCTGTCTTTACGCACGGATGCAAGCCGCTGGGGCCCGCATCCGAAACGCAGCCTTCGGTCCGAAATCAGTCAGCGACCGAGATACGACGCCAGACCGTAAAGGCCTTCTCAAGGTCGGGGTTCAGCTCCATGCCCAGGCCCGCGCCGGGGGGCACGGTGATCATGCCGTTCCGCACCTCGGGCAGTGCGGTGACAAGGTCGCGGTACCACGTCTTGTAGAATGCGCGCACGCTTTCCTGAACCAGGGCATTCGGGGCATTGAGCGACAGGTGGGTCGAGGCGCAAAGCACGACCGGGCCGGTGCAGTCATGCGGGGCGACGGGCAGATGCCATGCCTCGGCCATCGCCGCGATCTTGCGTGCCTCGGACAAGCCACCACACCAACTGATGTCCAGCATGACAACGCCAGCGGCTCCGGTTTCCAGAAGATCGCGGAAACCCCAGCGCGAGCCCAGCGTTTCCGAGGCCGAGATCGGCGCGGGCGAAACGGCAGCATAGCGCTTGAGGCTGGAAAGGCTGTCCATCTTGATCGGGTCTTCGTGCCAGAAGGTCTGATAGGGCTCCAGCGCCTTGGCGATCTGCATGGCCGGCAGAAGCTGCCACATCGAGTGAAACTCGACCATGATGTCCATGCGGTCACCGACGGCCTTGCGGATTTTCTCGAACGGCTGCAGCGCCGTTTTCAGGTCGGGCATCGAGATATACTGGCCGCGCGACTTTTCCGCCGCGATGTCAAAGGGCCAGATCTTCATTGCGGTGATGCCTTCCTCCAGCAGCGACTCGGCCAGTTCGTCGGCGCGATGCAGGAAGCCGTTCAGATCGTCGTAGTCGCGGATGGCTGCCGACGACAGATCATAATTCGCCGTGGTCTGGCCGGTCGCCTTCTTGATGTATTCGGTCCCCGCACAAGTGTTGTAGGTGCGGATTTCATTGCGGCTGAAACCGCCAAGAAGCTGCGCAATCGGCTGGCCCGTTGCCTTGCCAAAGATATCCCACAGCGCGATGTCAAAGGCGGAGTTGCCCCGCACCTCGGCGCCGGATGAACGAAAGCCCAGATAGCCCACCAGTTCCGACGCCAGCAGATCGATCTGCAGCGGATTGCGACCGATCACACGCGGCGCGACATATTCGTGAATATAGGCCTCGACCGTTTCGGCGCCGAAGAATGTTTCGCCAAGCCCGGTCAATCCTTCGTCGGTATGCACCAGCACCCAAAGCAGGTTCGGCCGTTCGGCAATGCGAACGGTTTCAAGTTTCGTGATCTTCATCCGGTTGTCCTCTATGCAATTCCGGCGGCGAGAAGTGCCTTGGCGCTTTCATCGAAATGTCGTGCCATGAGCTGGCTGGCGGCTTGCGGATCGCCCGCGCTGATCGCCTCGGCCAGCTCGACATGGATCCTGTTCATAGCCTGTCGCTCGGCGTCCGAGGATCGGCTGCGCCATCCAATCGGCCAGGTTTGGCGTGCGATCCCCTGAAAGGCCCCGATCAGGATGGAAAAGATCGGATTTCGCGACGCGCGCGCGATCTCAAGATGAAAGGCCAGGTCGCTTTCCATCACGCTGTCCGCGTCAGAGAAATTATCGACCATCGCCTGCGCGTGACCAAGGATCAGCCGCGCTTCCGCATCGGTGCGGCGTAGCGCGGCCAGCGCGGCGGTGCGCATTTCGATGGTGCGACGCGCGTCATAGACCTGATTGATGCTGATTTGCGCCGTATCGACGCCATGTTCGATCATGAGCGACATGGCACGGTCGTCAAGCTGCGCCACAGTCGCGCGTTTGCCCGCGCTCAGATCGATCAGTCGCACCGCCGCCAGCGATCTGAAGGCCTCGCGCACGACGGTGCGAGAGACGCTCAATTCCCGCGACAGAACCGCTTCGCTGGGCAGGCGGTCGCCGGGATTCAATTCATGCGCCCGAATATGCCGGGTAATCGCCACAATCGCGCTGCTGACCAGACCGCTGGCGTGGCTTGCAGCGTCATCACCTGAAATCGCGGTCACATACTGTCTCCCGAATCTGCAAAACTTGTATGACTAGTTTTTAAGAATTGGGCAACAGTTTTGATATTGCGGAAGGGGCTTCGGGAAACGGGTGCCGCAAATGCTGTTGCGTCCCAGTGCTGAAGCACTGGGACGCAACATTGGCACATCGAACGGAAGCGGCTCCTTAAAGCTTGACCGTCTTGCCGGTCGCTGCCTGATAGGCCTGCACATAGCCCCTTGCGATTGAGCGGACCGCCCGCCCGATCGAGAGATAGGCGTCATCGTTCAGGTTCGCGAAGGACACCCTGACCGACCAGTTCGGCGCGGCAAAACCCGAGCCGTTCAGCAGCACGATGCCGTGGTCCTCGGCCAGTCGGAACGGGATGTCGAGCGGGTGGATGTTCTGCTTGACCCAGGTCACGACATCCTCGCCCACATATTTGCGCAACCAGAATTCAAGGTCGATCACGCCGTAATAGTGGTCGAAATAGGGGCCGGGATTGGATTCCACGCCAAGCCCGTCCACCAGATTGCGGAAGCGTTTCACGCAGATGGCGATGCAGGCCTTTTGATAGATCTTTTCGGCATCCATCATCTCGACCAGGCCGAACAGCGTCATCATCACCTGTTGCGGCAGGGACAGGCCCGAAGTGTGGTTCAGCGCGACATCGCGGCTGTCGGCAACGATGCGGTCGATGAAGCGGATCTCGCGCGGCTTGGGCGTCAGCGCATGGTAGCGCTTGTCGAGCAGGGCCTGAACCTCGGCAGGATGGGCGGCGATCCTTTCGTCAAAGATATTGTCCTGCGCCACCGCGATCACGCCAAGACGCCAGCCGGTGCAGCCGAAATACTTGGAATAGGAATAGACGCCGATGGTGTTGCGGGGCAGGTGACCAAGGATGGACTCGAAGTCGGGAACAAAGGTGCCATAGACATCATCGGTCAGGATCATCAGGTCCGGGCGCTTGGTATTGACGAAATCGACCAGACGGCGGATCGAATCCCTGTCCATCGCCGCAGCCGAAGGGTTGCCGGGATTGACCAGAAACAGCGCCTTGACCGCCGGATCCTCCAACGCGGTCAGGTCGGATTCGGTCAGCTGGAACCTGTCCTCCTGCTCGGCATTCACGCGGATGACGTGCAGGCCGTAATCCTCAAGCTCGGGCATTTCCAGATATGGCGTGAAGATCGGTGTGGCCAGCGCGATTGTATCGCCCGCATTCAGCAGCCGCTGGTTCTTCAGGGCCTTGAACAGGTAGCACATGGCCGCCGTGCCGCCCTCGACCGGGTACAGATCGAACTTCACCCCCGGAGGATGGCCCGCGCACATTGCCCACATCAGATATTCATGGGTGATGATCTCATTGTGATGCAGGGCGCGGTCGGGGACCGGGTAATTGTCGCCGATGATCGAGTCCGTCAGTTCGTGCAGAAAGGCATCGGGGTCGAAGCCGAACTTCGCGATGGCGAATTCGACCGCATCGCCCAGTGTTCGGGCCGGAGGAATGCCATCCTCATCGTCCCAATCCGCCTCTTGGATGCGGGTCTGCTTGGCGATCCAGCGGGTAAAGCGCTGATACGCGCCGTCGCGCGGCGGCATTCCTGCCAGCCCCGCAACCGGGTCGTCGTAGCTGCGCCTGGCCTCGGTCAAGGCGAACTGGCCCAGCAGAAAGAACGCTTCTCGGGCGCGGGTGGCGATCCAGTTCGGGTTGCCGCGCCCGGCATTCAGGAAAGTGCCGGAGGATTTCTCGGCACCGGCGCGAGCAAGCTTGATCAACTCGTCCTTGATTTCGAAGGGCGAGAGTCCGGCAAGGCTTTCGAATTGTATCTTGTCTGGCACGACTGATCCTCCGTTGGCGCTGCGCGCATCCTAACCCAGCTGGGCATGTGCGGGGACCGGGCGGACTGTATATTACCGTGAGTCACCGCCGCCCGGATCGTCAGGCGGATTGTCGCGGGCTTCTTCGGCCTGCACGACCTGCTGCAGGATCACTTGCGCGATGGACGATACTGTCAGGACAAAGACCCCGATCCCGACAAGCAGGAAACCCATGGCGCAAATCTTGCCCAGCGGTGTCTGGGGGGTAAGGTCGCCATAGCCGACCGTGGCCATGCTGACGACCGCGAAATAGAAGGCGTCCAGAAAGCGCCAGCCTTCGAGCCGGGCAAAAACCGCCGCCTGCGCCAGCGCGATCAGCGCGCAGATCAGCAGCAGCGCCTGAACGCGCGTGCTGCGAAAGGCTGCGATGACCGCCCAGAACAGCGTGGCATAGGCATGAAGAAGCCGCATGTTCAGCCCCCCAGCGCCAATGCGATGCCAACAAGGATAAGTCCGACTGCCACCATGGCAAGTCCAACCCGCCACGGTCGCCCCCAAAGCCGTCCCAATGTGCTGCCCGCGACGAAAAGCGACGCGAGGGCGATGGCGTGGGACAGCCACAGCGCCAACTGGGCATCCTTGATCAGCAGGAAGGGCAGGGCGACCGGAAGGGTGCCGAAAAAGACCAGCACAAAGACCATTGCCGCCGCGCGCAGGTCGGTGGCGTCGGGGTGCGTATCCTGCGCGGGAAGAGAGGCAAGATGTTGGCGGATCCGCTCGATATCGTCTTCGTCGAGAGAGGCTGTGACATAGGCGGGCAGGGTGGCCGCGATCTCGTGCCGGGCAAGCGCAGGGGGCGCGTTCTGGACGGTTCCGATCATGCGCATCGCCAAGGCCTTTTCGGCGCGGGTCGACAGCAGATACATCGCCGCGTCGATCAGCCCCCAGGCAAGATTGCAGCCAAGCGCCGCGATCAGCATCAGCCGCACGTCAGCGCGACTTGCCTCGGTCACATTCAGCGAGGCGGTGAAGGTCAGGACCATGATCAGGCCGAACAGGATCTCGGTCGCGCGCGAAACCGGGTCAAGGACGCGGGTCGTGTCGGTTGTCATTGCGCGGGCGGCAGGACGTAAAGCGTCAGGCCGAAGATCGCATAGACCATCAGCACCAGCACCCC
>NZ_JACVAW010000032.1:0-24524 GCF_014851995.1 Paracoccus sp. PAR01
ACCCCACAGCGCCATCGGATACAACGTCCCGAGCGCGCTGCACTTTCCCGGCCGCGTCACCAGCCCGCCGCCATGACCAAGGCCGGAAACTCCGGCTTTAGATGGTCCAAAATTGGTAGGCAGGGCATAAACTAGAAAATTCCAGCTCGATCCAGTCCAGAAAGCGGGCAGCAGGTCAGCTCTGGTGCCCCCGCGCAGAAGCTTCAGTTCAAAATATTCGGTGCGCCGCATGCACGGACTTATGGCTCTTCCCCTGCCGAGAGGAATACTAAATGGCCGTCTGGGACCATGTAGCTGGGTCCCCCCGTATATCACGCTATCTCAATCCGCACATGCTCGACCGCTACATCGCTGCGCCGTACCGCGATGAGGAGGCGGCCCATCAAATGGGTGCGGACATAGTTCGCGTGAAAGCGGCTAGGCGCAATCAGCGTCAGGCAGCCCTGCTCGATCCCGCCATCCACCAGCGCCCGAAACCAACTGTCGCAAAGTCCCTGATCCTCATCCGCCAGACGCCGGCATGCCTCGCCCCAAACTCCCTTCGTCGCGGGTACGACAGAGCGTGGAAACGGAATAACCTGCGAGACTGGCTCGTTTGCCGGTCCCCCTACCCTGCTCACGAAATCTTCGCCGATATTGGCCCATTCCCGTCGGGTATCCAGCATGATCCGCTCAAGGTTCAACCCCAAGACCGATACACGGCCCCGCGCACCCTGGCGTTTGACCTCGACCCAGCCCAGATCGCGCAACTTGGCCATGTCGCGCTTGACCGTTCGCGCGTCGACACACCACAGCCGGGCGATCTCGCGCTGGCCGATGGTCAGCTCATCATGCTGCCAATTGTAGCGGGCCGTGATCAAGGCCATCAGGCGCAGCACCAGCCGTTGTCGGTGCTGGTCTCCGGCCAGCGCATGCGCCATCATCGCCGAGAGAAGGTCATATTTCTTCGACGCCGCCTCTCGACCGACGGCCCTGATCGTTTGCATCACTGCCCTGCCCGCCGGAGGATATCCGGTCGCTTTCAATGGCCGCCTTTAGGGCGGTTCTGTCCTGATAAGCGTCTGTGTCGATCGTGCCGTTTAGGGCAAGCACAACGCTTTTCGATTTCTTCACTGAATTTGCGTCCGGCTGATTGATTCTGTCAAGCGCCTTGGACCGAGATAGTCGGATCGAACCCAAAACTAAGTTTAAGAACGGTATCATTGGTATAGGGGGGCATCCTGGGTGTCCCTAAATGCGCCACAGATGTCCCTCATTCGCCGATGTTGCTCAGATACCTGTCCCTCATTTCCTCTGGCGGCTGTGCCGCGAGACGCAATGTCCGGCGCGGCGATTCGCCCAAGGAACGCAGGCATTGATGAAATCCCGTTTCGATTGAACTTCTCTTTTGCCTAAAGCGCAAATCCGGCGTAAAAGCGAAACGGATAGAAATTAGCGTCCTTGAATACAGGCACAACATGTATACACACGAAGACCTTGCCCGCCTGCAGTCGCAATCTCTGAAGATGCAGGGGTGGATTCGGCGTCAGACCTTCAGCCCGGACAATGAAAAGACTCTGCGCCGCTTTTCCAGCTGGGAGGTGGCCGAGCTTATCTTCCGCATCAACCAGTCGACCTTCCGCGGCAAGCTGGCCGCCGACCCGAACCTTCCCCTCGGGGAAGTCGAGGAAGATGGTCGCCAGCGTTGGTTCTCACTCGATGAGATCAATGAGCTGCGCCGCCGCGTCCGCATCAACAAGAAGACGTTGATGCCGCCGCGTCCCGAGGGCAAGCGCGCGCTGCGCGCGGCCATCGCCAATTTCAAGGGTGGTGCGGGCAAGTCGACGGTCGCCCTGCATTTCGCCCATGCCGCGGCTCTGGACGGCTACCGCGTTCTGGTCGTCGACTTCGACCCGCAGGCAACGCTTAGCCACTCCATGGGCCTGTCCGATGTTGGCGAGGATCACACCGTCTGGGGCATCATGGCCCGTGATCTCGAGCGTGAGACCGAGCGCATGAATGCTGCCGCAGCTGGGGCCGAGTCGGGAACCGCCCTGCCCCAGCGTAAGCTGCCCGCCTCGATCAGCGACATGGGTCTTGGCACCTTGCGTCCCGCGGACTTCATCAAGCCGACGGCCTGGTCGACGATTGATATCGTACCCAGCTGCGCCAATGCTGCCTTCGTCGAGTTCGCCAGTGCCCAGTACCGGCATCTGAATCCCGAATGGACCTTCTTTGGCGCGGTGTCTCGTTTCCTCGACAGCCTGCCTGACGATGCCTATGACCTGATCCTGTTCGATTGCCCGCCGGCCATTGGCTACCAATCAATGAACGCGGTCTTCGCGGCCGACATGCTCTATATCCCCTCCGGTCCCGGCTATTGGGAGTATGACTCGACCACCAGCTTCATTGGTCAGTTGGCTGAAGCGTTGGAGGATCTGTCGCATGGCTTTGAAAACTTCCCCACGGGGAAGGTTCGGCTGCCCAAGGCCTTTGCCGATGTCCGCTTCCTGATGACCCGCTTCGAGCCGTCGAACGAACTGCATACCGCAATGTTTACCGCGTTCCGGCAGGTCTTTGGCGAACGCATGGCCGAAAATCCCATTGAGTTGACGCGCGCGGTTGAGCAGTCTGGTCGCTTCCTGAGCTCGATCTATGAGATCGACTATCGTGAGATGACGCGTGGTACTTGGCGCCGTGCGCGCGCGACTTTTGATCAGGCCTATGAGGAGTTCAAATCCCATGTCATCGCTGCATGGGAGAAGGTGGAGGTCGACGCATGAGCCGCAAGCGCCGCATGTTCGATATCGAGATGCCCGACGGTGACGCCGAAATCTTCCCCGTGGGGAAGGATGAGGAGGGTGCTCGTCGCGGTCCCATGGCGTCGGCCATCGTTGAGACGGCTGAATCCACCCGCGACCGCGCCCGGATCGAAGCGCAGATCCGTCAGGAAAACGATGCGCTGGCGCAGGAGCATGTCCGCCTCAAACGCGCCGGGCTGATCGTCGACATGATCTCGCTGGACGTGATCGATACGCGCAAGCTGATCCGCGACCGTGTGCAGGGCGCGGATTTCGAATTGGCCGAGCTGATCGAATCCATTCGTGAGATTGGACTGTCGAACCCGATCCAGGTCGAACCCGCCGTGAACGGTCGCTACGAGCTTATTCAGGGCTGGCGGCGTCTCTCGGCCTATCGGCAATTGCTGGAAGAGACCGGGGATGCCGAAAAATGGGGTCGCATCCCAGCCGGAATTGCGGCGCGCGGCGATCAGCTGGAGCAGCTTTACCGACGGATGGTCGACGAGAACATGGTTCGCAAGGACATCTCCTTTGCCGAGATGGCCCAGTTGGCGCTGCATTACGCGATGGACCCGTTGACGGCGGAAAACGACCCCGAAAAGGCGGTGGCGATCCTGTTCAAATCCGCAGGGTATCAGAAGCGCAGCTACATTCGCAGCTTCATTCCGCTGGTCGAACGGTTGGGCGACGTGCTGATGTATGTGCAGGAAATTCCGCGCGCGCTTGGCCTGGCGTTGGTGCCGAAGCTGGAGGAAGTGCCGGGGCTGGTCGCAGCGATCAAGGCCGATCTCAAGGATTGGGACACACGTTCGGTCAAGGATGAACTGGACATTTTGCGCCGCTATGCGGGGCAGGGCGGGGAGTTGGGTGACGCGGAGAAAGTGCCGCGACAGACCCCGACAGCCTTGCCCGCTGGTAAGGCAAAGACGACATTTCAGATCGCTCGCCCGCAGGGCAGCGCGAAATGCACGGCGGCAAACGGACGATTGGAAATCCGGCTGGCGCGTGATTTTTCGGCGGTGGATCGGCGGCGTCTGGAGGTCGCAGTGTCAAAGCTGCTGGATCAGATTGACTGACCTTCCCCACGGGGAAGGCTTCGGCCGTTGATCGAAGCTCAAGCGGCTACGGCTTCAGGTCATGAGAGGCGATACCACTTTCCATCAAAAGGCGGGTCGCTATCATGCGGGGTGTACGGTCCGCCGCGCTCCGCGCTGCCACTGAGTTGTGGTCGTTATGCAGAAGTGTGCGACGGTCACGGCGCCCCATCGTCTACATAAGAGAGTGTACGGCTGTCGATGGTTCCCGCTGAATGAAGCAGAGAGTCATGCTTGGTGCATTATCTGTTCCCAAAATCTGGTGTCCCAAGTCCGCACGGTTGTCGTGATGCGGGTGGAATCACATATCCTCGATAAGCGGGACTTATCGGGATTATATTGTGTGAGAGGTTAAGATCTGTGTAATCCGCAGATAATCATACGCATGCGGTGTAATTCTCAATGACGCTACAAAATCTATAGTTTCCGCATTGAGGCAACATGCCGAAAGCCTTCGTTGCCAGTTACTGAGGCAGATTTTGGGGCACTGCCAGTACGCTCTTGATCATGGTCTGCTTCACGATTGGATATGGCGGAGTAGTTGACGGATAAGCGCAGACCACAATGATGACCGCTCACATGCTGCCATTGGACCAAATGTCGGCGAACGCGCTGCCCTGGATGGATTCATCCGACCGCCGTTGTGATCGTACCCGCAAGTTCAACTACCGGCGGGCCGCATGCGGTAACCAGAGCAGGAAACCGCTACAGTGGTCGCTGAAACCAGAATGGGAACGGACCTTACCTTACCGTTCTCGGTGGGTAGGCTTTGTTGCACAAATAGGCTGAAGGCCGAGCTTCCCCTTCCCTCTGACAGACTTATCCCTTGGCTTCTGTGATGGGTGATCCGAGCGCGGTGAAGACGTTGAGCACGGCCACACGGACCTGGAACCCCGCAACCTGACGGTCGAAGTCCCGGGCGGTTAGGCGCTGACCCAGCAGCTTGACGCAGTGCATCCAATCGTCGGGAAAGCGATCCCCCGGATCGTTTTCAGATCCTCCTCATATCTCTGCGCGGCTTCGTCGGTGATACCGCTCCATCGTCGCCAGATGGTTCGGCCGAAGCGCTTGGAGGCGCGCAAGGCCTCGTTGCGGGCGATCGCCCCGGCGGTGTAGGGTTTCCAGGGTTTGGCGTTCTTGAGGGGCAGTACGATCGCGGCCGCGCCTCGGGCGGCGATGGCATCGTGGCACTTTCGGGTGTCGAAAGCGTCGCCAGCGGTGCTCGAACCGATGGCGCACTCGCTGGCAATTCTGCGGTGACGCTGGCGATCTCCTGCTCGGACGGGATCTGGTCGAGTAGCTCGGGCAGCATGGGCGCGTCGCCAATGTCGCTGGTGGTGAACTCTGCCGCCCGGATTTCGAGGGATCTCTCGTCGATCCAATGTGGATCTTGCGCCAGACCCGGCGTTTGGGGCCGCCGTGCTTGCGGGTATGAGCCGGGCCAAAGAACAGTCCGGGGGACTGTTTTTCCGGCGATTGCCACTCTCCTTCGCTCTCGACCTTGATGCCGCCTCGCCATGGTCACTCGGACCAGTGGCGTTCCCATCGCTCGATCTGGCGCAACGCCATGCCGAACAGCACCTTCATCGTCAGGCAAGTCTGGATAACTGCGTCGCTGCAGTCGGGTTGGCGGCCGCGCTTGCCAGTCGCAGCGGCCTCCCACGTCATGCCTGGATCAAACCAGATCGTCAGTGAGCCACGGCGCTTGAGCCCTTCGTTGTAGCTACGCCAGCTCCGGGTCTTGCAGCTCGGCGTGTCGGTCTGCTCATCCAAACCAGCTACCATGCTGGATGCACCAGATGAATCCCTCACCGGTTTTATGCAACAGAGCCCTTCGACCTTGACGAATGCCAGTGTGGGCGAGCGAAGATGGTGTCAGATGTCACGCTGATCTGGCGCAGGCAGATCGCGCTCGTGAACCGGCGTGGGTGGTCAGTTTGTAGATGTCGAGGCCTTCGCGCAGACCGGACATAGCGGTGCATCGTCGGCGGCAGGTCAGTGCACGCGACAGAACCGCCGCTTTGTTCTCAGTGCAGGTCACCTTGAGCGACAGCCTTCGTGCAGCGACCGAAGGCAGGATGTGCTGGACCAAGTGGGCATCGCTCAGTCATCCCCGGGGCGGGCATAGGATGGGTTCCGCTTCAGAATTGCTCTGCTCTCTGCGAACTGGATCGTTTGTGACCGGTTCCCGGGTACCGCAAGCGGTTTAGTCAGGCAGGGCCACCGGCCCGACCGTCGGCCAGAGGTCGCCCGGTCCGGGATTTTCTGCGGCGCATTTCCCTTCGAGATGGGTCATGATCCCCCACACGGCATTCAGCGCCGTCTGCACGGAACCTTCGACCCATGCCGGGGTCCAGCTGATACCGTCACCTGCAAGGAAGATGCCGCGCTGTTCCATCGGCATCTCGCCCTGCATGAAATGGCCATACATGCGATGGTTGTAGCGGTAATGGCCGGGCAATGCCCCTTTGAAGGCGCCAAGGAAATTCTCGTCCGCCTCCCAGCTGACGCAGATCGGATTACCGCGGATATGGCTGCGGATGTCGACATCCGGATAGATCCGTTCCAGTGCCGCCAGCGCCAGCTCCACGCGTTTTTCCGGGCCATAGGGCAGCACCTTCAGCGCGTCGGTCATCCAGCTGTAAGACAGGCAGATCACCCCGGGCTTGTCCGGCCCGTTATCGAAGAAATAGGTGCCGCGGGTGTTCCGATCGGTCAGCGTCATCGACAGCAACGGCCGCCCGATGGCCGGGTCGATGTCGTTCCAGAACGGGCGGTCCACCATGACAAAGGTCTTCGCGGCCTGCATGTAGCGGGTGCGGTCCAGTGCCATCCAAAGTTTTTGGTCGAACAAGGCCTCATCCACCGCGACCGAGGTGGTCAGAAGATGGCTTTGGCAGGTGACCAGCACTGCGGCATAATCACGCGAAACGCCCCAAAGATCGGTCACCGTCAACCCGCCTGTGTCATTGCGGCTGATCTTGACCGCCCGGCCCAAGGTTGCCCCTCCGTTCAGCGCGGCCAGCGTGGTGCCTTCGGGCCAATGAGCGCAGATTGCGGGCTGGCGCCACAGGCAGTGCAGCACGTTCTCCACCCCTCCGACAATGAAACGTTGATGATCATCCAGCTCCAGCAGGTTGACGCGCAGGATCTCCAGCATGGAATTGGGAAAATCGCTGTCCCAGCCACCAGTACCGAAACCGACCTGACCGAAAACCTCGCGGTGCCGGAAACTAAGATTCTGGAAGGCTTGCGAAGAGACGACAAAATCATAGAAGGTCCGTTCGTCCCATTTTGCGACCATCGGATCCCAGATTGCCTTCAGGCGGACGACATCACGATTGCGCACGGCGTCGGTCAAGGCTGTGAAATCGGCGTGTTCTTCGAGCGCGGCCCGATAGGCGGCGGCGACTTCATGGTAAAGCTGCGGCAGGTCGTCCAGCGTGCGGGCAAAATGCGTCTCGCCCTCCAGATCGATCACGGTCGAGCCTGCCGCCGGGGTCAGCGGGTTCGGAAACGGGCGGCTTTCCAGCTTCAGCGCATCGACATAATGATAGAAGGCCCTTGATGAGACCGGGAAGCGCATTCCGCCCAGCTCGGCGATGACATCCTCGGTGCCCTCGAAGGGTTCCGAGCGCAGCCTGCCGCCGAACTTGCCGGATTCGTAGATTTCGGGCTTCAGTCCCAGCTTCATCAGCTCATGACCAGCGATGATGCCAGCGGCCCCGGCACCGATCACGGCAACCGCCTGCCCATGCCGGTCGGCGGGAATGCTGCCCAGCCCTGCGGGATGGGCCAGCCAATCGTCATAGGCAAAGGGAAAGTCGGGTCCGAAGGCAGTGACGGGCTTCTGGTTGCTCATGATCGGAGAGGCTTCCTAAGGGGCGAGAAATGGCGCAAATCTGCAGCTGATAATGCTTTTGACGGAGGCGAAAGTGAAGTTGGCACTCTGGCAGGCGCCCCCGACGAATGGACGGATCGAGGACGGATTGTCGGCACTTTATACGCAGTTGCAGGCAGCGGCTGCTGCGGGGGCAAAACTGCTGCTGGTGCCCGAGTTATTCCTGCCGGGCTACAACCGGCCAGATCTGCATGCCGAACTGGCCCAGCCGCTGGATGGCGCATGGATCACCCGCCTGCGCGACATGGCGGCGAGGACGGGCTGCGGCATCTGTCTTGGTTGGGCCGAGCGCGATGGCGATGCCGTCTACAACGCCGCCACCACCATCGGTCCAGATGGCGCAGTCCTTGGTCATTACCGCAAGATCCAGCTTTACGGCGCTATGGAGCAAGCCAGCTTCGCCCGTGGTGATGACCTCTGCCCGGTCTTTGCGCTTGAAGGCAGGCAGGCGGCGATGCTGGTTTGTTATGATATCGAGTTCCCCGGTCATGCGGCGGCACTGGCTCAGGCCGGAGCGGACCTGATCCTTGTCCCGACCGCAAATCCGGTCGGATTCGAACATGTTCAGCGACGGTTGGTGCCTGCGCGTGCCCATGAGAATGACGCGGTGGTGGCCTATGCCAATTTGGTCGGACCTGAGGGGGATGTCACATTCGGCGGACTCTCGGTCATTGCCGGACCCGATGGTGAGGCCCTGGCTATGGCCGGCGCAAGGGGCGAGGCATTGCTGGTGGTCGATCTGATCGCCGCAGCAGCAGTGCCACGAAGCCTGCGCTCGGCCCAGCGACAGGAATACCGCCCGGCAAGGAACTGATGTGGCGGTTGCCGGCAGGCGGCATGCATGGCCCGCGTGATGATCCGGACGGTCGAGACCGGAATGGTCGCCATCATCGCTTGGATATCGCCGAGAGCAACCGTCGCCAGGCAGTCTCCGTCGGCCGTCTTCTCCGGTCACCCGATTTCAGCGCAAACGCGGATCAAGTGCCGCATAGAGAAGGTCCACGATGATATTGCACAGCGCGATGAACAGCCCGCCCAGCAGCACCATGCCGATGATGGTCGGGCGGTCCTGATTGCGCACCGTCTGCACCGCCAGCGAGCCGACGCCCTGCAGCCCGTAAACCTGCTCGATCACGATGACGCCGCCCAGCATCAGCCCGATATCCTTGCCAAGCTGCGTCACCAGCGTCATCGGGGTCGAGGGCATGCCGTGGCGCAGCACGACCTTGCGTTCCGACAGGCCCTTGGCGCGGGCGGTGCGGATGTAATCCTCGCCCAGGGGTGAGCTTGCCCTCGATCATCCGGCCATTCGGATGCAACCGACCCTCGGTACCCAATGCCGTGAAGCGCACGGGACGCTCCATCCATTCGCGCGGGACGAGAGTGAAGCTGCCTTCGGGCAACAGCCGCCCCGCAACCCGATAGCTTCCCGACTGGCCCTCAACGTCAAAGGCCAGTGTGCCTTCGACCATCCCATTGGCCTGATCCGTCAGATTGATCGTCAGCAGACCACCGGATGTGCCCGAACAGCTGTAATCGCCGGACCACGAACCTCCGAGCGTTATCTGCGCTCGTGCCAAGGCGGGTACGAGGATCGCAAGCACCGCAGCCAGCGAGAGCGCAGTCAAATACCGCATCGCAATATCCTGTCCGGATTATAGGGCGACGATCATGGGGGCCTTCTGGGCACGCCTACCACGTCAGGGGAGTGCTCCACATGGCAAATCCCACTGACGTCTGATCGATCCTGAGTTGAAGCTCTTGCAGATGGCAGATCATTCGCACAGCGCTGGGATGCGTGGAAGGCCATGGTCAATACATGGGCGTCACCGACCTGTCCGGATCTTACGATCTGGGCCTTGACGCAAAAAACCAACAGCAATTCTGATGGATAGGCGCTTGTGATGTTTATCGGTTTTACGAGCCGCGCTGGCCAGCAACAGGGCCCAGTTCTCTCGCGACGTATCTACCGGTGCATTCTATGGCTTCAAACGCGAACACGCGGCTATTAGCGCGAGGTCCATATCGTCCGGTCACGTCGGGACATGGCCGCGTTCGACCATAACCGATGCCGGATCATGGATCGTCGGTCCCCTCTGCGGGAGAAGTTCATACCTCCGGTTGTAGTGCAAGGAAGCCGTCCTATTGTATAAAGTCGACGATGGTTTGTGCATCGGCTATCCTCGAATGCCCAAAGACATCTGACCGAGAGTGAAATGTGACCCAGCTAGCACCCGACAGCGCTCTGACGCATCGTAAGCCGCAGCGCAAGCAGGGGCTCAAGCGTTTCGACCTGCTTCTGGATACTGTAGAGGCGCTGCTTGAGGATCCAACGGTCGAGGATATCTCGCTGGCGCTGGTTGCCGAGCGGGCGGGTGTTCCGATCTCGTCCCTCTATCACTTCTTCCCGAATCGCGACTCGGCTTATTTTGCCTTGGCGCAGCGCTTTCATCAGGCGCTGCACGAGCTGGCCGAACAGCCGCTGCCGCATCGTCCTGCCAGCTGGCAGGAGTTGATCGAGATCAAGCAGCGAAACGGTGCGCACTATCTTAACGCACATCCCGCTGCCCTGCGCCTGTTCATGGGCGCCGGGATGAGCATGGATGTCCGCAATCTCGACATGTACAGCAACGCGCGGCTGGCCCGCGGGCGGGCCGAATTCATTGGCCAATACTTTCACACAGAGCATGTCGAGAATCTGGAGCGGCATCTGGCGATTGCTATCGGCCTTGCCGATGGGATCTGGGCCGTCTCCTACAGCGAGACCAAGGAAATCACCCCGTATTTCCTGAAGGAGGCGACGCGGGCCACCATCCTTTACCTGCGGTCCTATCTGCCGGAATTCCTGGCGCCCCGCTTGCCTTAACCAGAATCGGTTCGAACAGGTCACCCCTGTCTTCATAGATCACGCGTGAACGGTCACACGTGACACCGTGCACCCTGTCGCTTCTGCGACGGGGTTTTCTGACGTCTCGTCCTATTGAAATTGCAGCACAAAGAATAATGGAAGAAATTTGACTAACTAAGCCTAGTTTGGCAGATAAGCCCACTAAATTTAGTTGATAGCCGAATAATCAACGACTATGATGCGATGCATAACTGCCATGTATCAGGCGGGAAGCTGGTTGCTCGTGGAGACAAGCATGAAAGATTTTCGGCAAAGGGAACTGGTCGAGCGGGCCCGTTTGGTGATCCCCAACGGCATGTATGGCCATGAATCTGTGGCGTCTCTGCCTGCAGGGTTCCCGCAATTCTTCTCGCGCGCCGACGGGGCCAGCATCTGGGATGCGGATGGCAACAAATTCGTCGACCTGATGTGTGCCTATGGGCCGAATTTGCTCGGCTACGGGAATGCGGGCGTCGAATGGGCAGCTGAACGGCAACGCGCGCTTGGCGACACCTCGACTGGTCCGTCCGAGATCATGGTAAAGCTGGCCGAAGATTTTGTGGCTATGATCGATCACGCCGATTGGGCGATGTTCTGCAAGAACGGCACTGACGCGACGTCGATGGCGATGGTCACGGCGCGGGCCTATCGCGGTCGGCGCAAGATCCTGCTGGCGCGCGGTGCCTATCACGGCGCGGCCCCCTGGAACACGCCCGGCTTGGCCGGGATCGTGGCCGAGGATCGCGCTCATGTCATCTATTTCGACTATAACGACCTGAACAGTCTGGCCGATGCGATCCGCGGGCATGAGGGCGACATCGCCGGCATCTTTGCCACGCCCTTCCGGCATGAGGCCTTTGCGAACCAGACCGAACCCAGCCTTGAATACGCGCAAGGCGTGCGGCGCGTCTGTGACGAACTGGATGCACTGCTGGTGGTGGATGAGGTTCGGGCCGGTTTCCGGCTGTCGCGCGATTGCACATGGTCATTGCTGGGGGTGCGCCCCGATCTGTCCTGCTGGGGCAAGGTCCTGGGCAACGGCTATCCGATTTCGGCGCTGCTCGGCGCGGAAAAGGCGCGGATCGCGGCGGGCAGCATCTATGCCACCGGTTCGTTCTGGTTCTCGGCCGTGCCGATGGCGGCCGCGGTCGAGACCCTGCGTCAAGTGCGCGAAACGGATTACCTTGAGCGTCTTACGGACATGGCGCTGCGCTTCCGTGCGGGTGTCGCGGTGCAGGCTGCGACCTATGGTTTCGGCGTGATGCAGACCGGTCCCGCGCAGATGACGCAGATCCTGTTCGAGGACGATGCCGATCTTCGTCGTGGTTTCCACTGGGTGCGCGAGGCGCTGGAGGGCGGGCTCTACCTACATCCCTGGCACAACATGTTCTTCTGCTCGGCCATGACCGAAGCGGATCTGGAAGTGTCGCTGACCGCAACCGACCGGGCCTTCGCCGCGCTGAAGGCGATGGGCAACAAACTGCCCGCACAAAGCAATACGGCAATCCTGGCACGGATCGCGCGCATGACACAGTCGGCAGCATGAAACGTGATGGCCGCGCCGGCATGGTGGCGGAGGCGGAAAGGAGAGGCGGATGTTGCGCTATATCTTTCGCAGGTTGATTGCCGTTCCCTTGCTGCTACTTGGCGTGGCGACGGTTGCCTTTTTCCTGTCGCAGACCACACGGGGCGACCCGCTTTCGGCGGTGGTGCCCGAACGGCAGATGAACAATCCTGAGATCGTGGCTGCTGCAAAGGAACGCTGGGGGCTCGATAAGACCCTGGCCGAACGCTATGTGATCTATGTCGTCAATCTGGCGCAGGGCGATCTGGGGACATCCTTCACCACCCGCCGCCCGGTCAGCGCCGACCTTGCCGAACGCCTGCCCGCGACCTTTGAACTGGTGCTGGCCGCGATGACCTTCGCCACGGTTGTCGGCGTCGGCCTTGGCGTGTTGTCGGCGCGGTATCAGAACGGACCCATCGACCATTTCAGCCGGATCTTCGCGTTGCTGGGATCGTCCCTGCCGGTCTTCTGGTCGGGTCTGATCCTGCTTTACCTGCTGACCGTGCAGCTCGGCTGGTTCCCTGGACCGGGGCGGCTGAGCGCCCATACTCCGCCGCCGCCGCCGATTACCGGACTCTACACGCTCGATTCCCTGCTGACCGGCAATATTCCGGTGTTTCTGGAAAGCCTGCATCGCCTGATGTTGCCGGCGATCGTGCTGGGTTGGTCGGTGGTGGGCGTCATCACCCGGCTGGTGCGGTCGAGCCTGCTTGAGGTGCTGGGTCAGGACTACATTCGCACCGCCCGCGCCAAGGGCGCGCTGGAGGGGCGGGTCATGATTCATCACGCGCTGCGCAATGCGCTGATCCCGACCTTGACCATCATCGGCTTCGCCTTTGCCTATCTGATCACCGGTGCCGTGTTGACCGAGGCGGTGTTCTCGTGGCCGGGCATCGGGTCCTACGCGGTCAGTGCGGCGCGGGCTCTGGATTATCCGGCCATCATCGGCGTGACCCTGCTTGGATCTCTGGCCTTTCTTCTTGCCAATCTAGCGACCGACATCGCCTACGGTCTCGTCAATCCGAAGGTCAAACTGCAATGAACACGGTAACCATCGAGGCCCGCAAGGACGGGCGGACCAAGCCGGGGGTCATCCGCAGGGTTCTGTCCCTGCTTGCCGGATTGCCGCCTTCGGTACTGTTCGGCGGGGCGATCGTGCTATTCTGGCTGGTCACCGCGCTGACGGTACAGTTCTGGCCGCTGCATGATCCGTTGGCGCTGGCGGGCCGCCGGTTGCAGCCGCCAAGTGCGGATCACTGGCTGGGCACGGATGCGCTGGGACGGGACGTGCTGTCGCGGACCTTACATGGCGCGATCTATTCCATGCCGATCGCCACCATCGTGGTGCTGGCCGGCGTCGTGATCGGCGCGGCGCTCGGCGCCATCGCGGGCTATGTTGGCGGCAAGGTCGATGCGGCGATCATGCGGCTGGTCGACATTACCGTGGCCTTTCCGCCGATCCTGCTGGCCATGACGATCACCGCGACGCTAGGGCCGGGCATCGTCAACGCCGCCATTGCCATGATCATCGTCTGGTGGCCGGTCTATGCCCGGCTGATGCGGGCGCAGGTGCTGGAGGTGAAGGAGCGCGAGCATGTCGAGGCGGCCATCGCCGGTGGTGCAGGCCATATCCGCATCCTTGGCATCCATATCCTGCCGCTGTGCTGGGCTCCGATCCTGATCAACGCGACGATGGATTTCGGTCAGGTCGTTCTGCTTGCCGCCTCGCTCAGCTTCGTGGGGCTGGGGGCAACGCCGCCGACGCCGGAATGGGGCTCGATGATCTATGACGGGGCCAGCCGCTTCTATTCCTGGTGGATCGCCTTCGGGCCGGGCATGGCGATCCTGACGCTGGTGCTGGGCTTCAGCTTCCTTGGCGACGGCCTGCGCGATTATTTCGACCCGAAATCGCAGTGAGGGGATGACCATGAAGGAACAAAGCAAGGAACCCCTTCTCGAAGTTCGCGACCTTTGCGTCGATTTTCGTGTCCCCGGCGGCTACGCGACGGCCATCCGTGGCGTCGATCTGACCGTCGGACGAGGAGAGGTCGTCGGTCTGGTCGGCGAATCCGGCTCGGGCAAGAGCATTTCGATGATGGCGCTGCTGCGTTTGCTTCCGGCAGCGGCGCGGGTCAGCGGAACCGCCCGCTTCGATGGCGTCGATCTGTTGTCGCTGTCGCCTCGGGAACTCAGCCACATTCGCGGTGGCCGGATCGGCATGATCTTTCAGGACCCCCTGACCGCCTTCAATCCGGTGCTGACCATCGGCGCGCAGATCGTCGAGGCGCTGCAACTGCATGACCACAACCTGTCCGGCAAAGCGGCCTGGACGCGGGCCGTAGAGCTGCTGGCCGAAGTCGCCATCCCGGAACCGGGACGCCGCGTGCATCAATATCCGCACGAGTTCTCGGGCGGGATGCGGCAGCGGGCGATGATTGCCATGGCTATCTCGAACCGGCCGCAGCTGCTGATCGCGGACGAGCCGACGACCGCTCTGGATGTGACGGTGCAGGCGCAGATCCTGGAACTGCTGCAGCGGCTGCGCGAAGAACTGAACATCGGAATGATCATGATCACCCATGATCTGGGCGTCGTGGCCGGAATCGCTGACCGGGTGATGGTCATGTATTCGGGCCGAGTCATCGAACGGGGTGAGGTGGATGACGTGTTCTATGCCTCTCGCCATCCCTATACGCGCGGTTTGCTGGCCGCCCTGCCCAAACTCGACGGCGGGCGCGAGGCGCTGGTCGGGATCGCCGGCACGCCCCCTTCGCTGGTCAACCGCCCGGCGGGCTGTGCCTTCCGCCCCCGTTGCGGTCATGCCGAGGCGGTTTGTGCCACTGCCGAACCACCACTTCTTCGCGCAGGCCAGCTTGAAAGCGCCTGCTACGTTTCCGACCGCCTGTCCGGGATGACACCATGAGCCAGATGCAGCAATCCGTCCCCGTCCTGGAAGTCCGGGACCTTGTGAAGGATTTTCCGGTCGGAAAATCCCTTGTTCTGGGCCAGCCCACCGCGCATGTGCGCGCAGTGACCGGCGTATCCTTTGATATCGCTTCGGGGGAAACGCTGGGTCTGGTCGGGGAATCCGGCTGCGGGAAATCGACGCTTGGGCGCTGCATCATGCAGCTTTTGAAGCCGACCTCGGGCCGGGTGGCCTTGGCCGGGCGCGAGATCACCGGCTCTGGCCCCGCCGAGCTGCGCGAGATGCGCAAGGAATTGCAGATCGTGTTTCAGGATCCGCTGGCTTCGCTGCATCCGCGCATGAAGGTGCGCCGGATTTTGAAGGAGACGCTGCGCCTTGGCCATCTGGACCGGCGCGCGACCGAAGCGCGGGTGGATGAATTGCTGGATCTGGTGCAGTTGCCGCAGGAAATGGGCGAACGCTATCCGCACCAGCTGTCGGGCGGGCAACGCCAGCGGGTCGGCATCGCCCGCGCCCTTGCACTGGAACCCAAGGTCATCGTGCTGGACGAGCCGGTTTCGGCGCTGGATGTCTCGGTTCAGGCCAGCGTGCTGAACCTGCTGCAATCGCTGCAGGACCGGTTGGGCGTGGCCTATCTGTTCATCGCCCATGATCTGGCGGTGGTGCGGCACATCTCGGATCGGGTCGGGGTGATGTATCTGGGCGGGATCGTGGAAATCGGCACAGTCGACGACCTGTATTCCCGACCCCAGCATCCCTATACGCAGGCGCTGCTTTCGGCCATCCCGCTACCGGATCCGCGCGCCGAACGCGCCCGCCGCCGCCTGCCGTTGAAGGGCGAGACACCAAGCCCGATGAAGCCGCCCAGCGGCTGCCGTTTCCGCACACGCTGCTGGCGCGCGACCTCGAGATGCGCCGAGGTGGTGCCGGTGCTCCGCGACCATGCGCAGGGTCATCAGGTGGCCTGCCATTATCCCGGCGCGGAAGCCCACGCAGTTGCTGCCAGAGTTTCATCCTGATCCCGCCAGCGGGTCGGGTGCCGAAGACCAGAATGATAACATAACCGACTGGGAGAAAAGACATGACACGACATTCGGAATTGCGGCCGCCACACCGGCGCCCCATGGTCATGATCGCCGCTTTCGCCACCGCGACCACGCTGGCGGCGTGGAGCGGCGGTCCCGCGCTTGCACAGGATCAGGCCCCCTCGTTGATCGTGGCCCGCGACATGGATCTGAACTCGCTCGATCCGGCGCGCGCCTTTTGCGACACCTGCCAGATCTATCTGAGCGCGACCTATGACCGGCTGGTCGATATCGGCGCGGACAATACCTCGCTGGTACCAATGCTGGCCACCGAATGGACGATCAGCGCCGACCATACCGAGGTCACCTTCAAGCTGAACCCCGCCGCGCGTTTCGCCGATGGCAGCCCGGTCGAGGCCAAGGACGTGAAATGGAGCCTTGATCGCCTGAAGAATATCAAGGGCGGCTTCTCCTATATCATGGACGGCGTCATCAGCGTCGAGGCCCCCGATGCGGCTACCGTGGTCGTCAAGCTGGACAAGCCGAATTCCGATTTCGTCGGATCGCTGTCTGCACCTTATGCCGGGATCCTCGATTCCGATCTGGTAGCCCAGCATGGCGGCAACGCCAATGCCGACGCGGCCTCGACCGACACCGCCGAGGAATGGCTGCTGGCGAATTCCGCCGGTGCCGGTCCTTATGTGCTGTCAGCCTACAGTCCCAACAATGAGCTGCGGCTGAAGCGCAACGACAATTACTGGGGCGACAAGCCTGCCGTTGGCGAGTTCGTCTTCCGCCAGACCAAGGATGCCGTCGCCCAGTCCCAGCTTCTGGAAAGCGGCAATGGCGACATCGCCATGAACGTCGATCCGACGACGGCGGGCAGCATCACCAATCCCGAGATCACCGTTTCGACCGTGCCGTCGTTCAACATGGTCTATCTGGTGCTCAGCCCCGGTGCCAAGAACCTGCCGCATCCGCTGGACGCCAAGATCCGCGCGGCGATCGCCAAGGCCGTCGATTACGACACGCTGATCGACTTCACGCTGGAAGGGCAGGGCAAGCGGCTCGGCTCGCCCTTGCCCAATGGCTTCCCCGGATCGGGTCAGGTCGAGCCCACGGCTTTCGATCTGGAAGGTGCCAAGGCCTTGATGGCCGAGGCGGGTGCCACCGATGGCTTCACGCTGGATGCGGTCTATCCGAACGTGAACCAATATGGCGTCGATTACTCGCTGATGATGCAGAAGGTTCAGCAGGATCTGGCTGCGATCAATATTCAGCTGAACCTGCAACCGGTCGAATTCTCGGTCTGGCGCGAGCGGATCAATGGCGATGGCATCCCGCTGACGGCGGTGTTCTTTGCGCCCGACTATTACGGCTCGGCGCAATACGTGCAGTATTTCGGCATGTTGGACGGCACCGTCTGGTACAAGCGCGCCGGTGGTGCCAACGACCCGACCCTGGCCAATCCGCAGACCCCCGAACTGCTGGCCAAGGCGCTGGCCAGCGAGGGTGAGGAAAGCGCGAAGTATTACAGCGAACTGGCGTCAATCATGGCCGCAGAAAACATTATCCTGCCGATTGTCAGCCCGGATGCGGTCTTTGTCGCACGCAAGGGGATTTCCGGCCTGCGTTACAGCGCCTGCTGCAATCTGGTGCTGTCCGACATCACCGTGGATTGACCGAAAAGGCACCGGTCGCCTTACGGCCGGTGCCTTTTTTCGGATCATAGGGCGGGGGCTTGTCGGCTCCCGTTTCTCTATTCGCCGTTCACTGCCGTAGGCTTGCCGTAGCCATAGGATTTGTATGCGGCGCGCACCTCGGCCATTTCCTCGGCCGTCAGCAGCACTGGCTGGCCCATGGAGCGCGCCAGCTGGTATTGCCGGGCCAGCGCCTCCAGTTTGTCGGTGCGGGCAAAGACCGTCCCAAGATCGGGGCCAAGCGCGATCATGCCGTGATTGGCCATCAGACAGGCGCTGTACGTGATGCCTATGGTCGCTGCCGTTACATCGGCCAGTTCCTGCGATCCAAACAGGGCATAGGGGGCGCAAGGCACCTCATTGCCGCCGAAACCGGCGACCATGTAATGAAAGGGCGGGATCGGCTCGCGCAGTGTAGAAACCGCGACGCAATGGGTTGGATGGGCATGCAGAACGGCCATCGCCTCGGGGCGGGCGCGATACAGCGCCGCATGCAGCGCCCATTCCGACGAGGGTTTCCAGCCGCCATGAAAGCCGCCGTCCAAAGTCACTTCGGCGATCTGTTCGGGCTGCATCGCGTCCGGGTCGATGCCCGATGGCGTGATCAGCATTCCGGCACCGAACCGCACCGAGATATTCCCGGCGGTGGCATTGGACAGGCCCCGCGCAATGCATTCGCGGCTGTAATGCACAAGCGCCTGCCGGTATTCGTATTCCGTCGTCATCTTGTCATGTCCCGGATCGGAAGGGTTGAGCAAGCTCAGTTGCGCATGGCATCTATGGCGCGCACCAGCACATCGGTGACGCCCAGCTTGCCGGATTTGAGGAAGAAGGACACCGGGTCCGGACCCTCGGCGACACAGAAACCGCCGCCCAACGGGCCGCGCGGCATCGACCGCATCCGCGTGATCCCAAGCGCGCCGACCACCGCGCCCGAGGTCTCGCCCCCGACCACGATGAAACGCCGCGCCCCTGCGTCATGCAGGCGGCGGGCGATTTCGGCCAGCAGATGCTCGGCCTTGCGCGCCGCGCCGATCCGGCCCAGCTGTGCCTGAGCCGCAGCCACGCCATCGGCATCGGTCTGTGTGGTGATGGCAAAGGGGCGCGTGCCCAGATGCAAGGCGGCAAATGCAAGCGCGGCCTCGATCTGTGCCGCAGTGCTGTCTGGGTCAAGCAAATCGATGCGGTGGACCGGATGGTGGGCGGCAAAGGCGGCAAGCTGGGCTTCCGCTACCGGGCCGACGCTGCCGACCAGCACCGCCAGCGGCCCTTCGGCGTGGCGCGGAGGGGTCGCGGTTCCCGTCAACGCGGCACAACGCGCCAGCCCATGGGAAACGACCAGCGGATCGCTGGCCACAAAGGCGCGGCTTTGCAGGACAAGCTTGGTCGATGTCTCGATATCGCCTGCATCGGCAGTATCCAGCAGGACATGCCGGAACCCCGCCGCGAGGCGGTCAGCAAGCGCCAGCTGTGCGGCGGCGGGTCCTTTGACCAGCACGTCATGTGGGATCAGGCCGACCGGAGTTTCTGTTTGCAGCGACAGGAAGCGGGCCAGATTGGGATCGGGCATCGGCGTTACCGGGTCAAAGCGTTTGTGCGATTCATTGACCGGCGTGTCCCGCACGAACATATGTCCCTGAAAGACCGTGGTGCCGAATTCGGGAAAGCCCGCGCTGATCAGAAGCGGCTTCTGGTCGTAACGCGCGGACAGCATCTCGGCGGCGGCTCCGATATTGCCCTCGGGCGTGGAATCGAAGGTCGCGCAGGCCTTGTAGGCCACGCAGTCGCAACCCAATGCATCCAGCGCGTCCAGCGCCGCGGTCATCTCGCTGCGGGCCTCGGCCACCGGTGCCAGCCGCATCCGCCCGGCAATGACGGCGATCGGGGCAGCGGGCGGCTCGGCCACGGCGGTGATCGGGTCGAAATAGACCGGGCATTCCAGCCCGGCTTGTTCGAAGTAGCTGGCAACCAGAAGGCCGCCGGTGAAATCATCCGAGACGATGCCATAGACCGGTTTCATGATGCTTGGTGCCTCCTGCGCATTTTCGGGCCTGAGCTGGCGCGCTGACGGCGTGCGCAAACCTGTCTGATGGATAGGCTTGGAAGGTCAAATAGTCAAATAAATTCGATTATAACTAGGAGTTAGTCCGCTAGAACGCCAATTTGTCAGGGATATCTTGTGAATTACCGATAGTTTTTCTGTTATCGTCGTCGACGGAACACCACTATCCGATCATTGTCGCACTGCCGTCAGGCTTGGGTTGTCGACAGCCAGTTCCTGAAGGCTTGAAGCGGCTTGAGTTCCTTCTTTCGCAGGGGCCAGGCCAGCCAATAGGCACCGTTGCCGGGCACAGCCGGGGTCAGCACCGGACATAACCGGCCTTCGGCGATCTCGACCCGGGCCAGATAATCCGGCAGCAAGGCGATACCCATGCCCGAAATCGCGGCCTGAATCATCATCGAGAACTGATCGATCATCATGCCGTTGACCTGCGGAGGGACCGATACCCCCTGTCCGCGAAACCATGCCGCCCAGGCATCGGGCCGCGTCGGCAGCAGCAACAGCACCATCCCGCCCAGATCCGCAGGGGAATTCACCGGGGTCTGCGCCAGAAAGCTGGCCGAGGCGCAGGCGGTCAGCTTTTCGTCGAAAAGCTTGAGATGGGCGGCGTCCGGCCAGTCGTCCTGTCCATAGTAGATCACCGCGTCGAACGGTTCGGCATCGAAGCTGAACCGGCTGAACTTCGTTGTCAGGTTGATCGATACCCCCGGATGCGCGGACAGGAACTGCGGCAGGCGCGGGGCCAGCCAGCGGGTTCCAAAGGTGGGCAGGACCGCCAGATCCAGTGTGCCGCCTTCGGGATTGGCGATCAGCGACATGCTTGATCGCTGGATCAGGTCCAGCGCGGCAGAGATGTCGCGGTAGTAACGGTTTGCGGCCTCGGTTGGCACCAGTCGTTTGCGGTGCCGGATGAACAGCGGCAGGCCCAACTGCTCTTCCAGATTCTGGATCAGCCGGCTGATCGTGCTTTGGGTCAGCCCGATATCTGCAGCCGCACGGGTTACCGAGCCTTCGCGCATCACCGCGTCGAAGGCCAGCAGCAGGCTGAGATTGGGCAGGAAACGTCGATGCCGCATAGTTCATTCACTGTATACATGAACTTATGAGAATTATTCGTTTTCCGCCAGTGAAGCAACGATCTAATACATGAACAACTGCCGCAGATGCGGTCCTCAACTTGGCGGAAGGGTCGGATATGTCGACAAAATCCCACAAAGGCACGGCGTTTTCGTGGTCGGATCCGTTTCTTCTGGACGATCAGCTGACCGAGGAAGAGCGGATGATCCGCGACAGCGCCGCGGCCTTTTCCGCCGAAAAGCTGATGCCGCGGGTCAAGGATGCCTATCTGCACGAGCATACCGACCCCGAGATTTTCCGCGAGATGGGCGCCGTCGGCCTGCTGGGCGTCACCGTCGATGAGGAGTATGGCGGGGTCGGGGCCTCCTATGTCGCCTACGGCTTGGTGGCGCGGGAAATCGAGCGCATCGACAGCGGCTATCGCTCGATGGCCTCGGTGCAAAGCTCGCTGGTGATGTTCCCGATCGAGGCCTATGGCAGCGAAGCGCAAAAGCGCAAATACCTGCCCAAACTTGCCACCGGCGAATATATCGGCTGCTTCGGCCTGACCGAACCTGACGCGGGTTCCGACCCGGCGGGGATGAAGACCGTCGCCCGCAAGACCGCCGGCGGCTATGTGCTGAACGGGGCCAAGACCTGGATCTCGAACGCGCCGATTGCCGATGTCTTCGTGGTCTGGGCCAAATCCGAGGCCCATGGCGGCAAGGTGCGCGGCTTTGTCCTTGAAAAAGGCATGAAGGGCCTGTCCGCGCCCAAGATCGAGGGCAAGCTGTCGCTGCGCGCCTCGATCACCGGCGAGATCGTCATGCAGGATGTCGAGATCGGCGAGGACGCGCTGCTGCCCGGCATCGAAGGCATGGGCGGTCCGTTCGGCTGCCTCAACCGCGCCCGCTACGGTATCAGCTGGGGCGCGATGGGTGCGGCCGAGGATTGCTGGTTCCGCGCCCGCCAATACGGTCTGGACCGCCATCAGTTCAACCGCCCGCTGGCGGCGACCCAGCTGTTCCAGAAGAAACTGGCCGATATGCAGACCGAGATCACCCTGGGGCTTCAGGCCAGCCTGCGTGTCGGGCGGCTGTTCGACGAAGGCAAGTTCGCGCCCGAGATGATCTCGATCGTCAAGCGCAACAATTGCGGCAAGGCGCTGGAGATCGCGCGGCAGGCCCGCGACATGCATGGCGGCAACGGCATCCAGATCGAATATCACGTCATGCGCCACGCCCAGAACCTTGAGACGGTGAATACCTATGAGGGGACGCATGACGTGCATGCGCTGATCCTTGGCCGGGCGCAAACCGGGTTGCAGGCGTTCTACTGATGGGTGACGCGCCGCTGAAAGGGCTGAAGGTCGTCGAGCTGGCCCGCATCCTTGCCGGGCCGTGGATTGGCCAGACCTTGGCCGATCTGGGTGCCGAGGTCATCAAGATCGAGGCCCCCGAGGGCGATGACACCCGCCGCTGGGGCCCGCCCTTCATCGACCGACCGCGTGCGGACGGCACCACGGAACGGGTCGCGGCCTATTTCCATGCCGCCAATCGCGGCAAGACCTCGGTCACCTGCGACTTCAACGATCCGGCGGATCTGGCGCGGCTGAAGGCGCTGATCGCCGATGCCGATGTGCTGGTCGAGAATTTCAAGCTGGACGGTCTTGCCCGCTTCGGGCTGGATTACGAAACTCTGGCTGTCGACAACCCACGGCTGGTCTATGCCTCGGTCACCGGCTTCGGGCAGGACGGTCCGCGTGCGGCGCAGCCCGGATATGATTTCCTGATCCAGGGCATGTGCGGGATCATGGACCTGACCGGCGATCCGCAGGGTGAGCCACAAAAGGTCGGCGTGGCCTGGATCGACATCTTCACCGGGCTTTACGGCGTCATTGCCGTGCAGGCCGCTCTGGCCGAGCGCGCCCGCTCGGGGCTGGGGCAACATCTGGACCTGTCGCTGTTTGATTGCGGCATGGCGGTGATGGCCAATCAGGCGACGAATTATCTGCTGGGCGGGCAGGTGCCGCAGCGCTTGGGCAATGCCCATCCCAATATCGTGCCCTACCAGCTGTTCCCGACCTCGGATGGCCACGCGATCATCGCCTGCGGCAATGACCGCCAATTCGCGGCCCTCTGCCGGGCCCTTGAGCTGGACCATCTTGCGCAGAACCCGGATTATGCGACCAACCCGGCGCGTGTCGCGCATCGCGCTGTGCTTGTGCCCTTGCTGTCGGAAGCCACGTCGCTGAGGACGCGACAGGACTTGATCGCGCTGCTGGAGCAAGCAGGCGTTCCCGCCGGGCCGGTGAATGATCTGGCCGAAGGTTTCGCCGATCCGCAGATTGAAGCGCGGGGCCTTCGGATCGCTCCCGAGGGCATCGCGGGTCTGCGAACGCCAATTAATCTGTCCCGCAGCCGTCTGAATACCTCGCGCGCGGCGCCTGTGCTTGGTGAGGGGTACTGGAGCTTTACGGAGGGCGCGCCATGCAACCGATCCAACGCGTAGGCATTGTCGGTGCCGGTCAGATGGGGCGGGGCATTGCCCAGGTCTTTGCTTGCGCCGGCTATGACGTTCTGCTGACCGATGTGTCGCATGACGCGCTGTGCGAGGCAGTGGCCCAGACCGACCGCAACCTCGGACGCCAGGTCGACCGGGCCAAGCTTACCTCCGCCGAGCGCGCCGCAGCGATGAGGCGGGTCGGTACAACGCTTGATGTGACCGAGCTTGGCAATTCGGATCTGGTAATTGAGGCGGCCACCGAGCGCGAAGCGGTCAAGCGGGCCATTTTCGCCGAACTTCTGCCGCATCTGAGGCCGGACACCATTCTGACCTCCAACACCTCGTCGCTGTCGATTACGCGATTGGCCAACAGCACCGACCGGCCCGAGCGCTTCATGGGTTTCCATTTCATGAACCCGGTCCCGGTCATGCAGCTTGTCGAGTTGATCCGGGGCATTGCGACCAATGAGACGACCTACAACACGCTTGTCGGGGTCGTGGAACGGCTTGGCAAGACCGCGGCAAGTTCCGAAGATTTCCCGGCCTTCATCGTCAATCGCGTGCTGATGCCGATGATCAATGAGGCGGTCTACACGCTTTACGAGGGCGTGGGCTCTGTCCGTGCCATCGACCAGTCGCTGAAGCTCGGCGCAAATCACCCGATGGGCCCGCTGGAACTGGCCGATTTCATTGGTCTGGATACCTGTCTTGCCATCATGAATGTGCTGCATGACGGGCTGGGCGACACGAAATACCGCCCGTGCCCGCTGCTCGTGAAATATGTCGAGGCCGGGTGGCTGGGTCGCAAGACCGGCCGCGGCTTTTATGATTATTCGGCCAACACGCCGGTACCCACCAGATAAGGGGCATCAACAATGAAAATTCTGGTCCCGATCAAACGCGTGATCGACTACAACGTGAAGGCCCGTGTGAAGGCCGACGGTTCGGGTGTCGATCTGGCCAACGTCAAAATGTCGATGAACCCGTTCGACGAGATCGCGGTCGAGGAGGCGATCCGGCT
>NZ_JACVAW010000033.1:0-20129 GCF_014851995.1 Paracoccus sp. PAR01
GGCGTCAATCCCCACGCATGGCTGACAGCCACGCTCACCGCCATCGTCAAAGGCCACAGACAGAGCAAGATCCAAGACCTGCTCCCGTGGAATTACGCAGTCACCGTGTGATCGGGACACCGCTTACATCTAGGTGGTGGCGCGTTCGTTTCGACGATCCCCGTTCCGGTGAAGGCGGAGTCCCCGACGGTTGGTGGAGCCGCGGCACCTGCGGTCCCGTCCGCCGCACTGGGGATGCAGAGCGGCCTGAAAGAACTGGTGGCGGGAGGTGCGGAGGCACAGCGATGGGTGAAGAGGATAAGGCGAGAAACACTTGCGCGAATGTCCGGAACGCGGCCTCGCAGCAAGGGCAGAGGTCGGTCGATCGTGATGGGCTGCCGCTCGCTGCCGGCATGGCTGGACGGACAGCAGGCCAGTGTGGCACCGCGGCTAGATTCGTAACCCATTAAGGACAATCAAGGATTGGATGGCAACGGTATCAGTTCTTGCGCGCCGCAATCAGAAGCATCATCGGGCGCTCCAGCTCTTCGGCAAGCGAAGGTATGGCCCCGATTTGCTCTGGGGTGGGTGCGAACTCTCCGATTTTTCGCAGCGTAAAGCCCGCGCTGATCAGCGTATTGAGTGTCGTAGCCAGCGTCCGATGCTGCTTTAGCACCCCTTTGGCGAACCAGTCGGTGCGGCGCTCGCCCTCGGATGAGTAGCCGTTCACCGGCCAGGTCTTGCGCCCATCTTCGTCCCGCAGCCAGTGTGGGTGTGCGGCAGCCATGAAGATCGGATGTTCGATGGTGAAGACCAGATCACCACAGGACGTCAGCGCGTTATGGATCATAGAAACCAACCGCCCGAAATCCTCAATATAGTGGAATGTCAGCGCACTGTAGACAAGATCAAACGCGGCACGCGGCAGTTCCAGGGTCTCCAGATCGGCGATGTGGTAGTCGATTGACGTATCCGCGGTGTCCGCCCGCGCACGCTCGATCATGTTCCGCGACAGATCCAGCCCAAGGACTGAGGCAGCGCCCTGCTCGCGGAACCATCGCGAGGCCCAGCCGAAGCCGCAGCCAAGATCGGCCACGCGCCGGTCTTTAACATCCGGCAGCAGGGCACGAATGGCGGGCCATTCCGGGGCGCCGTTCAGTCCGTGCACCTGACGAGGCAGCTGGCTGTAGCCAGCAAAAAAATCGGGATTGTCGTAGATATTCTGTGCCATCTTCATCTCCGGAAGAAAAAGCGGGAAGACGAGGCTGGTTTGCCAAAGAACCTCGTCGCAGGGGCGAGGCAAAGGCTGGCAATCTTTGTGGTCAGGCCACTTGGTCGTCATCCCGTGATCCCGCCAACGGGATACCGGTCGACCGGGCGAAAATGTGGATATCCTTCTCGGCCATACAGCCTCTATCAGCCTTCAAGTCGCGGATGTCAAATTCAGCGTCGCTTTGAATGACCACCTCGGGCGATTGCTGCAAAGCAGCATTTGTTGGTATCGACCAGCGGGTATGGGCCGTGGATCGAGCAGCTCAAGCGATCAGTGCCGGATAGGCGAGAGGGCTGGGCGCCATTGTTTCGAGGCCCAAAGCTAACACCCTATAATTCCGAGTTGTTCAGATGATAGAGCTTTGTATTCTTGAATTGACTTCCGAGCCCGTAGGCCTGCGAGAGGGCTTGGGCCCTATCTGCCGGAAATTCCAGGAAAGCCGCCTCGTTGATCTAAAGGGTTGATCGGTCTCTGCGGCCCGCATCGCATGCCTTTTGGCTAGAGAAGGTATTCTTCCTATCACCGATGACGTGCGTAACTGATCAAATGAAAATACAATGGTATGGACCGCTCCGGTGGGTACGCCCATCCGCGCGAACAGTTGTGCATCCAGATGAGCCAGATCTACCCGTACTGTGCGACCAGCAGATCGAACCTCCGGTGAATAGTTTTCGTGCCGTCTAGCTCGCGAACTGCGCAGTTGTCCGCCGTGTCGCTTGGGCGGTCCGCGCGCCCATTACTGATACGACTGGGACGGACAACCAACTTATGCTCGACGATGCCGTTGTCCTCTTCACTCGTGGCGCTCTGATAGCTACAGGCTTGCAGAAAGTCGAAGATCTGCTGGTAGGCGATCTCGTTGAGACGCTAGGCCCGCAGCCTATCCGATGGATCGGATCGCGCAAATTCGAAGGAGTAGCTCTTCCCCTACGCCGTGAACATCGACCAATCGAAATTCCCGCAGGTGCCCTGGGCAAAAGGGTATCCGGAACAGGATCTGCTCGTCTCCGCCCAGCACCGCGCGCTGTCCTCACCGATTGCTCGACGAATGTTGGCCAGGAGGAGGTGATGGTACCGGCAAAGCACCTGATCGGATATGCTGGCATCGCCGTCGAGGCAGTGCCTGAAATCGAATATTTCCACTTCGTCCTGGATCAGCACGTTTGGGCAAACGGGGCACTGAAGTCATGTTGGCAGGACCGATGGCATTAAGGGCGTACAGGGCTACGAAGTGCCATGAGATTGCACTGATTTTCCCAGAAACCGAGATACCGAACCTCACTCTGACGTGGGCTTGGCTGATATTCTAGCGGCACGAGAATGGAGAGGCTCTGCGACGCCACGAGAAGAGCCGCAAGAGCCTCTACGATGGGATCAGCAGATAGGTCATCGATGGGCACCGGTTGTGCGGGGCATCATTTCATTTGCAATCGGTCAAGGGTGGCATTCGGCTTTGACAGCCGGGCATCCTGCCTGTGCTGGAAAGCACACGCCGCCAGCGGAAATGAACTGGCGGCACTGCTGTCCCTACGACCCTGCGTTTTCTTCCCCCAAGTTCAAAAAGAAGCGCACCATCTCGGCGCTCGCATTGGGGCCTTTTGGATCGGTGTAGGAACCGGCCGGTTCCCCACCGGACCAGGCATGCCCAAGACCCTCGACCTGCCAATACTCCAGCAGCATAGCGCCATCGCTGGTTGTTGTGATTTCCCTGACAAAGCTGCGGCCATTTGTCTGGTCCGAAATCCTGTCCAGAAACGTCTGCTCGGGTCCAGCGGCGATGATGTCGGCTGCGATCCGATCCGCATTTGAGCCGTGGACGGTGTGATCCGCGCTGCCCTGAAAGATGATGGTGGGCGTCGGGCATCGATCACCCCCGCGAGCGGCGTTGCCCACACTACCTGCCATGGCTGCAAAGGCAGAAGGGACATCCCTTGCGATCCCCAACGGCAGTCCCGAATGCGAACCCACGGCGGCGAAGACATCGGCATATGTTTCACCAAGGATCACCGCCATTGCTGCCCCCGCCGACAATCCGGCAACGAAGGTCCGCGACGGTGGAATGTCGTGGCTTCGTGCAATCTCGGTGGCCAGACCGGCAAGGATCGCCGGCTCGCCCTTGCCGCGACGCTGGTCACCGGGGCTGAACCAGTTCCAGCAGGATTGGGCGTTGTCGCCACGCGATTGCTGCGGATAGACGACAATCAGCCGATGCTGCTCAGCCAGCGTGTTCATCCCAGTTCCCACTGCAAAATCAGCATGTGTCTGGGTGCATCCATGCAGCATCATGATCAACCCGGTCGCACCGTCCTTGGCGCTGGCCGGGATATAGATCAGATAGTCACGCCCACCTGCAGCGCAGGTAAAGGATCGGGCATCGAAGCGCGCGCCCGGTATCGGCCGTGCGGTTGGAGTGGTACTTGGTTTTTCCCGTAAGCGGGAGAACGCGGACAGCGGATCCTCCGCCGCAGTCCCGCTGCCCTCAGCGGCGAGACCATGCCGCGCGAGGGTGCGGCGCACGAGATCGTTGGCATTGCCGGGGCAGGCATCGGCAATCACCCGACGCAACGCGCCGAGGTCGAGTGGTTTCATGCTGCTGTTCCTTGGTTCAGGGTGGCTAATGGATACGGTCGGCAAGTGCTTTGCGGATGTCGTCACTGGCCTGGAGCGCGCCCAGCACGGTGATCGAGCCAATGGTTGCGGAGGCGAGTTCGGGCGTCACATCGGCTGCAATCCGTGCCAGGCCGACGACGCTGATATGCAACAATTCTCCCTTGTCTCGCAGCGCCTGAAGCTCGGCGCGACTGACATGGCGCAGCCCAAGATCCATGGTGTTGCGCGCGATCGAGCGGGTCACGATCTCGCCATGACTGTCGATCTGGTTGCGGATCGCGGTGCGGATGAAGTCGCTGCGGTTGGAATAGAACCCCTCCTGCACCAGAAGGTCGATCCGTCCCAGATCGACAAAACCCAGGTTCAGGGTGATCTTTTCGCTGTCTGCAGTCTTTGTGGGCGTCGTGGATGCCATGATTGCGCATATCCTTCCATATGGATGGTATATGGATGGTATTTTGGTGAAATCAAGGAGAAATCGTTGCATCGTCCGGGCAACAGTCTCGCCACCGGGTTTCGCAGATCCGAAATCGAAGAAAACGGGTATCTATCCTCGCGCAAAGGTCTAGTCTGTCAAATCCGTCGACTTTCGGCGGCAGCTGGAGGAGCAGGCCAATGGCCAAGGGCATGGACAAGCGAAAACGCGACGAGAAGAAGCCCAAGGCGGTGAAACCCAAGGTGATCGCCGCCGCACCAAGCACCAAGGACAAGGTCGCCAATGCCGTTGCAGTAAAAAACAGATGACGGCATCCAACGAGCCTCCGGCAGAGAAGCCCGCAGCCCTCGTGGACAGCGAGACGCAGATCGTACGGGCAATTCTCACGAATTGCTCGGCGCTTGGCGTGGCGCCGGATGAGGCAAGGCGGATGGCCGCAAGGTCGATCATGAATCTGCGTCGGACAACAGGAACGGCATAGCGGGCTTTTCCGGGCACATCAGTTGGCCCCCCTGGCGGGCAAATAACTGACATGGCCAAGCTCCCGCGCCAGACCGGCGACAATGAGATCCGGCTGTGGATCAAGCTGACCCCGCCCGACAGGCTGCTGCCGGGCCGGATCGAGCACTATGTGGCATTGAAATATGACTGTGACGGTCGCACGGTCTACAACCGCGACCTATGTCGCGGCTTATTCACCATTGCCCTTGCGCTGACCGAGTTCGCGGGAGAGGCGTTCCAATTCTGCGATGGCGACGTCATATTTGCCAGCCGCCTTCGGATACAGATCGCACTGCTGGCGATAGAAGCCCAAGCCACTGGGCAGCTCTTCGAGTGGATTGGTGCCTGGCCATTAGGTTCCGGTCAGTGTGAATTCGGCTTCATCATATGTAGCCTTCATGGCGACCTTGTGCCCTCGGTCGCACCACTGCCAATCCCGATTACCTCCCTGCAGGCTTCGCGATCTTAAGGACAACGAAAGGGCCGAGTGAGCGTCACCGCTCATCCGGCCCTTGTCAAATTCTCTTCAAATTTAGACAGTTAACATTTAACTCGTTATCGGGGACCCTGTGCCGGCAGGACCCAATCCCTTTATGTAGGAGTTCACTCGAGAGCGGAAGTTGACTGATTAGTCAATGACCTGTCGAAACAGCCAACTTAATCCGGCCTTCAAAGTGGTCAAAGTTTGGCTTTCTTCGCTACCATTGTGCCGAGGTCTCTGAGTTACTCCTTGATCCATGGACAGTTTCTGGGGTGATTTAAGCTACTGCCTGCGCCTGCCGGTCGGTTTCGATGCTGTTCCAATAGCCCACGGCGGGCGGCTGCCCGCCATGGGCGGCGTGGGGCCGCTGGTGCTTGTAGAGTGAAGCTGCGAACGCCATCGGTCGGAGATAGTGGCCGAACAATCAAGCCGCTGATGGCACACATGGCCGGAGATCCGATCTCGCAGACGTGCAGATAGATGCTAATATTTCAGGGACCGCTACAGCCGCTCGATTTAGACGTTGTCGATTCAGCGCCGCTTGCCATCCCTCGACATCCGCGTGCCGACCCGCTTCAGCCGATCAGTCCAGGCGAAGGACGTGAACTGCGAACCTTGGTCGGTGTTCATGATCTTGGGCGCGGCATAGCGGTGGATGGCCCCGTTCAACGCCTCGACGCGAGACAGTCGGCCTCCAGCCTGTTCGATATGCGCCAGGCCAGCACCTTGGGGGGTGAACCAGTCCATGATGACAACCAGATATAGAAATAAGCCATCGCGGCGCCATCGGTTCGAGCCCGGCGAATGCGCCGCATCGGCAGATAACCTTGTCCCAGAGAACCATGCTGTGGGGGGCAGGCATGAGGGGGCGCCAGCAATCAATAATCGGAGCGGTGACGAGGTCTCTTTCCGACGGACCGGCTTCGGCCGCGGCAATGGCGGCAAGCAGGCGATCGAACCGGTTATGCAGATAGGGATCGAGTTTCATCGTGGCATATCTTCTTTTCTAAAAAGGGATCAGTGCAGCAGCGGCGCATTCTCGAGATCGGCCGCATGCTGCAGCATGCGGGTCGCAGTGCGTAGATTAGGGTGGTGGTTGTGCATCGAGGGCTGTGCCAGCACCTCGGCGATCGCCTCGATTGCCGGTTCGGAGAGCCTGCGACGCACGCCTTCGCGCCGAACGAAACCGGCCAGTTCGGCCTGCGACAGGTTGCGTAACTTCACTGGTGGGCAGCGGCTCAACAGTGGCGCGGGCAGCAGGCGGTAATCGTTGCTGGTCAGCACCCAGATCACCCAGCTCATCTCGAACCGCACTTGATAATAGGGGCAACTCCAACGTCGGGCGGTGAGCGGCTCAAGCAGTGGCAGCAAGCCCTCGGCCAAGCCGTAGGCCATGCCCTTGTTCGACGTGACCGGGCCGGCCTTTTCGACCTCGTCCACCACCATCACCGAATTGGCCACACGGCTTTCCAGAATTGTGGCAATGAGGCGGCCGGGATGGGCGCTGCCCCAGCCCCGTTGCGAGCCGACCACGCCGAATGAAGAGTTCTCGCCCGTGGCCTCGATGACGCAGGTCGGAGCCGACAGGACCTCGCCAAGTCGCCGGGCGAAGTGGCTTTTGCCGATGCCCGGCGGGCCATCGAGCAACAAGGGTGGCACGCGCAGACCGGGCCAACCTTCGCGGACCGAGCGGCGCATCGCCTGCCAGACGATCTCGGTGGCGGGGGCCATCCAGGGCATTTCCGCGTGCAGGGCGGCCGCCAACTCGTCGGCGCGATGTTCGCTGGGGATCCGGATCAGTCGCGCGCCGTCGCGAAGCGCTTCTAGTCGATCGCGGTCGTCGCGTCGCAGGTGGCTCAGCCCAGAGGCGGCCTCGCGCAGTTCCAACAGGCGTCTGGCGCGGCGGCTGATCTTGCGCCGCTCGCGGTCACTCAGGGCAATGGGAAGGCAAGGCGTATGCTCATCATCCTCGTCGCTTTCCGGGATCGGGGCTGAGAGGTCCGTCACGCGCAACCTGCGCAGTCTAGTGACCAGGCGGTCCTCGATCGCGCGTTGGTTTTCATCAGGATCGAAGAACCGGGCTTCGATGAAGGGAATGCGGGTCATAAGGGTTCCTTGACCGATCGCCGCGACGGTGCATGGCCAAGCGGACGGACCGTCGGCGGCGTGTTGAAATCAGAAGCCCGGGTTGGCGAAGGGGATGAAGTGGAGCGGCGCAGAGGTCAATAGGACCGCAAAAATGGCAACGAGCGGCGCCGCTACGCCGCTCGTGTTCTGGCAGAAGTCGCCAGTTCCTTGAATTTATTTCGAAAAGATTGGAACGCGCTTTCCAATGGCGGTTTATGGTTGCCAAAAAGGAAGCAAACCCGGCCGAAAGGCAGTTTTATAGTGGCCGGAACAAATCTGTGGAAACACACGTAAAACTGCCGTTAGGTCCAGCAATTCGTGGGGGGCAATGTGAGCTTTGGCGGAAAAGGTTGCCATTAAACACGCATAAAGCTGCCATCGAAACATCAAGAAAAAAGGCCGCCAGAGGCAGCCATCGGTGAAGTTCAGGGGATCGTCAGCGGATCAGGATGCCCGCAGGCGAATCTCTTCGATATCGAACCGCAAAGCGTTGAAGCCGGATTCGCCTCTGGCGCGTCCGATCTTCCTGATGCCACTCTGCAGGATCATCTGCAGCAGCTGCCGCATCGGGGTGCTCGCGCGCTTTGTGCATTGCGTGAGATTTACCCAGTCGGGCGGCAGGTCGGTCATTTCCGGGGCCAGAGCATGGATGCGGTCCATCAACTGCTCGATTTCGCGCGCATCGAAGCCGCACTTGTCACGTGTATTCTCTCCAACGGACCGGTGGAGCGGGGTAAGCAGCCCAAGATCAATCAGACAGGTGACGATCGGCCGTGTCGCATTCAGCAGGGTCGGCAATTTGACAAACGGGACGGCGTGGCTCAGTGCGGCGGCTGCTTCGCGCCCCTTTTCGGCATCGACCAGCAGGATGGAATAGGGCTTGTCCGCATCTGACGCCGCGATCAGGTCACGTTCAATCAGGACTTTGCACAGGGTCTGACGGTGCAACCCGGTCTCGAGTGCGAGGGACTGCACCGAGTATTTGGAACGTCGTTCCACAGGTTCGCCAAGTAAGTTGCGCCCAATGCAGACATCCATGTTTTGCAGAATATAATCCCGCAGCACCTGCTTGATCGGACCGTGATCGCTGCGATCACCGGGCTCCAGCAGCCAGCGATGGAGTTGGCCGAACACGGTGAAATAGTTCTGGCCACCCTGACCCCGCGCGAACGCGGATGCCTGCAGTTCCCGAAACGCGGCACTTAGGCCGCGCACACCTTGCGCTACCCACTCCCATCCCGCGCGCCCGGCTAGATCCCAGCCGTCGCGATCGACCGAGCCGAGGTTGACGGCGGTGCCGAAGGCCATGACCAAGCCCAGCATCTGTGTCGCCTTGACCGCTTGCTCAAGCGTCTGGCCATCGAGCCAATTCAGACCCCTATGGCCATCCAATCGGCCCAGCACATAAGACTGCAAGGGGGAGGCTTCGCGACGCGAGGTATCTGCCGCCAAAGCCAGAAGCTCGCCGCCACGTTCAGGAACGTGCAGGATCAATTTGTGCAGCATGTTTTCCCGGTGCTCACGCCCGCGATAGATCAGCGGCAGATGATGAACGGGGCAGGTGGTCACGACGCGAAGGCTCCAGATCAGGCGATCGCGGCGCAGGCTGCCGGGATTGGTGCCGCCTGCGTCATCCTCATGCAGGCAGAGCGGGCAGAACCGGGTTTCCTCGCGCGACAACATCGAAGCCGGAACGATCTCTCCACGGAGCCGGAAGCTCTCGCGTCCCTTCGAAGAGGCGGTGTTGCGCCAGACCGGCGCTGGATCCTGGCCCCCGATGTCGCAGAGCCGCTCGATGACCGCCTGCCGACCATGCAGCAGATCCGAAGGGCTGACACCCTGATCCGCCAAGAACGACCTGAGGCTGGACGAACCATGCAGCGAAGACATGCGCGCGGCCCAGGAGACCGGCGTCTCGTCACCCTGGAACGGAAAATGCGGGAAAAGCTTCGCCATCTTCAGCGCCTCCGCACATGGCGTTGAACGGCCGCCTGTTCGACGTCATGGTCCGGATCGATCTTTGCCCAGTCATCGGCGAGAAAGACATTCCAGCCCGGTGCGCAGCCTTCCAGCATGGCCCAGACCTGCGCAAAATGGTCGTTGGTCAGGCTATCGGCGCCACTGCCAAGGGCCGCCTCGATGGCATTGAGAATTGTCTCGATGCTACGGCCAAACCGATAGCGCGATCCGTGGAAGAGGCGCGCGACAAGGTCCGAGGACAGTTCCGGCTTCAGTTCGGCCAATTCGCAATAGGCCCCGATGAGATTTTCGAAATCTTCGCCGTCGGTCGCCGCCGCGACGGGACAGAGCGGCATCGTGGAAAAGCGACGCTGCACCTGCGCATCCGATCGGATGACTTCGCTCAGACGTTCGGTTCCGGAAAGAATGACGATGACGGCCTCATCCCCCTGCATCAGCGACTTGAGCGCCCGCAGGATCATGCCACTGTCCTTGCAGAACAGGTCATGGGCCTCGTCGATCCAGAGCACCGAAATACCAAGCATTTTCAGACGCGACCTGACCTGATCCCAGACGCTCCAGGCCTCCCTGCGTTCTGAGACGTTGGGATAGCCGCTGCGCCGCAGGATCTCGAACCCCATGCTCTTGAAGGTCGCGGGGCTGGGCACGCTTACCCCCAGCCAGGCCGGGATGCCCTGAGGTCCGGTCTGCAGGGCAGGGAGCCTGGAAAGGTGACGCGCGACCATCGTGGATTTGCCCCCGCCGGGCCCGTCGACCACGAGGATGCCACGCGTCTCGGAGGTGGCCGAGAACCTGACCGCCTCCGCAGTCAGATTTCCGGCGCTGTCGCGGCGCAAAAGGCGTTCGAGTTGGGCTGCGAATTGCGCATCCCGAGGGGCGCGAACATGCTTGGCGCGCAAAGCTTCCATGATGCGTGCGTTCTTGGCGTGATCGCTCATTCTCAATCCTCCAGCCCGAAATTGCTGTTGGCCATGGGCTTGCTCCGGGCCGCAGAGACGCGAGCGCGGTCAGTGCCGATATCGCCATGATCGGTCAAGATCGATCGTCCGATGCCGCCATCTTCCGGCTTAGGGCTCGCCGCCTTTACCGGGCCGACCTCGAACCCGATCATCAGTTTCTGCTCCTCCCGGCGCATGCGGTCATCGGACCAGTCATCGACAAGCAAGCCCATGGCCGCTTGCGCGTCCTGGGACCGCGCGCGAATGTCACACATGGCCGCCAGCATTACCTTTTTGTCATGGCGTTTCCGTTCCGGATCGGTGGCCCGAACCTCGCGAACCGCCGCCATCCATAGCTCTGCGCTGACCCCATGCAGCTCCTCCATGACGGCAGGAACGGTCATCCAGTCCCGGTCGATCCGGACCTCGATTTCACCGAGGTCATTGGGCAACCACCGGACCTCGATGTCGCGGTCGCGGCGACGCAGCATATGCTCTGCCAGAGCGGGGGAGTGATACTGTGCGCCGAGAACCCTGATACCGCTCTTATCCATCTTACGCTTGAGCTTTTCCCCAAAAATGCGACGGGTGGTGCGGGTGTCCGGCGGCGGCGTGACGCCGAACTGGGCCGTCAAGCGTTCCCAGCACTTTGCCGGCGTCTCTCCACCAAGCCCCTCATGTTCGGTATTGTGGTAGATATCGACAACCCACCGGACCAGCACGAACGCGAGGTCGTTCTCGGTCAGGCAGGCGCGCTTCGCCGGATCGCTGTCGCCTTTCTCGGCGATGCCGGAAAACGTGCGGGACGCGAGTTCAGGCAAGAGGTTGATCGAGATCGTCTTGAACAGACGCTCGATGCGCCCCCTCAGCTCTGGGAAGCCGGCAATGGTCCGCAAAGCCGAGATGCCAAGATCCGCACAGACGGTCTGGAACGCCTCCGACCTGAAGGCGGAACCGCAATCCGTGACGATCTCTTCAGGCAGACCATGCATGTGCCAAGCCCCGTGTGCCTTCACGACCGTGGATAGTGCACCCTTGTCCGACAGGATCATCTTGATCGCCTGAACCGCCGCAGTCGCCTTCGCGGTCGGGGTCATGACCATGGCAAGGATGCAACGCGTCGTCGCGCAGATCGCCACGGTGAGCTTCCAGCGCACGGTCTTGCCGGTCAGGCCCAGCTTTTTTCGTTCGTCCTCGGAAAACCACTTCAGCAGGTCTGCGTTGGCCAGCAGCGAGAGGATATCGACGTCCCATTCGTCGATCTCGACCCGCTGCAGCGGGCGGGTCAACATCATCCCCTTGCCCACCGGTGCGAACTTCTTGCGCGCTGCTGCCGCACCTTTGCGGTGAAACTCAACTTGGAACGGATCCAGACCATTGATGGCCCTGCGCACGGTCTCGCGGCTCGGCACCCGGAGGGCAGGCAAGCCCGCCAATTCACGCTCGGCGTTGGCTTTGACGAAGGCTTCCTGCATCCTCGCGAAAATCGTTACCATCGTGGGACGTTCGGGATGGAGATAGCCACGCACCTCGCCCATCATCAGAGCCACTGCCGTCAGGCACATGACCGACGTCCGGTTGCCGCGCTGATGCGCCCGATCAACCAGACCTGCAAGACCATCGTCCTCGTAGTCTTTCAGCCATTTGCGCAGTGATCTGGGGCTTGGGGCCTTCCGGAACTGGAAACCGGCGGAGGCATGGGACAGGTTCTGCCCCTTCAGGAAGTCAGCATGTTTCAACGCTCGAAGCGTGAGGCCGCCCAGATTGGCACCGATCGAGTCATCAGTGCGCTTGATCTTCTTCTCGAGTTCCAACTCGTGGTAGGCCTTGACCCAAATCTGACGCGCGAACAGAGCCTCCCGTTGCCTATCGGTCAGAAGCGAAATTTGCGTATTGGTCTCGTCCAGGCGGCGACGCGCGGATTTGGCCGTGAAGAAGTTACGTTCGGTCTGGATGCGTCTCGAGGCACCGAGTTGGCTCAATTCGACATGGGTGAACTGCTGGCAGATCCCAGCTTCGTCGGGGCGGGACATGACCCAGCCGACCTCGTTGCTGCTGACCGGACGCCAGGCCTGATTGTCGATCAGGATCCGATCATGGATGCCGAACGCATAGTGGTGGCGGGTGGTATCGAAATGGATGTTCATGCGGCGGCTCCTTTGGCGAAAACAATCGTGTCGTGGGTCAGGTGTTCGTGGCGCGTCGGCTGCAGCCGACCACTTCGGACCATCCGGATCAGGGCGCGATAGCCCCTGGCGCCAAGCTCGATGCGGGTGGTCAGATCCCCGAGGGAAGCGACGTCGGACATGGTGGCGATGACGGCGGTAGCCGCTTCATCCGCGTCGGCGTCCGGGACGCGCATGGCGTAGGTCAAGCGCGCATTCGAAAGCTCGACCGGGTCAAGATCGACATCGGTGAGCAGTCGGACATCATCGACGAACCCGGCTTCCTTCGCCTGCCTGGCAACGGTGGCAATTTCTCCCATGAATTTGGCGTTCAACCGGGCTTCGGGCTTGACGGTATAGGCGATGCGTCGGCCATCCGTCTGTTCGACGAAGAGGTCAAAAAAATGGGTCGACGGTTTCTTTTTCGAACTGTTCTGCCACTTGAATGCGACCTGTTCGCGCAGCACGGTCGTCATCGGATGCGCGTCGAGGCAAAGCGCCCAGTTCTGCTCCAGACGGCTTTCGAAGTAGAGGACACGTCCCGGACAAGGTCCGACAATAATATGTCCTGTGCAGCGGCCTTTCGAGGCGGTCGACGGGCGGCGATCGTTCACACTCGGTTCGTGCAGCAGCGCGAAGCCGTTTTTGTCTTCAAGCATTCTTTTTCTCGACAATAGGTTTCCGTCCTCGCCCCGGAATGGGCGAAGAGAATGGCGTTGCCGCGGCGCAAGGCATGCGAAGTCAGCCCGGAGAAGGCGGGTTTGCAGGCGTCGCTGCGCGTCGGCTCATGGATTGCGAGAGTTCAGACCTAATGCTTGAGTTCCCTGAGGGGGAATGCTAAGCAAAAACCATACGACTGGCGGATTTCGGTCTGCCTCTGAAGACGCTCGATCTGTTGACGCAGGTCGGGCGTTTTTGTTTTTAGCTCTTCAAGATGATTTCTCCTTCACCGTTTTCGTGGGGGGCAGTGAATATGTCACCGCGCCAGAAATTGAAAGAAGTCTTTTTAAATCATTACCTTGCTGCGAGAATTCAAACTGGCTTCAGTTCCTCGTCCGCATGCCTATTGGCGACATGCACGGATCTGGTTCACCCAAAAGGAAAAACCAGCAATGACCGCGCAGCCGTCCGCGACGCACCTGTCTGACGACAAGATGCGAAAAGACGGGTTAGCGGGTTATGAGCGAGTTGAAGAAAGCGGGTTTCGCGCGGGATTTCGTCGCAAAACCTTTGGTGATGATCGACTCAGGGGCCATCTGCGCCGTGCCGATTCGGCCGGGGAGGGCTGTTGCGTCAATGCGATCATGCCCTGCTGCGAGCGGTCTGTAGATCGAATTGGGGCGCGAGTTCATAACCATACGAGAAGTATATGGAAAATCGCAAAATGCTGACAAGCCTCAAAATAGCGTGGAGAGAAGATTTTCATCTTCCGGATGTGCGGGAGTTGACGTCAGAGACTACGCGGTGATCGTGGACGAACCGCGGCGGGGTCGCATTCTCTGCCCAGCAACGCGTAGTCCTCTCTCCAATCGAACTGGAAGGCTTCACCAGCACGGATGGCCGGCGGCACCAAGGTGCAGCCCCGTGGTCTGCTGCTAGCGTTGCGGGTCGGCCCGCCAATCCCGGGCAAAGGCAGCAACGCTAATCTAAAAACCGGTGTAGGGGAGCACTGTAGAAATATAAGGTCTTATCATACACCCTGAAATGGTGGCACACTCGTCCCGCTAATACTGGAGGACATGACAATGCAGCAGATGTGGGGTTGGACGTCTCGCAGAAATGATCGCTGTTCGACTGGCTGCGCCGGCGGGGCGACACTTCGCTGATGAACCTCGACTATGGCGGTCTGCGCCCCGATGCACTGCTGGCCGCCGCTATCGCGGGCTTGTTGACAGCCGATGGCAGCAAGGAAACCTGCCGCCATCGACCCTCATGCAGCCCGGTCGAGCTGCGAACGAGTAGGTCTCGAGCGAACTCATGCGCAAGCAGGGACACGATGCTCTCCGGTGTCATCGACCCGCGCGGACTTGCGCTCGATCCCCTCATGCGAAGCGGTGACCAACTGACTGTAAAACCATAACAATCTGAGATGGTGATCTGCTAAACCCACCTGCTCGACGTCTCTATGAATGCTAATATGTCCAATTAGATAGGCCTTAGCGGGATGTGCGCCGGGCGGTGCTCGCGTTATAAGGGAATATTGCCCCTAAACTGTTTGGTTTGCGATGCTCGAGCGCCTGAAGTCGATGTTCCGTTCCGACGACCTTATCAACTCCCTTTCCGTCTTTCCCGAGATCGATGAGGCCAAGATCTCGCGTGAGTTGAAGCTCGAGGCGGAGGGGAAGGATCGTGGGAAGCGCAACCAGCCGCCAGCCAGCGCGACGAATCCCGATCATATCGAGGAAGCCATCCGCGACCGCATCGGAAACTCGCGCCGTCAGGGGTTGGAGAATTTCGAGAGGAACCAAAAAACCTATAACGAGCGGCTTTCACGCGCCAATGAGTTCCGCAAGGAGGTCGATATCGTCGCGGGCACGGCCCAGGGCGATTTCGCGACGGCGGTCCATGGTTGGAAGGCTGCCATGACCCGCTCGATCGAGCGGCTTAACGAGACTTATGCCCATCGCAAGTCCTTCCGCGCAAAACACAAGCTCGACCGGCCGGCGAAGCAATTCGAGGGATGGACGCGTTTTATCGCGCTGATCATCATCTTTGTTGTCATCGAAGGCGGAATGAATGCCGTGATGTTCTCCCGCGGCAACGAGCAGGGCCTCCTCGGCGGGCTGCTGACCGCGGTCATCTTCTCCGTCCTCAATGTCGGCTTCAGCACGCTGCTCGGCACGTTCGCCTGCAATATCCACCATACCCATCCGGTGCGGAAGATGCTCGGCACGGCGTCAATCCTCGCCTGGATTGCCTTCGCGGCCGCCTTCAACTTCATGATCGCCCATTTCAGGGACCTGATCGATCAAGGCATCGCGTGGATGGATGCGGTAAAAGGGGCGGTTCCCGCTTTCTTGGCGAGTCCTCTCGGCCTTTCCAGCATGGACAGCTGGATTCTGGTCGGCATTGGTCTCCTCATCTCCATTCTGGCCTTCATGAAAGGCATGCATGCGCGCGATCCCTTCCCCGGCTATGCCCATGTCGAGATGGAACTCGACCAAGCCCGCGCCGAGCATGAGCGTGACCTGAGCCGCGCGATTGGCGAACTGACCGAAAAGCGCGACCTCGCCATTGATGAGCTCCGCGATGCGGACCGCCAAGTCAGGGAGGGAATTTCCGAGGCGATCGATGCCCTGTTCGGCCAGACCGCACTCAATTCCCACCTTCAGGCTTTCCTCGATCAATGCGATTCCAAGCTCGCCCATCTCCTCGCTATCTACCGCGATGCGAACCGATCCTCGCGAAGCGAGGCCGAACCGCCCTCATTCGCGCTTCCAAATACATTCACCCCTTTCGTGCCGACCAAGGTCGAGGATGGGCGCAAGCGCACGGCCGAGGCCGAGGCTGACCGGGTGAGCGAAACCGTCGACGCCGCCATCAAGGGGATCTTCGAGACCTACAATGCCGCGATACGCGAGTTCCGGCTTCCCGAGGATATCCAGCGGGGCGACCACCTGAGGCAGGTAGCGTGATGTCGCGGCGAAGAACGAGATATCGCGCTGTGCCGCGCAGCCGCAGGGGCGGCGGCGCGGGGAGCGGGAAAACCATCCTGCTGGTGGCGCTTGCTGCTGTCATGGTCGTCGGTGTCGGCGGGCTCTTCTGGTGGTCAAACCGAACAGCACGTGCTTCGGCGCTCGATCCGGAGACGCTCTGCCCGGAAGCGGGACCGGCTGGGATGACAGCCATCCTCATGGACCTGACGGATCCGCTTTCGCATGCGCAAGCCTCGCAATTGCTTGCCTGGCTCGAAAAGGAGGTGGACGACGCACCGCGCGGCACCCAGTTCACCATGGGAGTAGTTAGTGAGGATTTGGCCAACTTCCACGCCACGCCCGCGCTCTGCAAGCCTCAGGACAAGGCCAGTGCCAGTTCGCTCACCCAGAACCCCGAGCTGATCGGACGGCGCTACGACGAACTCTTCCTTAAACCCCTCGAGGCCAATATTCGGGAGCTCACGACGGCGACGGCCGCAAAGCACTCTCCCATCATGGAAAGCCTCCAGTCGCTCGTTGCCGACACACCGGGCTTTGTTACCTTCGAGGGGCCGCGCCGAATCGTGCTTGTCTCCGACCTGCTGCAGAATAGCGAGGCGTTGAGTTTCTACCGCGGTGGGAATTGGGACAGTTTCCGGAAGTCTCCAGGTTATCAGCGCTTGGGATCGACCCTGACCGAGGCCGAGGTCGCGATCTATCAGGTGCCTCGCCCCCTTGAGGGGGTTCGCGACCCAGTGGTGCTCGAGGATTTCTGGCTCAGGTATTTCGAACGGCAGGGCTCGCATAAGCCCGCCTACAAGCGGCTGGGAGATCTCTGATGGCACGGCGCAGGAGTGATCGAATCTACGGCGCGAGCGGGCATCCCATGTTGGAAGCCCTGCCTCTCATGCTGGCTTTCCTCGTAGGCACCATCGGCGGCATCGCCCTGAAGCTCGGCGGTGCGCATCCGCTGGTCTCGGCAGGATTTGCCGCCGCGGTGCTCTTCGCCTATGCGATCGTCACTTGGGTCGCGACGCCACTACGAATGGACTCCGAGACGATCGGCGACAACGCCTATTACCTGGGCTTCCTCTTTACCCTGACATCTCTCGCGGTGACGCTCTACTTCGTCATCGAGGCCGGCTCGGAGACGGCGCGACTCATTCCGGAGATCATCTCCGGCTTCGGTGTCGCTCTCTCCTCGACCATCGTCGGCGTCTTCCTCCGCGTTCTGATGCTTCAGCTGAAGGTCGATGTGGAGGCGAGGGAGCGCAGGGTCAGGTTAGAGCTGGATGAATCCGCGCGCCGCTTCCGCAGCGAGCTCGGGATCAGCTTGGACAAGGTGAAGAGCTTCTCGACCGAGAGCCTGCAGCAGGCGAGTGAGCGTGAGGCCCGCATGCGCACGGCTTCCGAGGCCATGATGGTCGAGATGCAGGCCGAACTGCTGAAATCGGCGACCGAGTTTGGCCCGGCCTTGCGAGAGAGTATCAAGGCCCAGACGGAGGCGGCATTCTCGGAGATCACCAAGGCCGTGGCCGAGGTCAGCGCCAAGGCAGCCGAGGAAATCCGCTCGGTCATGCGGCAGATGTCCGGGATCACCGGGGAAATCGCGGAAGCGGGTCGCAACACGGCTGCGGATGTGACGGAAGGTTTCGAGCGGCTCAAATTTGCCTCCGAGACGCTGGCGGAGAGCTCCGAGCTCACGGTGACGAGGCTCATGGCGGCCGAGCGCAAGGCGCGCGAGCTTTCCGAGGCTTTAGCCGGGCAGCTGATGGGGGGCTCGGATGGTCTCGCCACGGCCATCTCCGACGCCCGGAAAATGGTCGAAGTCAGCGCGGTCACCTTTGGAGAGGCTGCAGGCGGCGCCGGCGCTACTATACAGGATGCGGCCCGCCGCTTCGAGGAAGGGCTGACCGGTTCGACTGCGACCCTCAAGGTCGCCAGCGAAAAGGTTGGTGCCGGGATCGAGGAGGCTTGCGCGCGGCTCGAACGCGCCGTCGCGAATTCCGCCGCGGCTGCGGAAGATGTAGCCATGGGAACGCCCGCACCTGGCTGAGTGCCGCACCTGGTTGTTTACGAGTAGGATTTGAAAATGGCGCTGAGACAGAACGATGCGATGGGGTCGAGCCGCGATTACAAGCGGGGCGCTATCATGGGGCTGACCGTCGCCGAGGCCTTCATCCTGCTCACTTTCGTCCTTCTCCTCCTCTTCACCTGGTGGCAGGCGGATGCCGAGAAAAAGAGCCTCGAGGCGGCCAGGATTCTCGGTGACATGAGCGATGCCCAAAAAAAGGAGGTGATCGCCGGACTTGCCGACGGCACCTATGAGATGGCGAAGGAGCTGCGCGAGGCCGGGCTAAAGCCGGGTGACAGTGCCGCCATTGCCGATACCGCGAATTACAGCCGCTTCATGCGTGAGGAGGACCTGCAACGGCTGCTGAAGGGTGCAGTCGAGCTCTCGCCCGACACCAAACTTACCCTTGCGGATGCCGTCGAGATCACACCGGATATGCGGCTTCGCGCCGCGCTGCAGGAAGCGATGAGCCCGGAAGACGGGCTTGCCCAGGTCAACAAACGCCTGGCGGCGGCTGCTGCGGAGCAGGAACGCGTGGTGGGCATGCTCGATGCCGAGCTTGGCGAGAAAATCCGCGCCGCCGGCGGCGCGATTGCGGCGGATGGCACGATCACGCTGCCACAGAACATCCTCTTCGATGTCGGCAGCTCCCAGATACGCAATCCGACGTTCCTACGTGAGTTCTGCACGCCCTGGATCCGCACCCTTCAGGGCTCGGGCATGGATATTTCCGATCTGAAGATCGAGGGGCACGCCTCGTCGGAAGGCATGGGCAAGCAGACACCCGAGCAAGCCTACCTCTATAATCTCGGTTTGTCGCAGGAGCGCGCCCAGAATGCGCTCAAAACTTGTCTGGGCGGCCTGAAGGATCCAGCGATCCTCGCTTGGGCACGCGATCACCTCTCCTCGACGGGCTACTCCTCGGCACGTCTTGTGCGCAACGCCGAGGGAAGTGAGGACAAGGACGCCTCGCGTCGGGTCATGTTCTCGATGGAGATGAACCGGGAGCAGCTGATCGAGGATATCCGCGAGGACCTCGGGGCGACCGGCGCGGGAGGCGCACGGCTGCTTGGCAATGAGAAGCCCGCCTTGCGCGTTGAGGCTGCAGCGGAGAGTGCAGTCGTCGGCGAGGCCATCCACCCGCCGCGCCGTGCGGCGCCTATACTCTCGTCGGTTGTGCCCGGGCATGATGGACACGCGGCCCGGGTCATCGATGGCGACACGCTCGCGATCGGTGACCAGCGCTGGCGCATCCTCGGCATCGATGCCCCGGAAATAAAGCAGTCCTGCCGCAAGGCTGATGGCTCCGGTTTTGCCTGCGGCGCGGCAGCGCGCGATGCTCTTGTCGATCTGATAGGGAACAGCGGCGTCACTTGCGATCAGACCGACACTGACCGCTATGGCCGCGCGGTCGGGATTTGCCGCGCTGGAGGACGTGATCTTGGGTTGCAGCTTGTCGCTATGGGTATGGCCGTTCCCTATCTGCAATATTCCGATTCCTACCGAGTTCAAGGCGAGGCGGCCCGAGCTGCAAAGCTCGGACTCTGGTCGGGAGATTTCGAGATGCCTCACGAGTTCAGGAAACTGAACTAGCGTCAGGGCGTATAGATGACGATACGCCGCCTAGTATCTCCAGTTCACGAGCCCGCCGAGTTCGAACGGCGGCAAATGATGAAATGTGAAGGCGTCTGAGAAACTCGGGGCGGTTCAACCCACCTTCTGCTCGAGCGCGGCGATGCGGGTTTCATACTCGGCGAAAACGCTGGACTCGGCCTCCTCATCGTTCAACTCACCCCAATCAAACGTAAGCGTTCGCAGGTCATCACGGTCGTCTTAGCTTGACGGCTTGAAGCTCCATGGCAGCAGGTCGTCGAGGCGGCTTTGCGGATGACCGTTGGCGATGGCGGTGAGCGTGGCCTTAAGGTAGGCG
>NZ_JACVAW010000034.1:0-20061 GCF_014851995.1 Paracoccus sp. PAR01
ACCGGAGCCGCCAACCGAGAGAACCTCCAATGTAGTCTCCATGGAGAAGCTCCATCATCCAACCTCGATGGAAGCCAATGATCCCATCAAGAACCGCGCTGGAAGGTGGGATGGGGGCAGCGCTTACACCTAGATTGTTTAGGATCGGAACGAACGACTCCGGATTTTCCTGCTTGCGGCGCTGGTGTGGTTCGACCTTGCCCCGGCGATCCGCACTGTCGCCTTCGACAGTCAGGCACATCAGGTTGTAGCCTGAGTCATACGGCTTCTCATTGCGCCGCTGCCGCCAGAACGCCTCAAACGGCCGCCAAAAAGCACTAGGAACGATCACCTACACGGCTGATCACCCAAGCCTGAAACTGGGGAACTTTATCTCGTTACTTTTGGGAAACTATGATCGGCGTTGACAACAAACACCCACACTCAGGACCGAACATTCGCTAAATTGGTGGGCTCATTGTGACTCAAACTGGAGTAGCCTGAGTGTTCGGAAAAATCACCGCCCGCGGAAAAACATGCACGAAAGGCGTAATGTGGCGAGCCTGAGGGAGTGCTTAGCAGGTGGTTAGCATAACAACTTGCACGTGCAACTCCGCTAGGGCAAGCGCAGCCGCAGATGAAATCATGCCAATGGCAAAACATTGATCCGCAGAAGCGCAACGCCATGCCGAAACGACACTCCCCCGCAGGGCTGGTCGTCTCCGCGACAAAATAGCCGCTTTCCTGCCCCGACCGGGAGAAAATCCAGCCGAACCGTTCTGCGCGGCGAGCCGAGAAGTCGCCCAATATACTGAAATTTAACTGAAAAATATGGCTTTGGTAGGCGCGGAGGGATTCGAACCCCCAACCAAGGCGTTATGAGCGCCCTGCTCTAACCGTTGAGCTACGCGCCCGTACGCGCGTCAGATAGTATAGCTTTGCTGAGCAGGTCAAGCCTTCATTCTATCATTTTTAAAGCAATCTACAAAATCAACATCTTCAACAAAAATTACCAAAAATAAAACTTAATGACGCTGTAAAGATAACAGAAACCCACACACATCAGCATATTACACCTCAAGAGATGCACGGATATATTTGTAAAATCTTCTACGCCGTCAATTAGATGAAAATGATAAATTAAATATAGTCGTAAGATTAATTGAATTTTATTTAAATAAATACTTAAATTAAATCCCCACCAAGTCATGCCTATGCCAGATATCCATCCCGCATAAACTTCCACCAACCTGGAATCATGAGTCTCTGCAGGTGCTTTCATCCTGCTCAAGCGAACATCGCGCAGTCTGCGATAGCCGTCGGGGCTATCAGCCAAGTCGCGCTAGAAAATCTTTCGATTGCTCATCAAATTAACAATCGCAGAGATAAGCGTATTTAATGCCTTATCACGGGCATAAAACACGCAGCATCTCCACGTTGCCGCTCGAACTCAGCCACTCTGCGCAAGCTTCTGCAAGGGGCCAATCAAACCCTCAGGCGCGGCCGAGCTTTTTCAGACGAGCCTCGCGCAGTCGGGCGAAATCGTCGCCGGCGTGGTATGAGGACCGCGTGAGCGGGGTTGCGGACACCATCAGGAAGCCTTTGCCATAGGCGGATTTTTCGTAGCCCGCGAATTCCTCGGGGGTGACGAAACGATCCACGTGATGGTGCTTCGGCGAAGGCTGCAGGTATTGGCCGATGGTGATGAAATCGATATCCGCCGCGCGCATGTCATCCATGACCTGCAAGACGCCCTGCCGATCCTCACCCAGACCGACCATGATGCCCGATTTGGTGAACATCGCAGGGTCGAGTTCCTTGACCTTCTGCAGCAGCCGCAGCGAATGGAAATAGCGCGCGCCGGGACGCACCGTGGGATAAAGACCGGGCACGGTTTCCAGATTGTGGTTGAACACGTCGGGACGCGCCTCGACCACGGTTTCCAGCGCACCGGGCTTGGATTTCAGGAAGTCCGGGGTCAGCACCTCGATGGTGGAACCCGGCGAGCGGTGGCGAATCGCACGGATGGTCTGGGCGAAGTGATCCGCACCGCCATCATCCAGATCATCGCGATCGACCGAGGTCAGCACGACATGCTTCAGGTCCAGCTTCTGCACGGCATGGGCGACGCGGCCCGGCTCGAACACGTCCAGCGCGTTCGGCTTGCCGGTAGCGACGTTGCAGAAGGTGCAGCCACGGGTACAGATCTCGCCCATGATCATCATGGTGGCGTGGCCCTGGCTCCAGCATTCGCCGACATTCGGGCAGCCGGCTTCCTCGCAGACGGTGGACAGGCGGTTCTCGCGCATGATGTCGCGGGTCTGCTTGTAACCTTCCGAGGTCGGGGCCTTCACACGGATCCACGAGGGTTTCTTTGGCTGGGCCTGATCGGGCCGGTGGGCCTTTTCAGGATGGCGCTGGTCGGGCATCCGAAGATCGCGCAAGGTTCTGTCCTTTCGGTCACGGTTGGCGCAGAGATACCGCGTCGTTCGGGCGAACGCAACGCCGGGCCTGCCATGTCCGGCGCGCGGGACTGACCCGCACGCCGCTTTGGTTAGCCTTTGCGGGCCTTGGCGCGCAGGCGGGCATTCCGCGCCACCATGTTCAGCGCCTCGACCAGCGCCGAGAACGCCATGGCGGCGTAGATGTAGCCTTTAGGCACGTGGACGCCGAAGCCCTCTGCGATCAGGGTCGTGCCGATCAGCAGCAGGAACGACAGAGCCAGCATCACGATGGTCGGATTGCGCTCGATGAAGCGGGCCAGTGGGTTTGCGGCCAGCAGCATGACCAGCACGGCCGAGACGACAGCCACGATCATGATCTGCACATGCGGCGTCATGCCGACGGCGGTGATGATGCTGTCGATCGAGAAGACCAGATCAAGGACCAGAATCTGCACAATGACACCACCAAAGGTCGCCACCGCCGCGCCGACCAGCGTGTCTTCATGGTCGGTGGGATCGACATGGTGGTGAATTTCCTTGGTCGCCTTCCAGACCAGGAACAGGCCGCCGGCGATCAGGATCAGGTCCTTCCAGGACAATTCATTGCCAAGGACGGTGAAGACCGGTTCGGTCAGCCGCACGATCCATGCCACCGTCGCCAGCAGGCCAAGGCGCATGATCAGCGCCAGACCAATGCCGATCTTGCGGGCGCGTTCGCGCTGATGCTCGGGCAATTTATTGGTCAGGATCGAAATGAAGATCAAATTGTCGATGCCTAGAACGACTTCCATCACCACCAAAGTGGCAAGGGCGACCCACGCTGCGGGGTCCTGAACGAGGGCTAAAATGCTTTCCATGGTCCTTCCGGTTGTTTGTTTCCGGGGCCCTAGTTGTGCATTGCCTCGTTCCAGAACAACCCGCCGCCGGTCGGTTTCAGCCGATCAGGGGCGCGCCCGAGCCGTAAGTTTCCTGATAGTGGCGCTCAAGCCGCATCAGGGCGAGGCGCAGGACGATCTTGCCGGACCGCGCCGACCAGCCCAAACGGCGCTCGGTCATCTCGATGCCTTCAAGGAAACAGCAAACGCGCAAACACATGTCGCCAAGCCCCGGCCCCAGTTCGCGCAGCGCCGCCGCGACCCGGTTTCGGGCGTTCTCCGAACCGCCGCCATAGCCTGCGCCATTGCGCGACACGTCGATCCCGGCGGTCAGAAAGCCGTCCCAGTTCTGGGTGACGCGCGGCCCCATCTGGGCCAGTTCGAAATCCTCGCGCAGACGTTCCCCTGCGGCGATCAACTCGGGCGACAGGAAGGGGCGGCCATCGGCCTCGCGGCGGCGGGCCAGCATCAGCAGCGGGCTTTCAGCCAAATTGACGCGGGTGCGGCGACGGCGGCCATCCTCGGGATCGGTGATTTCGCGTTCTTCCCAGACCCGGTGCTGGTCGGCATGGCTGAAGGGGGCAGCTTCCTCGGCGCAGCCCGCCATCTCATCGACGGGCGAGGCATCGGCAAAGTCCGGCTCTTGCGGCATAGCCGCCGCCCGTCGCGAGGCGACCAGCCCGCGCAGCACCTCGCGCCCCTGCCCCGAAATCGTGTAGCGGCAGACCTTGCCCTGCCCGGTCAGCTGCACCCAGGCGCGGATCGCCATATGTTCGGCCAGCTCGCGATCAAGGATGGCGGTGCGGATCTCGTCGCGCACGACGATTGCCTTTTCCATACCCTCGGCCACGACCAATTGCGCGCCCGGCTCGGCGAGACGGCGCAGGATCCGAGAGATCTGGTTCATCCCCGTCCGCCCCAGAGCAAGCGGCCCAGCTCCGGTATCGGGTGCGTGGGCCACCCGTTCGACGCCCTGATCGACCAGCGGATCGTCGCGGCGGGCCTCGAAGCGACGAATACGGCGCAGGATGGTCGAGGCGTGGCAGCCCAGCTCGCGCGCCAGTGAACGGATGGATTCGCCGCCCTCGACATGTCGCAGGTAAAGACCAAGGTCGCCGTCCTCGGCCGTCTTGGGCAACGCGCCCGGGGTCGCAGGCAGGTTCAGGGCGCTGGTCTGGATGGGATTGACCAAAGCCGCTTGCAGGGCAAAAGGCATCCCCGCCGGAACGGCACCAAGGGTCAAATCTCCCGTCTGGATGGTCATGGTCAATCCTTCATGTGCGGGGACGAGCCGGCGAAAGCTCGCCTATTGGTTGTTTTGATTCATGTCGCCAGTGGCCATCTCCGGCCTGACAATTGGATATTTCCTAACATTTCCTAAAGAATTCTTGCCACGCCGCACGCAGCACCGCGTCACGACGCAACACACGTTATGGTTGCGAATAACTGGTTGTGCCAAGTGCAGGAGAAATTGCCATGACGATGATGCCGAACGTGATCCAGTTCCAGCCGCGTCCGCAGCAGACCGCGCTGCGCCGCCCGCGCCTTCTGGTGCGAGCCGCCCGTATTGGCGCCGCGTCCTTCAACCGCAAGCGCGAATTGCCGCGCCTGCTGAAATGCGATGAGGTGCCTTCGCCCGAGGCCGCGCTGGCGCGACTACGCGCCGAGGAAGCGCAACTGAACGCGGCCAGACTTGACGCGCAGGCCGATTACGACCTGCAACGCCATGTTCTGGTGATGATCGCCATTCTGGCCGAAATGGCCCTGCTGGTCCCCGCCGCCGTCACTTACCCCGGAACAGCGATCCCAGCACGCCCCTGACCAGCGCCTGCCCGGTGCGGGTGCCCAACTGCCGCGCCAAGCTTTTGCCAAAGGCCGAGGCGATGCTGTCCCGGTTCGAGGCGCGCGGCGCAGGTTTTTCCTCATCGCGGATCTGGATCGCGGGATCGTAACGCCTGCCCCGTTTGTGCTCGGGCTCGACCTTCCACAGATCCGCGTCGCTTTCCTTCGCGTCCGACGTGGCCAATTCCTCGGTGGCTTTCTCGGCCCGCTTGGCCAGCAGTTCGGATGCCGATTCACGGTCCAGCGTCTTGCCGTATTTCAGCCCCATCGGCGAGGCCGCGATCATCGCCGCCCGCGCGTCGTCGGGAATCGGGCCAAGCTGGGCCAGAGGCGGACGGATCAGCGTGCGCTGCACCATGCCCGGAACCCCCTTGGCCTCCAGCAGCGAGGTCACCGCTTCGCCAGTGCCGACCGCCTGAATGGCCTCGGCAGTGTCAAAGGCCGGGTTCGCGCGGTAGTTTTCGGCGGCCAGACGCAGGGCCTTTTGATCCTTGGCGGTAAAGGCACGCAAGGCATGCTGCACCCGGTTCCCCAGCTGTCCCAGCACCGATTCCGGCAGATCCGCCGGGTTCTGGCTGATGAACCACAGGCTGACACCTTTCGATCGGATCAGCCGTGCTACCTGCTCGATCTTGGCAATCAGCGCGGGCGGTGCATCGTCGAACAGCAGATGCGCCTCGTCAAAGAAGAATGCGATGCGCGGTTTGTCGGGGTCGCCTACTTCGGGAAGTTGCTCGAACAGCTCGGACATCAGCCACAGCAGGAACGTCGCATACAGCCGGGGCGAGTTCATCAGCCGCTCGGCCGACAGGATGTTGATCACCCCCTTGCCCGAGGCATCCAGCCGCATCATGTCCGACAGTTCCAGAGCCGGTTCCCCGAACAGGAAGGTGCCGCCCTCATTCTCCAGCACCAGCAGGGCGCGCTGGATTGCCCCGACCGATGCGGTCGAGACATTGCCGTATTTCAGGCTGAGGTCCTTGGCATTCTGCCCGACCCAGACCAGCATGGATTGCAGGTCCTTCATGTCCAGCAGCGCCAGCCCCTCTTCGTCGGCGACCCGGAAGGCGATGTTCAGGACGCCTTCCTGCGCGTCGGTCAGGCCCATCAGCCGCGACAACAGCAGCGGCCCCATCTCGGCCAGGGTGGTGCGAACGGGATGACCGCGCTCTCCCCAAATGTCCCAGAAAGTCACGGGAAAGGACTGGTAATCCAGTGTGATCCCGATTTGCGTCGCCCGCTTGCCGAAAGATTCGGCCAATGGCCCATCTGCCCTGCCCGCCTGCGAAATCCCGGCCAGATCGCCTTTCACATCGGCCATGAAGACCGGAACGCCGGCCCGAGAAAAAGACTCGGCCAATGTCTGCAGCGTCACAGTCTTGCCGGTGCCGGTCGCACCCGCAATCAGCCCGTGGCGATTGGCATATTTCATCAGCAATTGCTGGGGGATGGCATAGTTTTCGGCACCTCCTCCGACAAAGACGGTCCCGGCATCCAGATCGACGATTTCAGTCATTCTTTCCCTCGGAAGTGCAAAAAATCATCCGTGTAATACAAAAGGAGAATACAACTGAAACCTTTTTGTGCCAGTGTAGTTATGCCGAGGAGTCGGGTTCATATCCCTCCCCGGCTTTCCTCCCTGTTGGACTGCCGCGCCCTCGGGCGCGGTTCTTTTTTCCGGCATTGAGTCCAGCCGAATATTCATCTTCTGCGTGTAATCACCATACTGCAAGCTGACGAATAGGACAGTTGACGGGTCCAGTGGTGGCCTCTAGCTTTCTGCGCAATGAAGACCGGCTAGTCCGGCAGGGAAGGGAAGCGATGGGGGTCCGGGCGCTGCAAAAGCACTCGGGCCCTTTTTATATTCCACGCCCCTCATGCCCCGCGAATCTCCATGAAACCGATACGCAAAGTTGAGCCTGCGCCAAGCGATCCGTCCTGACAACGGATCGGGCGCATGGTAGGAGCATGGCCATAACTTGGACCAAAGGAAGAGTACCATGGCCAACAGGACGTCCGCGGCGCTGATCGCCGCCATCTTCGCCATCGCCGGCACCGCCGGAGGCGCGATGGCGCAAGAAACCCCCGCACCGGCTGCCGCAGCCGAAACGCCTGCGACCCCTGCCCCGGCAGCTGCCGCCCCGGCCGCGCCTGCCCCTGCGGCAGAAGCCCCCGCTGCTGCACCTGCTGCTGCACCCGCTGCGGCGGCACCGGCCCCCGGCGAAACCAAGGTCGGCCAGCCCTATGCCAAAGAGACCTTCGGTGACTGGACTCTGCGCTGCATGAAGACCGAGGACGGCAAGGACCCGTGCGAGCTGTACCAGCTGCTCAAGGACCAGAACGGTGCCTCGGTGGCGGAAACCTCGATCCTGCCGATGACCGGTGAGGTTCAGGCCGTCGTGACCTTCGTTGCGCCGCTGGAAACCGATTTGCAGCAAGGCATCGCCCTGCAGATCGATTCGGGCAAGGCCGCCCGCTATCCCTTCATGCTGTGCGCCCCTGTTGGCTGCATCTCGCGTATCGGCATGACCGATGCCGACCTTGCGCCGCTGAAAAAGGGCAACAAGGCGACCGTCTCTCTGGTGCCGTTCGGCGCGCAGAAGGGCCAGCAGGTCAGCCTGAACCTGTCGCTGTCGGGGATCACCAAGGGCCTTGACGCTCTGATCGAGGCGAACAAGGGCGTCACCCAGCCCGCCGCCGCGCCCAAACCCTGATTGTCGGTTCCGGAATTGCAAAGGGGCGCTATTTCGGCGCCCCTTTTTCATGCGGCGATGGCGGCCCGGAAAGGGCCGCCCGCCAGATGCCTTAGCTGATCGGCAGCGCCACAAAGCGCGGCTCGCCCTCGCGGCGGACCATCAGCAGGATCGATTTGCGACCGGCCTTCTTGGCCTCGTCGATACGGGCGGTGAAATCGGCCATCGAGGCCACGGGCTGCTGACCCGCCTCGGTGATCAGATCGCCCGGTGCCAGACCCTTGTCGGCGGCAGCGCCTTCGGGATCGACATCGCGCACGACCAGCCCCTGCGAGTCGCCGGGAATACCGATTTCCGCAGCAAGCGCGGGCGTCAGTTCGACCACCGACATGCCCATCACCTTCGAGGGCGATTCGTCGCCGGACTTGCCCGACTTGGCCGCATCGCCCCCCTCGGCCAGCTCGCGCCGACCCAGCGTGATTTTCAGGTCAACCGGCTTGCCATCGCGCTGAACAACGACATCGACGGCCTCGCCCACCGGCGCGTCAGCCACGCGGCGCACCAGATCGCGCGGGTCCTTCACTTCACCACCGGCAAAGCTGGTGATCACGTCGCCCGCCTTCATGCCCGCGTCCAAAGCCGGACCGGTCGGAACATCGGTGACCATCGCGCCCTTGGCATCGGCCAGGCCCAACGATTCGGCGATATCCTCGGTCACCGGCTGGATCTTGACGCCCAGCCAGCCGCGGCGGGTCTCGCCGAACTCTTCCAGCTGCTGGACGACCTTGCTGACCACGTTCGACGCCATCGAGAAGCCGATCCCGATCGAGCCGCCATTGGGCGACAGGATCGCGGTGTTCACGCCGATGACTTCGCCATCCATGTTGAACAGCGGCCCGCCCGAGTTGCCCCGGTTGATCGCAGTGTCGGTCTGGATGAAGTCGTCATAAGTGCCCGACAGCGCCCGGTTACGGGCCGAGACGATACCGGTCGAGGCCGAGAAGCCCTGCCCCAGCGGGTTCCCCAGTGCCAGCACCCAGTCGCCGACGCGGGAATGGTCGCTGTCGCCGAACTTGACGAAAGGCAAGGGCTCCTTGCTTTCCACGCGCAGCACCGCGATGTCGGTCTTGTCGTCCTTGCCGATGACCTTGGCCGGCAACGTCTTGCCCGAGAAGAACTCGACCTCGATCTCGTCCGCACCCTCGATGACGTGGTTGTTGGTGACGATCAGACCGTCAGCCGAGACAACAAAGCCCGAACCCAGCGCATTCGAACGCTGTTCGGCCTGCGGACCGCCCTGGCCCTGCGGGAATCCGGGGAAGCCGAATTCGCGGAACAGATCCGAGAAAGGGCTGCCTTCGGGAAGCTGCGGCCCGCCCGCGATCGGCGACGAGACGGTCGCGGTGGTGGTGATATTCACGACCGCCGGGCTGACCTGTTCAACCAGATCCGCGAAGGATTCAGGCATCACCTGCTGCTTGCGGGCGGGGCTTTCGGGTGCGACCAGCGGCTTGTTCTCATTGGCGGCGTCCTGGGCGGCAGCGGCCTGGGGCGTCGCAGGCGCCTGGGCGAAGGCGGCGGACATACCCACCAACAACGCGAGGCTTGAAACGGTCAGAAATTTGCGTGGCAAGAGGGTCTTCATTGAGGTGTCTCCTTCGATACCGAGCGCCTGTGCGTCGCCCTGGCAATATGCTCACTTTCAATGATGTTTTCAGGTCCGTTGCAAATGAACCACGCTCGCAAGGAATGAACTGATCGTGACTTGTGGCGGCGATAGGGGTCAAGCGTGATCAGCTTATCCAGGTTCCGTGCCGAACATGAAAAAGGCGACCCACCGAAGACGGGTCGCCCAGTTTCTCTACTGTCCCTGCGATGGCCGGTCTGGCGGAACGCTTGGGTTGGCATTTCTTGCCTTGCTCGACGCCGGGGCGCCCCTTCGCGGGTCGCCATCCTTGCGGCGCGTCCGGATCGTTACGTCCGGTTTGGCGCGCCGCTGCGCGGTCTGCGTCGGAGCCACCACACCCCGGCGCCTGCCGCCCGACTTTTCTTGCCCTCCCGTAAAGGGATCAAGAATTCTTTCGCTATCGGCTTAGTCAGCCCTCCCCGACCGCCAGCCCGAACGGAGCGGAACCGGCAAGCAGCCCGGTCACGCCGACAGACCAGTCACCTTTGTTGTTTTCCGGTCGAGCCCGATCTTGCACCAGATCTGGTGGCCCGCCCTTCGGTGGACACAAACTGCCGTGTAATACATCACTTTTCAACGGATTTATTTCATATCGGCGCGGTCTAAAGCGTTGACAGGAAGCCCTGCGCCACCCCTTTGGGGATTCGTCACGCCTTGGGCCAAAACATGTGAAACCTGAGCAAGCGGCGAAAAATCCCGTTCTTCGGCCAGCTTCCCGCAAGGGACGGAAAGTTTTCCACAACTCTGCCCACAATCCACAAGCTGCGATGGCGAAGCCTGAGCCAGCGTGATTATTTTCAGCCGAAACGCAGGATTTCGTGGTCGGTGACGATGAAATCCAACGGCTCATCGGTCGGCTCGGCGGGAATCGCGCGAATCTCTTGCACGGCATAGGCGAAGCCGATGGCCGTAACCGGTCCCTGATCGCGCAATGCGCGCAGCGTTCGATCGTAATAACCGCCGCCATAGCCAAGGCGATGCCCGGCGCGGTCAAAGCCCGCCAGCGGCACGATCAGGACCTGAGGCTGGATCTCGGGCGCATCCTCAGGCGGGTGACTGGTGCCAAAGCCGCCGGAATCCAACCGCCCGTCATACAGCCGAAAGACCAGCGGCCGGGCCGGACCGGTCACCACCGGCAGGCAGACAGGGCCGTCATGCTGCTTCATCGCCGGGCGGGGATCGGCCTCATCGCGCATCGGCCAGTAGCCGGAAAGGACCTTGCCGCGATGCGCTGCGAGAACGGCGATCAGGTTGCGGGTCAGCGCGACAGCGTCACCGCCTGCCCCACGTGCGGCCAGCGCAGCCCGGCGCAGCTCGGCCTTCATATCAGCACCCATGAGGCAAGGCCGAGGAAGGCAAAGAACCCCATCATGTCGGTCATCGTGGTCACGAATGTCCCCGAGGACAGCGCCGGGTCCAGCCCCAGCTTGTTCAGGGTCAGCGGCACCAGCACGCCGCCCATTGCCGCGACGACCTGATTTGCGATCATCGCCATGCCCAGCACCATGCCGATGCGGAAGTCGCCAAGGATCAGGCCCCCAGCCAAAGTCAGGATCACCGCCAGCCCGACGCCATTCAGCAGGCCCGCCAGCAATTCGCGCAGAACGACGCGCTTGGCATTGGCCCCGGTCAGCTCACGCGTGGCCAGCGCCCGGACCGCCACGGCCAGCGACTGAGTCCCGGCAATCCCGCCGGTCGAGGCGACGATCGGCATCAGCGCCGCAAGGATCACCAGCTGCGCCAGCGTCGCCTCGAAGCGCGAGATCACCAGCGCCGACAGCGAGGCCGTGAACAGGTTCACCACCAGCCACGGCAGTCGCTGCCGCGCGGTTTCCAGCGGCCCGTCCGAAACGTGGCTTTCGTCCGAGACGCGGGCCATGCGCAGGAAGTCTTCTTCGTGTTCCTCGTCCAGCACCGCCATGGCGTCGTCGATGGTGATGACACCGACCAGCCGGTCATGGTCGTCGACCACCGGGGCCGAGATCAGGTGATACTTGTTGAAGGCATAGGCGACGTCGCCCTCATCCTGACGGGCCGAGATGGTGCGGAAGCTGTCCTCGGTGATGTCGCGCAGCGCGATATGGCGGCGCGAGGACAGAAGCTTGCCCAAGGTGACATAGCCGACCGGATGGCGGCGCGGATCGACAAGGATGACGTGATAGAACTGGTCAGGCAGCCAGTCTTCCTGCCGCAGGAAATCGATGGTCTCACCCACGGTCCAATGCTCGGGGGCGGTGACCACCTCGGACTGCATCAGACGGCCGGCGGAATATTCGGGATAGGTCAGCGACTGTTCGACCGCGACCCGGTCGGATTCGTCCAGCGCGGCAAGGATCGCCTGCTGCTCGGGCGCCTCCATGTCCTCGATCAGGTCGACGACATCGTCGCTGTCCATCTCGCGCACGGCCTCGGCCAGCACTTCGCGTGGCAGCTGCTCGATCACCTCATCGCGGACGGATTCGTCGATCTCGGACAGGATGTCGCCGTCGATCTCGCCCGAATACAGGTCCAAGAACTGACGCCGCCGTGGCGGGGTCAGTTGTTCGATCATGTCGGCAATGTCGGCGGCGTGGACCGGCTCCAGCACGGCATCAAGGGCGTTGCCGTCGCCCTCATCGATGGCGCGGTTGACCGCGTCCAGATCGTGCTGGCTCAGTTGGAATTCGTCGTCCGAGGAGTCTGACTGGGCGTCACGCTTTTCGATCATGGCTGGCTCCTCTTCTCGGGATATTCAGGCTTGAGCGCACCTTAGCCGCAGTGCGGCAAAGCCTCAATCGGCCGAGAGTTGCGCCTGCAGAAGTTCCAGCGCCTCGGCATGCAGTTCGGGCGAACCGGCAGCGATGATCCGGCCGCCCTGATGCGCGGGGCCGCCATTCCAGTCAGTGACGACGCCGCCCGCAGCCTGAACGACCGCAATCGGGGCCACAACATCATAGGATTGCAGCCCGGCCTCGATCACCAGATCGACATGACCCGCTGCCAGCAGCGCATAGGCGTAGCAGTCCAAACCGTACCGCACCAGCCGCGCCTGTGAGGCGACGCGCTGGAAGGCCTTGTGTTCATCGGGGCTGCCAACCTCGGGATAGGTGCTCATCAGCGTGGCCTGCGCAAGTGCGACGCCGCGCCGCGCGCCAAGCGGCGTGCTGTCCTGACGCCCGGTCAGCAGCGCGCGGCCAAAGCCGCCCTCGAACCGTTCGCCCAGATGTGGCTGATCGACGATGCCATAGATCGGCCCCTGCCCGTCGGTGACGCCGATCAGCACGCCCCAGCTGGGCGCGCCAGCCATGAAGGCCCGCGTGCCGTCAATGGGGTCAAGGACCCATGTCAGCCCGCTGGTTCCGGGGCTGGGGCCGTATTCCTCGCCAAGGATGGCATCGTCGGGACGTTCTGCCCCCAGAATGGCGCGCATAGCGCGCTCGCTCGCACGATCGGCCTCGGTCACCGGGTCGAAACCGGTGGCGGCCTTGTTCAGGGGACTAAGCTCGGGACTGCGAAACAGCCGCAAGGTTTCGATCCGGGCGGCATCCGCCAGCCTGTGGGCCGTGGCGATGATGGCCTCGACCGTCTCGGCCGGAAGCGTGCTGCCCCCTGCACTGATCGCTTGCTGTTCCTGTCCCATCACTGTCCCCGTAAACCTGCTTCTCTGGCAGGATTAGCGGGGGAGCGCCAAAAGCGGAACCCCGTGACGTCGCTTCAGCCGAATTCAGGCCGCGTCGGACAGCACCCGCGCCAGCTCAAAGATCTGGCGACGCTGCGCCTCGGGCATGGCGTAATAGGCCCGGACCAGCTGCAGAGCTTCTTTGTCGGCAAGGATATCGCCCTCGACCGCGTGCTGGGTCTGACCGTCTTCAAGCCCCTCAAAGAAGAAGCTGACCGGCACGTCCACCGCCTGAGCGATATCCCACAGGCGCGAGGCCGAAACCCGGTTCATTCCGGTTTCGTATTTCTGGATCTGCTGGAATTTGATGCCCACCTTTTCGGCCAGCTGTTGCTGGGTCATTCCGATCATCCAGCGGCGATGCCGGATGCGCTTTCCGACATGGACATCGACATTATGCTTCATGGTAACACCTCACTCAATCTATTGGGGCGCTATACCAAGGGGTGACAAGTATCGAGTAGCAACCCTGTCTACCTGACGAAAAAGATAATTCTTCCGTCAGGTCACCACTGCATACCCGATTTTGCAATCCCCCCCCGCACCTTAGCAGGAATATGGCATCGTAGAACTTGCATGAATACAGGAAAAGCATTCGGTTGTCCCAAAAGCTAAGTCTGCATCCATTGCGCGAAAATCCGCTGGCGATTCTGAACCAAGCCGTTCAGATCGCCGGATCGCACAAGTCGGGGCCACTTCACGTAATTTTACCCGGATTCGGGCTGCATCCGGGACGTGGATCATTGAAAATTCACCCGTTCCTGCCAATATTAGAGGCGATGGTGGGCCAGCTTGGCCGCACCGCGATTTTCGACCGGGGAGTACCCATGCAAGATTACAACTCGATCCGCACGGCCGGGACCGCGACGCGCTCGGCTGCCGTGGATGAAGGGCTGCGTGCCTATATGAACAAGGTCTACGGCCTGATGGCCGTAGGCATGCTGGTGACTGCCGGTGCGGCTTGGGGGATGGCAGGGCTTGCCCTGTCGGATGTCCAGACGCCCTATGCGCTTGGCAATGGCCAGTACCTGACCGAGTTCGGCAAGACGCTGTTCCTCTCACCCCTGAAATGGGTGGTGATGTTCGCCCCCCTGCTGATGGTCTTTGCCTTTGGCGCGGCGCTGAACCGCCTGTCGGTTCAGGGCGCGACGACGATGTTCTACGTCTTCGCCGCGATGATGGGCGTCTCGATCAGCTGGATCTTTGCCGTCTATACCTCGTTCTCGATCGTCCAGACCTTCCTTGTCACCGCCATCGCCTTTGCGGGCCTGTCGCTTTACGGCTACACGACCAAGAGGGATCTGTCGGGCTTCGGCACCTTCCTGATGATGGGCGTGATCGGCCTGATCGTGGCCTCGATCGTCAACATCTTCCTGAAATCCAGCGCAATGCAGTTTGCGATTTCGGGTCTGGGTGTTCTGATCTTCGCCGGTCTGACCGCCTTCGACACGCAAAACATCAAGAACACCTACCTGCAAATGGCGAACTCGGATCGCGATTTCCTGGGCAAGGCCGCCATCATGGGCGCGCTGCAACTGTACCTGGACTTCCTGAACCTGTTCATGTTCCTGCTGCAATTCATGGGCAACCGCGAGTAATCACTCGCTCATCGAGAAACGACCAAAGGCCGGGCGTTTGCCTGGCCTTTTTGTTTTGGCGTTTGGAAGCCGTCGGCGCCCTGCGATTGCCAAGCCGGCAAGGATGACGACAAGATGCCCGCGCAATTTGCAGGCAGGATCATGTGATGGACGACCGAATCCCAGCTGCCTCTCGGACCAAGGCCGAGCGCCGTCTGCGCAACATGACATGGATACCGGGCGGGACATCCATCATGGGCTCGAACGACCACTACCCCGAGGAAGCCCCCGCCCATAGGATCAAGGTTGACGGTTTCTGGATCGACACCACCCCCGTCACCAACGGTCAGTTCAAACGCTTCGTTAAAGCCACCGGCCATGTGACCATAGCCGAGCGCAAGCCCGACCCAAGTCTCTACCCCGACGCGCGACCCGAGATGCTTTTCGCCGGATCACTGGTGTTCGCCCCACGCCCCGACATCACGGATCTGCGCGACTGGTCGCAATGGTGGCACTTCACGCAAGGTGCCGACTGGCGTCATCCCTATGGCAAGGGCAGCAATATCCACGGCCTCGACGATCATCCGGTCGTACACGTGGCTTATGCTGATGCGTTGGCTTTCGCGCGCTGGACTGGCAAGGATCTGCCCAGTGAAGCCGAATGGGAGTTCGCCGCCCGCGGCGGGTTGGATCACGCCGAATTCGCCTGGGGCGATGAGTTGACGCCCGCCGGTCAGCAGATGGCCAATATCTGGCAGGGCAATTTCCCGACCCATAATCTGGCGTTGGATGGCTATGAAAGGACCTCTCCGGTCACCGCGTTTCCGGCCAATGGCTATGGGCTGCACGACATGATCGGCAACTGCTGGGAATGGACGCAGGACTGGTTTTCCGCACAGCATCAACCTGACGCCGCCAAGTCCTGCTGCATCCCCTCAAACCCCCGAGGCCCGGCAATCGAGGCCAGCTATGATCCATTGATGCCGACTGTTCGCGTCCCTCGCCGCGTGATCAAGGGGGGCTCACATCTCTGCGCGCCAAACTATTGCCGCCGCTACCGCCCCGCCGCCCGCCATGCGGAAGCAGTCGATACCTCGACCAGCCACCTGAGCTTTCGTTGCGTGGTCCGGATGAAGACGGACTGAGACGTGGCGCCAACGACCCATTTGTCCCGATATGCACCAGCAAAAAAATTCAAAGTGCGGTTGGCAGTCGATTCTCAACCAATTGACCGTTTAGATGCGAATATTCAATGACATGGCTGCAAAATAAAGGTGCAGCGCCGATATTTACTGCCATGCAATTAGCGGTTCTGCGCCGCAGAAACCCGCAATTCGGCAAGAACCGGCCTGCCTTTAATTAATCACGTCCAAAGTGGGTGATTAATATAATTTGTCTGTTTATGTTCGCCCCGACTTTTGCAGATATCAGCATGACCGGAGTGCAGCATGGCAGTTATCAATGGAACGAACAGCAGCAATACGCTGCGTGGCGCAGCCACGAATGACGTGATCTCGGGTCTGGGTGGGGCCGACACCTTCTATTGGCAAAGCGGCATCGGGAACGACACGATCCACGGTGGCGACACGAGCGAAAACTACGACGCCAACCCCTACACGCCCTACAATCCCGGCGGCGACCGGCTGGAGCTTGAGGGTTCGATAGGGGCCAATATCACCTTCTCCACCACCGAAGATGGCATCGCCACGATCGGCAGCAACAAGCTGACCTTTACCGGCATCGAGCGCCTTTACGGCACTGCTGGCAACGATGTGATCCGTGCGGGCAACGCGAAACTGGAAGCCGCTCATGACGGCACGGTTGAGCATGGCCTGACCCTTTACACCCGCGGCGGACATGACAACGTCGTCGCGACGCGCTTCGATGACATCGTTGACGGCGGTGCGGGTAATGACACGATCCGTATGGGCGGCGGCAACGACCTGTTCCATTCGGGCATCGGCAATGACCTCGTCTATGGCGGCGCCGGCGATGAGAACATTCGCTGGGGCACGGGCAACAACACCCATAACCCCGGCAATGACACGATCTATGGCGGCACCGGCAATGACCTGATCAACATCTGGATCAAGGACGGCGACATTGCGGACGGCAACGAATCCGTCGGCATCCCCGGCGTCTCAGTGTCGATTTCCCAAGTGGGTAGCGACGGCAGCTTCAATGGTACCGCCACGACGAAGATCGGCGGCGCGGCCACTTTGAAATTCTACCAGTTCGAACTGGGCTGGACCCATGCCGGGAACGACAATGTCAGTGCGGCTGGCGCGAATATTGCGGCAAACCAGGCCGGGCTGAACTTCAATACCCGCTGGGGCCATGACGTGCTGACCGGCAGCGGTGGTCATGACATTCTTGTGACGGATGAAGGCCGCGACACCATCACCGGCGGAACCGGCAACGATGAGATGTGGATCGGCGCTGGCTCCGACGGTGACGGCGATCGCGATCAACTGATCTTCCGTCGCGGCGACGGGCAGGACACTGTCCATGGTTTCGACACGGATCTTGATGTGCTCAGCCTTGGCGGCCGCAACTATACGGCCCGCGAGACGGCCGATGGCACGCTACTGAACCTTGGCAATGGCGATACCGTCCTGCTGTCGGACGTGTTCGATTTCATCTGAAATTGAAACCGGCCATTCCTGCACCACAAACTCGGATTAAACCGAGACGACAGAATGGCCATTTCTCTGACCTGTTGCCGCAGCTGCGGCAACAGGTCACGATAAACCTTAGGCCTTAAGGCTCTGGACCCACTGACTTTGCTGAGATGACGCAATTCAGGCTCGCAAGAAGACCTAAATCAGGACCAACGTTTTCTGGCTGTCTGCGCGGATGGAGCGTCTGAAGCCCTTTTTCCCCAAGAGCCAAGGCAAACCAGGCTGATGCTGGGCACGGTGGCGCGACAGGGTGCCGTTCGGGATCTGACATGGGACAGGGTGAACTTCACGCGACGGGCAATCGACCTTCGGGTTGATCATCCTGGGCCGCGAACGGGCCGCGCGCTCGTGCCGATGAACAACATGCTGTTCGAGGTGCTGACCGAGGCAAAAGAAGGTGCTCGGTCGGACCATGTGGTGGAATGGGCCGAGGGTCAGATTGCCAGCATCCGCAAGGGCTTCGCGCGGGCCGTACGCAACGCTGGCCTGACAGGCGTCGGGATGCACACGCTGCGCCACACCGCCGCCGTCCATATGATCGAGACAGGCGGCCGATGAGCGAGGTTAGGCAGTTTCTCGGCCACTCGAACACGGCAATCACTAAGCGGGTCTATGCGCGATACGCGCCCTTCGCATCTGCGATCGGCGGCGTCGGCGCTGGAATTCTGAGTGGTTCGGAAGATTCGCGTTATGCTCAATGAACACTAACGCGTTTCGTGATTTCACAATAACTTATTGAAATAAATGGTGGGCGGTGAGGGACTCGAACCCCCGACATCTTCGGTGTAAACGAGGTTAGAGGCACCATAACCAGTTGTGACGACTGCGATTGGTGTTCCCAACGAAACTACGAAAACTCCTCGTATTGACCGGAACAAACCGGAAATTTGGGAACACTCGAGCAGCCTCCAAAATACTGCCAAGCGTTCGCATCGTCACATTATGTGATCTCATCTTAGTGAGCTGCGCTTTTATCGAGCCCCCAAAGGGACCACATCGATGGTAGCCCATATCAGATGCGGAGGCGTCGGATGATTAGGAAACTTTCTCTCGTCGTGTTGGTGTTCTCTGCTGCGGTGGGAACGGCATTAGCGGATAGCAAACCGTTGACCCCCGGCCATATCCAAGAGGCCGCGATTATGGGCCTTAATCCCCACGTCTTCAGTCGCATGGACATCGCGCAAATCGAAGCTGAACCGACTTGGCGCGACCGCCGTGAACGTATCCGCTTTATCCTCGAGAAGAAGGCCAAGGCCGGAGAAGATATCTCGAATCCCTATACCTCCAGCGGATGGTTCGGGGTTTATGGCGGCATGGGGCAAGGTCGTGTAAGTATCGGAATAGGTTTCTGAAAACCGGTTTTGGCACATTTCGTGGGTAGGCATGCTTCGGTCCTGCCGCATCCTCCATGCGACGCCTGACTCGACATCTTCACGAAAAGACACATATCCCGATGCGGACGAAGTGGATGTTCGTCGCCACGGCCCCTTGGGCGCCGGCCCGCGAACTTTGGGACTTCGATCGAGGCTGAGGCGCCGGTGATCGCTTGCGGCACGTACTCAAGCTCCATGATCTGATAGGCCTATCGACGAGGGTCGGCTTCGGGAAAATCATCCTGTGTGACAGCAGCGGCGTTCTGGTCGGGCGGCTTTGCCATGTTCGGCCTCGAGATTAAGGCGAGTCGCGATACCGTCTTACTTTGGCAGCCCATGCCCTGCGTGCGATGATGGCGCTGTGTCGAGGGAGGGCCGCATATGCCGGCGCTTGAGAGAGTTTATGACCTGCAAGATGTCGATGACGAAGTTGACTACTTGGACGTGCATGCTCATCCGACCCGCCTCGAGCCGATAGCGTTCATCCGCTGGCACGGAATGGATCCCATCTCACCAGAAGATGGCAAAACGGTTCCTGAAGCCTTGGCGGAGGTTCGTATGTGGCAAGGGAGTCCATGCTACCCCCGGAAGCGCATCGGCGTCTTTCTGAATGAGGGGGTCATATGGGAACCGGCCTGGGGCGAACTGACCTCGTGAATTTCGGAAGCCAGCCCGCGCGGCGCGTGCCATGCTGGTCGTTCAGCGCGAGGAGGATCACATGCTGAAGTTCGAACAGATCCGCGACCTGGACGACATTCCCCCCGACATGACCTGTCTTGAGGTGTTTTCGAACGGCACAATCACCGTCCGTTACAGTTTTGACGGCCCCGGCGGAAAGAAGCCCGCAGCGGATGGAGAACTGGGTTTTGCCAGCCCTCTTCGATGGCTTCATTGCCGGCGCGGGGCCTACCTCCACGCTGGAGCCAAGTGGAACCCTCGCTGGGGCATGCTCATCCCACGGATATCTTGAGTTTCGGAAGGGGCCCGCGCGGCACGGAGGGGTCCGGGCTACCCCTACCCGCTCGGGAGGATCGGCCGATGGGAACGAGGAAGCCCCCGCGCCGATTGGTTGCGCGGAAGGGACCGGCGCGAGGTGCGCATGCTTGAAAGGTGATCATGACGAATGGGAGTGTCTGGAACTCTGTGTATCTGACCCGGCCCATGCAGTTTCAGATACTCAAGCGGCGAAGCGCTCGCCGAACATTATGGCGAACTGGTTTCGGGCCGCAAACCATTCCCGCACATTGCGCCC
>NZ_JACVAW010000035.1:0-18439 GCF_014851995.1 Paracoccus sp. PAR01
TCAGAATGAACGCCTTCTGCGCTTCCGTGAACTTCGATGCCTTCATCGTTTTCAGCTCCTCTCCCAGCCGGGGAAGGTTAGCCGAAAACTCCAGCTTCAAACGGTCCAGTTTTCAGGGGGCAGAGCACCATAGATGCCACCCTGCGCGGCAGCGGCGCGGTCCATGTAGCGGCCCTGCATGAACTCGGGGGTGCCGAATAGCTTGGCGGAATCTGTGAGATGCGCGACCACATCGCGGATCTCCTGCTCGGTCGGCCGGACGAGGTCGCGCATCTGCGCCACCGTTTCCGCGGGCAGGTTGGCCGGGGGCCAGGCGACCCCTGCTTGCAGCCCGAGCGCGGTGAAACTGTCGCGCAGGCTGCCCTCGGCTGGCAGTGGCGGGGCGAATTGCAGCAGGAAAGCCGCCAGAGGCCAGAAGTCGGTCAGCATTCGTTCGTCATCGATCTCGGGCCAGTCGACGGCAGGCGCCAAAGCCGGGGCGGGCGTGCCGGCATAGGCCGACAATGTCCGCGCCTTGTAGCCGGCCTGAATCGCCTCAACCTTGCCGATGTCGTCTGGAGCAAAGAGCTGCGTGCGGATGACCACAAGACCCAGATCGGTCGGTATCCGGACCACACGCTTGATCCCGGCGGGGGCTTCTCCTTGCCAACCCGGCCCCGCGATCATGAAATCTCCGCCGCCATTGCCATCCACCCGCGTGCCCAGATAATCGACATTGTGGGTATAGAGATCGACGAGCTGGACCGAATAGTAGCGATCCGCCTCGATGGCGGGCAGGGACAGGACCAGCGGTTCGGCGCGCAGGTCCATGACCATGAAGGAATAGGGTGTGTCGGAATTGGGCGTGATGATCGCCGTGTCTTCCGGCGTATAGACCCGGGCGATGCTGCTTAGCGTGTTGAGCGGCCCCTTGTACTGCTTGCCCCCCGGTTGCAGCGCATATTGGTAAAGGGTGAGGTAGTTCTTCACCATCGGGTAGGTATAAAGGAACGCGCTCATGCGCCAATGCACCTTTATCCTGCGCATACAGCGGCAGGCCCGGCAGCACCGCCGCCGCGACGCTCATCTGAAGCAAGGTCCGACGGTTCATTGCACTTCCTCCGGTTCCGGAAAGACCCAACTGCCATCAAGAATGCTGGCATCGGGGCGATAGAGGCGCACCATCCAGTTCCAGCCCTCTGGCGTCGGCAGGCAATTCACGACCGCCTTGTCGCATCCGCCGAACTGGACCGTCACGCTGCCATGGCTATCGGGCGTCGCGGTCAGGTTGTTGAGCGTATAGGCGTTCTGGGTGTTCGGTACGTAATAGCCGTCGGCATTGTAGATGGAGATCGACCAGAAGCCTTGGACCGGTACCTTGCCGACCTTGACGCGGTAGACCGTCTTGCCGTCGTTCTTCGCCACCTGCCGGTTGAGGTAGAGCGCCTCGGTTTCCGGGTTGCCGCCCCATCCCATGGCCGAGCCGATCACATGGCGCACGGGGTCAACCTGATCCTTTGCCCCGAACATATGCCGCGTGTCGGGCAAAAGCGCGGCAAGATCGATCAGCGCCTGACGCGTCCGGTCCTGCGTGGACTTGTCCCAATCGGGCACCTCGAACGACCCGGGGCTGGTTTGCGAAACCTTGATCCCGTCCTGAAGCTTATGAACCGTGGCCAGATCCTGCGCATCTTCGGGATTGACCAGCGTACGGATTGCAACCGCGACATAGCGCGTCCCGATCGCCTCGCGCGTCAGCTCAAGCGTACCGCCACCGTAGTGGACAGCGTGGGTATAGTGATCCTCGTCGATGATCTGGACCGAGAGGAAACGCGTGCCGGGATCGGGCAGCGTAAGAGTTACCGGCCCCGCGTCCAGATCGAAGATGCCGCTGGAATAAAGCGTGTCCCGGTTGAGCCGGATCACGGTCTGCGCGGCAATATCCGCCATGGCCCGATCATGACCAATTACGCCAAAACCGTTCCGAGCGGAGATATTGCCGAAATAGAGATCGCTTTCGGCCCGGGCGAAATTGTCCGTGCTCACCGGTACCGGTTCGGCCTGTGCCAGTCCCGGTGCGATCAAAATCGCCATGCCAAGACCATATGCGAAAACGGGGAAGCTACGGGGCATTGCCGTCCTTTCATTGCATATCGCAGCGACGCTTTGGTCACCGGAAAAATGGGGCAGCGTAGCGTCGTATAAGACGAAAGCCTGGCTGCCCGATGGATTAATGGGCATGGCGACCCTCACCCGAGGGGATGAGAAATTTAAGTCATTTCCAATACGGCCACCGCATCTGTCGGATTCGAGGGATTGATAGTCCACTGAAAAAACACAGACTGTCCCAATCGGCACAATTCAGCGAAAAATCACTCGTGTCAGTAACAAGAGCAGAAGCCGAGGCGATCATCCTCCAAAGCGGGTGGCTTACCCTGCAACCATCTACGTTTCAGAAGGTGGTCCTGTCGCGTAGTCTGCTTCAAAACTGGGAGGCGGGAGGGGCTATCTACCGTGCTGGGGACCCTCCGGGCGGGATCTACGGTCTTGTGCAGGGATCTCTCGCCATCAGTATGGCCTCGCCGAATGAGGCACCGCGCTTTGTCCAGTTCGGGATTTCTGGCGCCTGGGCCGGCGAAGGGCCGTTCCTGACCGGAGAACCGCGGCGCGTCGAAATGCGCGCGATTACCAGTTGCACCCTCTTTCACTACCGCTGGATGCAATGCAGCAGATGGCAGCCTCCAACCCGGATGCGATCCGCCGCTTCGCCCACATCACCGTGCTGCATTTCGACGTGCTGACCCGCGTTATCGACGATTTGCTGATCCCGAACACGATGCGACGGATTGCCTCGGTGCTGCATCGCGCCAGCTGGCTACAGTCCCGCAGTATTCCGATCAGTCAGGAAGCTCTCGGCGGCATGGCCAACGCCTCACGCAAGCAGGTCAACGCCGCACTGGCAAAGTTCGCGCAGGAGGGATGGATCACGACATCCTATCGCACCATAGAAGTGACGGATGGCGGCGCACTTCTACGGTTCGCACGAAACGATTAGGTCCAAAGTTGGTCCCGGAATTTCGCCGATTTGTGAGCTCTGCGATTGCAATTCCGTCCCCAGGCAGTCCCATTGTGCCTGGCTGCATTCAGTTGCAGCCGACGCAAATCTTGGGCCCCCGAGTAAATCGACAATTCCACCCGCCGGTCGGCCCTGCCGCATGCTGCATGGCAGCGATCCCCAAAACCTCCACTCAGATAGTGTCGCAGCAAATTGCACGCCGCCGCAGTAGCGATGCGGTCTGAACCTGCTATCGAGTGTCGACGACTGACAAAATTCAGCCGGTCCGACGACGCCGAACCTGATCGGCCATGATACAAAGCAGTTCGAACATCACAGTCGCGCCAACAAGTGCGGTCATGCCGCCGACATCGAACGGTGGCGAGACCTCGACGACATCCGCACCGACGATATTCACACCTTTCAGGAGACGAAGCATTTCTTGGGCCTCGCGGGTGGTAAAGCCGCCGATTTCCGGGGTGCCGGTACCGGGGGCCATCGAGGGATCGATGCAATCCACGTCGAAGGTGACATAAGTCTCATCGCTGCCGACGATTGCGGCTGCTTCGGCGATCACATCGACCGCGCCGCGGCGGATGAATTCCTCCATGTAGATGATCCGCACGCCTTGCGCCTTGGCCCAGTCATGCTCCCCCGGTTCGTAGATCGAGCCGCGAATACCGATCTGGACCAAGCGCTTCGGATCAAGCACCCCTTCTTCGATGGCTCGGCGGAAGGGCGTGCCATGAGTATAGCGATTGCCGCCGAAATAGCTGTCATTGGTGTCGGAATGTGCGTCGAACTGTATCATGCCCAGAGGCTTGCCGCTGACTCGTCTTCCCTGAGATATCGCGCGCAGAACTGGAAGCGTGGTGAGGTGATCGCCCCCAACCGAAAGCGGAAGCGCTCCTGTAGCCACGATCTTGGACATGCCATCTTGTATTCGCGCGATTCCATCGACCAGGTCGATGGGATTGACCGGGAGATCGCCGCAATCCGCGATATTTGCGATTTCATACGGCGCGATCCCTGAAACATGGTGGGCGCCACGCATCAGGCTCGAGAGATTTCTGACCTCGCGCGGACCATGCCGGGCGCCAGCGCGATTGGTCGTACCGCCATCCCAAGGGATGCCGACCAGCGCGATATCCAGCGCATCGGCGGTTGGAACCGCAGGCAAGCGCATGAATGTTGATTGACCCGCAAAGCGGGGCACCTCGGCTGCATCAACGGGTTTGTGAAAACGAGGCATGGCGGCTTTCTCAGCTGAGTTTGCAGATTATGGCGGCAACTATTCCCCGCTATCCAACGCGGAAAGCCTTGGGGCAGGCCGCCAGCTTTGGGTAAACAGCTTTGGAGCGCCGAATTAAGGCTATGCCGCCTGACGTTGAGAGTTCAACTGTCTCAAACATGTCGCAGCGATATCCTCGCCGCAGTCGTGGAGATGGGGCCGACGCGGCCAATGCGTTCCGAAGGGCTCGACCGCACTCCCGAAATCGTGCTCAACTTTCAGGTATTCGCCTCGCAGCGACGGCAGGTCAAACACGACAAACGATCAGGGACAGAAAATGAGCAATACCAAGTTCAGCACCGTACTGGCTTTAGTTCTTGTCGCCGGATGTACCACCGGTTCGGACGGAATGGTAATGGTCAAGGGTGCGGGATCGGACGATCTCCTTAAGCTAAGGTCCGGTCCTGGACTGGAACATAATGTCATTATGGGCCTGCCGGACGGAACCAGATTGATCCGCGGGGGCTGCAAGCCCACAGATGGCCGGACATGGTGCAGAGTGTCCTTGGCAGATTCGCCAAAGATCTCGGGCTATGTCTCAGCCGAGTATCTTGCGGTCTTCTGAGCACTTCGGTTCGGTACCAATGCCTTCACGAATATTTCCTCCTTAAGCTCATCTCGTATGAAGGTGTTCTGATCGGCGCGGGCGGAGGCTGCACCCGAAGCATGTGGTTCGCGACGATTTCGCGTTTTCACTTCGCGTCGGTCGCCAAAGTTCGAGGAGAAGCTGGTTTGTAACGATGGTGGTGCTGCGCCCGTGACGGTCTTCAAGGATCTCCAGAAGTTCCCTGCGTTCGTACGGCGCGAGGTCCGATTGCACAAAGTCTTCACCAAAGTGGCCATTCGACACGGGGTGCAGAGTTTCGAACCGAGGAGGGTCCGCGCGGCGGAACCAAGCAGTCATTGCCCCCGGCGCATGTATTACTAGAGCCATGCGCCATGGCTCATTAGAAAGGCGTGAAGCTGAGGGTTTTTGACGGCGTCGTTCTCACGCTTATTTCCGCTGCCACCCTCAATGCAGAGCCGGGTAGCGATCAATCCGGAAGCGGAAGCAATATACGCCCTGCAAACCACGGTTTCCTGAGTGAAAACATGACCTCTACGGCCCATGATCTTGAGGTCGTGATGCCTACCTGATCAGCATCCGCCCAGCCTGCCCAGTATCAGCCATGCCTCGTCGCCACCGTCTGCCGGATCATAATCTGTGCAACCGATCGCACTTGACGACGTCCAGACCTCGCGGGCCTTGGCGACGCAATAGGCGTCGTGATCGTTCACGCGTCCGCCGTTGTTCCGGCAAAGCAGGCAGGATCTGACAGACCGACCATACTCGAAGGCTTGCCGGATCATGAAAACGCCCAGATGCTCTCGGACCGTTTTCCACGGCCTTGTCTGATGCCCGAGCTGAACATCGGCAATCATATGCGTCACGAGGTGCGGATCGGACCGGATCTGTTCCGCGTTCTCGGTTCCGATCGCCAGTTCCGAATACCAGGCTCCCGTTTTCATAGAGAAGAACCGCTAGTACCGTCGCCGGGCATGGGGTCGTGCACAGATGCGGTGCGGCATCGGGGCTCGGGAGGTTGTGACTCAGAGTACAGCTCGAGGCAGCGTCTATGCCGTCCCTCAGGCGATTGGCCGCATTCTCGCTCCGGATATTTATTTCGATGATCGGAAGGCCGCTTGAGATCTTGGTCTCATCACAAGGATGGGTCACAGCGATCTCAAGGAGCATGCGCGCGCCGGACGTGCTTGAGGACAGCAAGATGTCGGCCACGAAGCCATCTACTCCTGCCTCCATCTCGACCCGCTCGAACATCGCAGCAAGGTCCGTCCTATAGGGCGCGCGCTGCTCCGTGCAGGACAAAACGGCTCCTGATAGTAAGAACAGACGACAGGACGGTTCCGGGTCAACCAGTATGGCTTGGCCTGTCTGGATGGCCTCGCTCAGGGCCGAGAAGAGGGCCAACTTGGCAAGTTGATGTAGGTAGGTCTCGTTGTGGCAGCAGGCCGGACGGCCCGCTTTATGCTTGAAATGATGCCTTCAGGTCCGCCCCAAGGCAGGCACCATGAGATGGCCGCACGCTAGGCAAGAATACATAGCGGCTTGCGTCAGGACCCTGCGATCCCGTCGAAGGGTGTTAGCCGCACTCTCCTGAGGCTTCGTTGCCACGCATAACCGCAGCTGCGCATTTGTTGCTTATCAATCCGCTTCGGCACCAGATATAGATCACACCGCAGCAGAGCAAAACAGGAATCGGCTGGTGTGATCCGTCCACATCTTCCGCTCAAGCATCGCCGATGCTGCGCGGCGGCGCTCCTCGAAGCGGCGGTTTGAGGTGGGGCGCAGCATTTCGAGCCGGCGAGAGTCTGCTTTGCGGGACCGAAGAGGAGGTTCGCACATGTGGCATCGCTACGGCTCGCGATGCAGCAGGACCGATCCGTCGGGCGGCAAGCAAACTGGCGGCGGCGCGGCATGGCTGCCGCAGCACGATTGCCAGAGCAGCCACTCATGCAGCGCGAGCGGCGATCCCGCGTTTGCAAGCCTAAAGGGCGGGAAGCCATCACTGAGGTGGAGTTTTTCAACATCTCCGGCGCATGCAGGACAGCATCACAGGGGTGGATCTGATCAATGTACTGCACCTGCGAACGTTAGGTTCTTCCGCTTCGCTGCCGCCGAATCGGGGATTTCGCTGCATCGTGCCTGAGTGGCGGCTTCGGCGATAGCCGCGGTGCAACATTCGACATGGCCGACCGGCGGCAATGGGCCGCTCCGTCCGGCGCGGGAGGTTGAGGTCCGGACCGGCTACGGCCGCCATTTCCTGTCCCAAAGCATGTTGGGCGGGAGCTCTTCGCCGCCATTCAGAGCGGGGGCGACGACACTCGGCTGTTCGCAGGTGCAGCATCGCGTGTGATCCGAAGCGGCCGCTCGGACTTGGCTATTGCGTCACGGCGGCATTCTCCATTGCGGCCATTGATGCGAAGCGCAGCGAATGTGGTTGCTGCGAATTCAGAAACGCCTCAACTGGCGGTCAGCCCTGAGCCAACTGCGCCAGTTTCCGAAAGCTGCCCCTTACCGAGAAGCGCTGCCAGCGCCTCGCTGAAATCACCGGTGCTGCCGCCCTTGAGGTAAAGCCAGGGCAGCAGCTCCTCGACCTATTTCGCCTTGCGCAGGTATCGTGGCAGGATGCTGGGCGTGAAGCTGATCTTCTCCTCACCCGGCTTGCGATCGCGCACCCGCGGCACCTTCACGGGCACGGGGCCGATCCCGGTCATCACCTCGCGCTCGGGCAGGTGACCATGGCGCACCAACCGGGATGTCCCGTTCTCCAGCTTTTCGTCAGCAAACGCAGCCATCAACGCCGCGAGTTCCGCCTGGATTGCCTGCTCGATCAGCTTGCGCGCGCCCTCGCGAATAATATCGGTAAACGGGGCGGCGCTGAATCCGGATGGATGGGGCAGCTGCGTAATGGTAGTCGATGACATGTGGCGTATCCTTTTCTCTGCTGAGAATTGACGGCATCTGAACACCGCCTTGATTTGCCACCCTTCAGGCCATCACCGACCTTCGCCCGTTACTCTGCATCCACCAGGCGTTAGCCATCGGCTCGAGGTGAAAGGATTAGATATCTCCTCTCCAGCCTTCTCCTTCTTCTGAAGAATATAGCGCATCCGTTCACGCTGGTCGCGGCAGGTCGTTTCAGCTGCGATCTGAGCGATATCCATTCGACTGAAGACATGCGGGTTGAGACCCATGATCGCAGCCTCTTGGACATGGCCCGGAGACAGCGGTTTGCTATCTGCAAGAGCCGATCCCGTCGCAACAGAGAAAAACAATGCGACGAGAGAGAGTTTCCTGAACATCTGATGCCTCCACATATGGCTCCAACGCATGTGGTCACTCTGGTGCGTCGTTAGTAGAGCAACTGGCCTGGGTAAGATTACCACCGACGGGGACAACGCCCATCAATTAGGCCAGACAAGCAGACACCGGTAGAGGAGGAGGCGAAAAGAGGCCGTCGCTGCAATGCCCCGCATCGCGCCCCGCGCCAGCGGGGTTTTCGCTGCGAGGCTGGTTGAACGGCCGGCTAGGGGAACGACGCCGCGCAGCATCAGCAGTGCTCGACCGACCGGTTAGCGCCGGCTCTCTTCGCTGCGTTTGCATACCACAAGCGATACCGCGCGCTGTGCGGATGTCGGCGATGGGCTCAAAGCGACGGTATCGATCATGCAGGTGGCCCGTACCCTCTAGACCACCAGATCGGACTGCCCCGGCCCTTTGTAGACGCTCGACCTTGGTCAATGCTGCGTCGCCGCATTCCGCAAACCTGCCGCTCAGGCCGGATGTGGAGAAATCCGCATGTGCTTGGAGAAGACCGGACTAAGCTTGCGAATGGCTCCCGGCAGAGGTCTTTTTCGGGTGCGGCCCTCAAGACCTCGCAAAAAGCAAGAAAATCAGCAAAATCACGCCGCCTGGTCCAAGTCTTCTGACGACAGACATCCACGATGTTACGTCATCGCCTTGGACGATTGGCGATCAGCCCGATCATGACGTAAAGGTCTGTTGCCGCAGGGCTGGGCTAAAATCCTTAGCCGACCCGACGCAAGAAGGCGCGGGTGCGTTCGTCCTGCGCTTCGCCGAAAATCTGCTCGGGCGGGCCTTGTTCGACGATCCGCCCGCCCTCCATGAAGATGATCCGGTCGGCGATCTCGCGCGCGAATTGCATCTCATGGGTGACAATCAGCATGGTCTGCTGGCCGTCCGCGATCTCTCGGATAAGGTCCAGAACCTCGCCCACCCATTCGGGATCAAGCGCGCTGGTCGGCTCATCAAACAGCATCAGATCGGCATGCAAAGCCATCGCGCGGCCGATGCCGACACGCTGCTGCTGCCCACCCGAGAGGTTCGCCGGATAGCTGTCGCCGCGATCAGAAAGCCCGATCTGGGCGAGGATCTCATCGGCGCGTGCTCTTGCCTTGGCCTTGGGCCAGCCGCGCACCACGGTCAGCCCCTCCGTGATATTCTCGCGCGCGGTCTTGTTTGCAAACAGCGCATAGTTCTGGAACACGAAAGAGGTCCGCCGCCGCAGTGCCAGCACATCGGCGCGGCTGGCCTTGGCGGCATTGACATCCAGATCGCCCAGCCGGATATGTCCGACATCTGGCCGGTCCAGATAGTTCAGGCAGCGCAGCAGCGTCGATTTCCCCGTGCCGGACGGGCCGATAATGGCCACCCGCTCACCCGGTTGCAGGCAGAGGTCGATGCCGTCCAGCACCGTCTGATTGCCAAAGCGCTTGACCAGACCCTCAACGCGGATTTCACAACTCATCGCGCGACCGCCTTTCCCAGCCGCCGTTCGATCCAGCGCTGACCGACCGACAGGATCTCGACAATGGCCCAATAGAGCAGCGCGACGACAAGGAAGGCTTCAAGGTAAAGAAAGCTGCCCGCTGCCTCTTTCTGGGCCGCCCCCATCATCTCGGTCACGCCGAGGGTGAAGGCCAGCGACGTGCTTTTGATCATGTCGATAAAATAGTTCATCAGGGTCGGCGCCGCGACCCGTGCCGCCTGCGGCAGGATGATCCGGCGCAGAAGCTGACCTTGGGTCATGCCGATCGAGGACGCAGCCTCCCATTGGCTGCGGTCGACGCCCTGAACCGCGCCACGAATGCTTTCGGCCATATAGGCGGCGAAATGCAGCGTCAGGCCGATGATCGCCGCGGTGACGCCATCAAGGCTGGTCAGCGACGGGAAAAGTTGCGGCAGGCCGTAATAGAACAGGAAAAGCTGTACCAGCAACGGCGTGCCGCGAAAGAAGCTGATGAACACCGCCACGACCCGGTCAAGGATCGGCACGCGCAGCACGCGTACGACGGCCAGAAGCACGGCCAAAACCAGCGCAAAGGCCATGCCGATCAGGGCCATGAACAGGGTCAGGGGGATATAGCTGGCGATGACCGGCAGCAGATCCCCCATATAGGCGATGTCCAAAGGCCGCATTATTTGGCGTCAGCCAGCGGTTTGGTGACGTCGGCTTCCAGCCATTTCTGCGAGATCTCGGCCAGCTTGCCGTTTTCCTTCAGCTTGGTGATGGCGGCATCGACACGGTCACGCAGAGCCTTGCCCGCCTCGTCATTGCGGAAGGGCAGGGCGTTCTGGATCTCGTCGAAGGGCTGACCGGCCAGCGCCAGCGGCAGCGGGCTTTCCTTGATCACCTGCGCCGAGGAGACGCGGTCCATCACGAAGGCATCGACGCGGCCAAGAGCCGTGTCTTGCTCGATATTGCTTTCATAGGTGCGGATATCGATCTCGCTGGCATAGGGCAGCGCACGCAACAGTTCTTCGTAATTCGAGCCGAGGTTGACGGCGACCGACTTGCCCTTCAGGCTTTCGGGGCCAGTGATGGTTTCCTCGTTTCCTTTCTTCACCACGACCTGCGCGCCGTCATAGACATAGGGCTGGGTAAAGGCGAATTTCGCCTCACGCTCGGGGGTGATGGTGATCTGATTTGCAACGGTGTCGATGCGGCCAGATTCCAGCGCCCCGATCAGGCCCGAGAAGGACATGGTCGTGAATTCGACCGTGTCGCCGGTCTCGGCGGCGATGGCGTTGAGGAAATCGACCTCGAAGCCCTGCAACTCATTGGCCTTGGTGAAGCCGAAGGGGAAATAGCTACCCGACATGCCGACGCGGATGGTGTCAGCCGCAGCAGGAAGGCCGAGGCTGGCGGCAAAGATCGCCGAAAGAACGATGTGGCGCATAGGAAAACTCCCTAGTTTCAAGCCTATCAGATGCGCTCTGCCTATGTCAGCCGCAACCGTGTCCACAACACCCTTCTGGCAGAAAAGGATGCAGTAAAGCCTCGTCAACAGACTGTAGAACATATGTTCTTCACCTGAACAGAGCTTTGGAATTTCGTCATCGGGCAAACCTTTCGATCTACCGTCAAGACCCATCTGAGCTCTGGTGCCTTGGTGACCGTTCTGGACGACTGGACCAGAAGATCCGAACCGGTATCCATTCTTTACCCACCGGCAAGGCGGTCAAACGAGCGAACACGTCTCTTTATCGACTGGTTGGCACAGCATCTCATTGAACAGGCCAAATTCACTTAGATAGTTCAGTGAACCTCGTTCCCCGTTGTTGGGGCGACGACAGAGCCTTCGATCATGGACTGGTCATGCTATTCAACATGAGTGGTCAATCATCAATACTATCACTCTCTCTACAGCAGCCACCCTTCTTGAATGGCAGTTCTGGGCTCAGAAGCGGCGCGAGTAATTGGGCCTTGATGTCGTATACAAGGTTATTGGCGCTGCCATATGTAAGCCTGCGGTGACGGCCGTCTGCTCTGATTGAGCAAATGGTCGTAAGGCATTGCCTTATGGCATGCGCTTCAGTTTTTTCACCACTCGAGATCTTCGCCGCCGATGAGGTTGGCCGTCGTCGGCACTGGTCAGACGAGGACAAGGTCCGGATCGTTGAAGAGAGCCTGCGCGGCTACCGGCAGGGCCCAGCGACGGCCCGCCGGTATGGGATTTCGCGGTCGCTGCTTTCGATCTGGCGGCGCGAATATCGCCGCGGGATGCTTGGTGCGCCGGAAGTTGGTGGGTTCATGCCGTTGGTGATGGAAGGGTCTCCGCCCGCGTCAACGGAGCAGCCCTCGAGAGAGGCCGGCAATGCCCGGATCGAGATCACTCTGACGAATGGTCGGCGCATGACGATCCCCACCGCGCTTTCCCCTTCGCATCTGGCGGCGCTGCTTGTCGTGCTGGATCCGCAATGATCGCTTTTCCCGCCGGGGTAAAGGTCTGGATTGCGGGCGGCGTGACGGACATGAGGTGCGGGATGAACAGCCTGGCGTTAAATGTCCAGCAGGGGCTCGGCCGCGATCCGCACGGTGGTGAGATCTTCTGCTTCCGGGGGCGCAAGGGCGACTTGATCAAGATCCTCTGGCACGATGGCGTCGGCATGTCGCTGTATCTGAAGCGGCTGGAGGCGGGGAAGTTCATCTGGCCGGTGAGCCAGAATGACTCGGCCGTTCCGGTTTCGGCGGCGCAGCTCGGCAATCTTCTTGAAGGGATCGACTGGCGCAATCCGCGCTGGACGCAGCGATCTGCCTCGGCGGGGTGATGGACAAAATACCCTTGTTTTATTGAACTATTTCGGGGCTGCGTGGTAGGTCTTCGGCATGTCGGAGACCGCATCTGAGATCGCTGTTTTGCGCGCCGCCCTCGCCGCGGCAGAGGCCCGCGCGTCTGCCGCAGAGGGCGCTTTGGTCGCCGCCAAGGGGGAGTTGACCCAGGTTCAGGCGATCGTCTCGGCCTCCGAAGACATGATCCGGCACCTTCGACTGCAGATCGCCAAACTCCGGCGCGAGCAATATGGCCAGAGCGCCGAACGCCATGCCCGGCTGATTGAACAACTGGAGATGCAACTCGAGGACATCGAGACAGATCTTGAGCAGGATCGGGCAAAGGCGGATGCCGCCGCCGCCAAGACATCGGTGACGGCCTTCGAACCCCGCCGCCCCGCCCGCAAGCCGTTCCCCGAGCATCTGCCGCGCGAGCGCGTGGTGATCGAGGCGCCGACCTCCTGCACCTGCTGTGGTTCGGCGCGCATCGTGAAGATGGGCGAAGACATCACCGAGACGCTGGAGGTCATTCCCCGGCAGTGGAAGGTCGTACAGGTCGTCCGCGAGAAGTTCACCTGCCGGGACTGCGAGAAGATCAGCCGGCCGCCGGCGCAGTTTCATCCGACGCCTCGGGGCTGGGCGGGCCCCAACCTGCCGGCGATGGTGCTGTTCGAGAAGTTCAGCGAGCATCAACCCCTGAACCGGCAGGCCAGCGCTACGCGAAGGAAGGGGTTGTGCTCAGCCTTTCCACCCTGGCCGACCAGGTCGGGGCCTGCGCCGTCGCCTTGCAGCCGATCCACGATCTGATCCGCGCCCATGTCCTCGGTGCTGAACGATTGCATGCGGACGACACCACCGTGCCGCTTCTGGCCAAGGCAGGCACCAAGACCGCCCGCCTCTGGACCTATCTTCGCGATGACCGGCCCTTCGGCGGTGGGGCGCCTCCGGCTGCGCTCTACTCCTTCTCCACCGACCGCAGGAAAGAACACCCGACCCGGCATCTGACGGGCTGGACTGGCCTCCTGCGGGCCGACGCTTATGGCGGTTACAACGATCTCTATCGCCATGATCACAAGCCCGCGCCGGTGCGCAGCGCGCTGTGCTGGTCGCATGCCCGGCGCAAATTCTTCGAACTGGCAGATGTCAAAGCCACGGCCCGCAAGGGCAGATCGGTGGCCGAGGAGATCTCGCCTGTGGCGCTAGAAGCCGTCAAGCGCTTCGATGCCATCTCCGATGTCGAACGCGAGATCAACGGCCTGACCGCCGTGGCCCGCCATGACGCCCGTCAGCGGCTGGCGCGCCCGATGGTCAGCGATCTGCATGACTGGCTGCGATCCGAACGCGCCCGGATGTCGAAGCACAACCCCCTCGCCAAGGCCATCAACTACATGTTCGAAGAAGACGGCCGCTGGGAAGCCTTTACCCGGTTCCTCGATGATGGCCGGATTTGCCTCACCAATAATGCGGCCGAACGAGCCCTCCGCGGCGTCGCACTCGGCCGGAAAGCCTGGCTCTTCGCCGGATCGCCGCGCGGTGGCGACCGCGCCGCCTTCATATACTCCCTGATCGTCACCGCCAGGATGAACAACGTCGATCCTCAAGCCTGGCTGGCTGATGTCTTGGCACGACTGGCAGACACACCTCTGTCCCGCCTGCCAGAATTACTGCCGTGGAACTGGTCTCAAGCCCCACAAAGGATGGCCGTATGACCCTGATCGCTCGCCTCAGTATCCTCCTCAACGACGTCGATCCGCAGCCGATGCGCCATATCGAGGTGCCGTTGAAGATCAGGCTCGACCGGCTGCATGAGGTGATCCGGGCGGCGATGGGCCGGACGGACACCCATCTCTACGAGTTCCGGGCCGGTGACGCCGGTTGGGGCGTGCCCGACCCCGACGGCTTCTACGACGGCCCCATGCCCGCGAAGAAGGCAACGCTGCAAAAATGCTCGAGGACACCGGCACCAGGACGATCCACTATAGCTTCGACTTCGGTGATGACTGGGATCACAGCATCCGGATCGAGAAGGTCAACGAGGCCGTCCCGGGTGTGACCTATCCGCGGCTTCTGAAGGCCAGCGGAGCCTGCCTGCCCGAGGACGTCGGTGGTGCCCCAGGCTACGAGGAATTCCTCGTAGCCCTCGCCGATCCGGACCACGAGCAGCACGAAGATATGGTTCGCTGGTCAGGTGGATCATTTGATCACGAAGATGCCCGTAGCGACAGCATCGTCGAACGCTTTGACCGGCTTGCGAAAAGATGGGCTCCCCGGCCCGCCAAACCAAAAGCGCCCCCTGAGCATCGCAGCCGCGGCCTACGCCGGATGGTTACTGCCATATCGCCCTACCTTAGCAATCAACATCCTCATTCGCCGCCACTGCGCGCCAAGGTTTGTCCGTATCCGAGTGGCCAGGATAATTAAGCAATTTCATTGGCTTGATTTTAACTTCTTCTTTGATCGAGGTCGGGATCGTTTGGAGAATGAGGAAGGCGGAGACGCTCAAATTAATGATTATGAGCCATTTCATATCCCGCACACCCATTAATAAACGTTTAACGAACACTGAGGTGTATAGCGGTGTTTCGCCACAGCCTAAAGCTGTGTATTGGGATATTTTTCTTAACGACTGGAATGGGCTCCGAGCGACGCTTGCCGGGTGTCGGACCTGAAACTAGTGTGGGATCGCAGAGCGGCGGCGACGATGCAGACAGAGCCGACATTCAACAACTTGCCGTGCTCAGGTCCATTGGTAAAGCCGTGCGGTTGAATCAGTCGATGAAAATCTGCATTTCGCGCGAGCCTGCGCCTAAGGTGGTGCCTCGAAATGCACCTTTTCCGTTTGCCCGGCCGGACACGATCTGCGTCGCCTCGCCATGCCGAAGATTGTCGCCGATGGTTTCCAACCCGCGATCATGGGACAGCAGCATACCGTGCTAGCGGCACAGGGTGTCGTTAGAAAGCGATTCGGCAAATCCGGAATAGACATCGGCCATCATTTCCGCGATGACCTGTTCGCGCGGTTTGGCGGCTACGTCTAATTGGACAGGCCGAAATGCCGCCGCAGCGATGACTGGACGCTGGATCTGTCCAGCCCCTCGCCCTCGGGCGCGCTTGTTTGCATCGCTTCGTCCTGAGCAAGACTATTGCTGCGGCGGCAATATTTGCTCAAATATTCTGTAAACAATTTTATTTGGGTATTAATTTATGGACCTGACCCAGATTGCGCGCTGGCCCGGCAAAAGCCCCTCATCACTTGGCGAAACCGCCCACCCGGCGGCTTATCATATGCTGGATGTTGCCGCCGTGGCCGAGGTATTGTTGCAGGATCATCCGCGACGTGACCTGTTCTCTTTGCTGATCGCGCTGCATGATCTGGGGAAAATCGGTGCTGTGTTCCGCGCGGCTCTGCAGGACGGCGTCGTTCAGGACCGCAAGCATTGGGAGGTGACCGAGGCGTGGCTGCACGACCCAGAAATCCGGACTGTGTTGTTGCGACATCTGGATGGCGGGCATCATGCGCTGGGGCCGTTGATGGCAGCGATCTCCGGGCACCACGGCAAGCCACCTTAGGCCAACCCCGAGCGGGATTTCCGCTGGATGCGTCAGAGAGCTGGTGCAGAGGCGCAAGCAGACGCAATGGCCTTTGTGCAAGCATGTCTTGAGCTGTGGCCCAATGCGCGCCTGAATGGCTTGCGCCAACGCGATGCCAAGGCGCTGTCGTGGTTTCTGGCGGGGGTGACGACGGTCGCAGATTGGGTCGGCTCGAACACGGAATGGTTTTCCGCGACTGCCCCCACGAGGACGTTGGCCCAACATCTGGCTGCAGCGCGCCAGATTGCGCCACAGGCTTTGGCGGCCGCAGGGTTGCTGCCGCCCGTGCCAAAACCTGACGCGCTTTTCGACTTTGCCCTGCGACCGATGCAATTGGCGGCGCGCGACGTTACGCTGCCAGACGGGCCGACCCTTGCGATCATCGAGGATGAAACCGGCGCGGGCAAAACCGAGGCCGCCTTGATATTGCTACAGCGCATGCTGTGCGCGGGCAAAGGCCAAGGGGCGTATTTCGCGCTGCCAACGATGGCCACGGCGGATGCCATGTTTCGCCGGGCCAAGGGCGTTGTGCGCGGGCTTTTTCAGAGTGAACCCTCGTTGACCTTGGCGCATGGCCGTGCGGGTCTGTCGGCCGATTTTCGGGATGTAAGGAATACCGCGCCGGGATCGGATGCGCCTGTTTGCGGCGATTGGCTGGCGGCCAGCCGTCGGCGGGCGCTGTTGGCCGATATCGGCATCGGAACGATCGATCAGGCGTTGCTGGCTGTGCTGCCGACGCGGTTTTCCACGCTCCGCAACTGGGGCCTGTCGCGCAAAGTCCTGCTCGTGGACGAAGCGCACGAGCTGGGCGAACCCTATATGGCCCATGAACTTGCCGAGCTGCTGCGCCTGCACGCCATGCAGGGCGGGTCGGCGATCCTGTTGACCGCGACATTGCCGTTGGAGTTGCGGGCGCGGTTGTCGCAGGCCTTTGCCAAGGGCGCATGCCAGCCGTTTGCGCGCGATGACGATCTGGCCTATCCCAGCCTGTCTGTGCTGGGGGGCGCGTCGGTGCGCCGGTTTGCCAAGCCCGCGCTGACCAAAGGGCCGGTTGACGTGCAGCGCCTTGCGGAGTCAGCCGCCGCACTGAACCTGATCGCTAAGCATGCGGGTGCGGGAGCGGCCTGCGTCTGGGTGCGCAATGCCGTGGACGATGCCATTGCGGCCGTGACCGCGCTGCGCAACCGGGGCATTGCCGCCGATCTGCTGCACGCCCGCTATACGTTGTTTGACCGCAAGCGGATCGAGGCGCAGATGATGGCGCAATTCGGCCGTGACGGCACGGATCGCGCGGGGCGGGTGTTGGTGGGGACGCAAGTGCTGGAATCCTCGTTGGATCTGGATTTCGATGTGATGGTGTCGGATCTGGCTCCGGTGGCATCGCTGATCCAACGGGCGGGGCGGCTGTGGCGGCATATGGATTTGCGTCCCGCCGCGTCGCGTCCCGTCCATGCGCCGGTGCTGAGCATCGTCAGCCCCGATCCGGGGACGGTCGTCGATGACAGGTGGTTGCACGGGGTGCTGGACGCAGGGGCCTGGGTCTATCCCGTTGCGCAGCAGTGGCGGACCGCGCAGGCCTTGCAGGATGCCGGGGAAATTCGCGCGCCAGACAACCTGCGCGCGCTGATCGAGGCCGTGCATGGTCCCGATGCCCGCTCCGTGCCCCCCGCGCTTGAACGGGCCGAGTTGGATGCCGAGGGCGATGATTGCGCCCGCCGTGCCCGCGCCCGCCACGCAACCATCCAGATCGACGAAGGCTATCGCGACGGTGGTGCGGGTTTCGACGATGTCGAATATCCGACGCGTCTGGGGCAGGAAACGCGGACCTTGCTTTTGCTGCGCCATCTGGGCGGTCGCCTGCATTTCTGGGCCGATGTCGAATACCCGGACGAGGCTGCCGCGCTAAGCGAGGTCTCGGCCAGTGCCAGGCGCCTTGTGGGGCTGGACCTGCCGGATCAGGACGCGCCCGAATTTGCTGCCATCACCAAGGAGTGGCCCGACTGGCGCAAGGCGACCGTGACGATGTGCGTGGTCGGCGATGATGGCAGGATTTGTCAGGGGCTGGCCTATGATGCAGATCTGGGACTATTGTTTGGTTGATCCCCGTTTTCGGGGACGGCCCGAATTTCTCTGATGAATTTGGGAAGAAATATAATTGACTAACTTTCAGCAGCCTCACATCTTAAATTGATTTTGGTGCGCCATTCCTTCTCCTGAAATTGCTTTTCGCGGAGTTACTGATTGCCCCTTAATCTGATTACGGCCTTGTTGCGCAAATGCGGCTAGGGATTCACTGCGCGAATCCAGCATGATAGCTGGCGGCCATGAGCAGACCGGCGAAGACCACGTACAAGACCACCAACTGGCATAGCTACAATCAGGCGCTGA
>NZ_JACVAW010000036.1:0-18226 GCF_014851995.1 Paracoccus sp. PAR01
CACAAGTCTCCCGACGTAGGACGTTGTCGACCCTGATCGTCTTCGGATAGCCGATCTTTCGGCAGATCCGTTCCAACGTCCTAACGACGTCCTCACCGCGATACTGGAAGCGCACATCCGTCGCGGGCAATAGCGGGAATGCGTATCGACAATAGTCAGGATCCGCAGCTTCTTGCCCAGAGCCAACTGGTCATGGACAAAATCCATTGCCCAGACATCGTTCGGCCCAACGGCATCAGCGCGATCATCGCGCAGCTTCGCCTTCACCGTTTCGGGGTCTTGTTCCGCAGCTGCAGGCCTAACGCTCTGTCAATATTGTAGACTGTCTTGATGCTGACCTCCCAGCCTTCCCGGTCGAGGACGACGTAAACGCGGCGGTAGCCATAGCGCACACCAATCGCCGTCGGGCTCGGACCGATGGCGCCTCGACGGCTCATATTCGCAGATCTCCCTGATCCGCCGTTTCAGCTACGCCGGATCGGTGCGGCGGGATTTGTAGTGGTAGCTCGAGCAGTCAAATCTCAGGGCCCCGTCGCCATCTGCGCTCGGACCGATGGCGCGCTGATGGTGACCCCTGCGGATCGAGACCGCCCAGTCTGCGCACATCCCGCGAACCAGTTCACGCGACCGTTCCGGCTTCAGAGCTTTCGCCGAACAACGTCCTGCAGCACCTGCCGGTCGAGCGTCAGGTCCGCCACGATCCGTTTCAGCCGCGCGTTCTCGTCCTCAAGCTGCTTCAACCGCCGCATCTCGTCGGGCAGCAGCCCGCCATACTTCTTCTTCCAGGCAAAATAGGTCGACTGGCCGATCCCGGCCTTCCGACAGATCTCGGCAACTGATGTGCCTTCCTCGCCCTGCTTCAGAATGAACGCCTTCTGCGCTTCCGTGAACTTCGATGCCTTCATCGTTTTCAGCTCCTCTCCCAGCCGGGGAAGGTTAGCCGAAAACTCCAGCTTCAAACGGTCCAGTTTTCAGGGGGCACAGCATTTGGGCCACCGCGATTCCTGCGGCCGCCGATTGCGTCAACTCGCAGACGCAGGTTGCCGACGTGATAACAGACGACGCGCGGTCGGGGGCGAGCTGGCAGCGTCGGGTAGAGCGGCGGGTTGTAGGGGTTAGACGGATCGCACTTGAGCAGGGCCGAAACCAGCAAACCCTTTTTCCCACTGGGGACTGGGCTGCGATCATCAGTGACCGAATACAATGATGCATCACAGCGGAAAGCGGTTGTCGTGCCGGCGCGGTCAGCGAATTCGTTCAGGTGCACTATTCCGCTCTCATCTCAGATGTACTGCATCCCGCAAGAGAGGACATCAGACAGGTCACCACGCTGCCGCCGCCGCGTTAGAAGTTCAGGATCTGTGCGCCAGGGCCAATTTGTCTAGACGATCAGCTTGGGACATGAAGCCAGCGCGCGATGCACCGCCTTTAGTTTGGATTCAAATCAAGGCAGCCCGGCGCTACCGCTCGGGTTGGGCTTTGATGTGTGCATCAAAATATTTTTGGCTGCACGCTTGCGATTGCGTGCAGCATAGATATATTTGATGCACACACCGAGGTGCTTCGATGACCATCACTTCCCATTCCCGTGCCGCGCAGGTGGCCTATCAGGATTTGCTGCGTCTTCATCTGGATGAGACCGCCTCGGAACTGATCGGCAGCATCGAGGAACGCCCGCGTAATGGGCGCACTTACCTGTACGATAAATTCCGTATCGGCACCGAGATGAAAAGCCGCTATCTGGGCGAGGATACCCCCGAGTTGCGGGCCCGCCTGATCCGCGCCGCCGAGTTGAAGGCCGCGGCCGAACCGCGCCGAAAAACGATGGCGCGACTTGCCCGCGTCCTGCGCGCCGAGGGGTTCATTGCCACTGACCGGGATACTGGCTCGCTGCTTCTGGCCTTTGCCCGCGCGGGCGTCTTTCGCCTTGGTGGCACACTTGTCGGCACGGCGGCCTATGCTCTCTATCAGGGCGAGTTGGGCGTCCGCTTCGACTCGGAAGAACTGGCGCAGACGGGTGACATCGATTTTGCCAGTTTCGAGCGGCTCTCGGTTGCCTTGGGGGACACGGTTGAGGAAAATCCGGGCGATATTCTGCAGGCACTGAAGTTCGATCCGGTGCCGGGCGTACAGGATCGGCAGGTCTGGAAATGGCGGCAGAACCGCGGCGAGGCCATGGTCGAGTTTCTCACGCCCGCTTTTGGCGACGAGCGGGTCAAGCCTTTGCCGGCGTTGGGGGTCAGTGCGCAGGCCCTCAACTACTTGAATTTCTTGATTGCCGAGCCGATCCCGGCAGTGGCGCTTTATCGGTCGGGCGTGCTGCTGCAGATCCCGCGGCCCGAACGCTTCGCGATCCACAAGCTGATCGTCGCTGATCGTCGCCACGGCGGTCCCGATCAAGCCAAGTCGCGCAAGGACCGCGGCCAGGCGGCATTTCTGATCGAAGTGCTTGCCGAGGACCGGCCCGACGACCTTCACGAAGCCTATGAGGATGCTCTGTCACGGGGTCCACGCTGGCGCGAAAGGCTAGACGCGAGTCTGGCCAGACTGCCCGCGACTGCCGCGACCTTGCGGGCTTTGGGATGATGTGACGCGGGGCAGGGGATATTGAAACTTATGGCGAATGGGCGTGTCATCCCGGATCGCGAACAGGTTAAGCGGCCACAATGACGCGTTAACAGAACCTCAGCCCCGGTGTTCGATCTCGCGCAGCAAGCCCATCACGGATGGACGAACCACGCGACGCTCGGGCGGGTCAGGTAGCTGAGATAATCGGTCCGGGCGAGCGTGGATTTCAGGAAGGTGATCGAGGTCGTCTCCATCGCCACTTTCGCGCGCGGTAGCCCGGCCTTGCGGAGTATCTGATCCAGCGTCAGCCGGTCCGGTTCGGGCATAGGGGGCAGGAGCCACGGATAGGCAGGCAGATCCGCCAGCGCGACCCGTTCAAGTCTGGCCAGGGGATGGTCGCGACGGCAGACGATCCGCACCGGCTCGAGCAGGACGCTGCGCCATTCGAAATCATCGCTTTGCGGCTCGGACGGCTTGAGGGTGAAGAGGATGTCAGACGACCGTTGTAAAGCTGTGGCAGCAGGTTCTCGTTGATGCCCTCATGCACGACGATCGAGATGTCGGGGGCCTCGCGATTGAAACGGATCAGTGCGTCAGGCAGCAACTGCTGCAAGGCGATCGGCAGGGCTCCGATCCGCAGAACGCCGCGGCGGGCGCCGCGCAGGGCGTCGATCTCGTTCACGGCCTCGTCGGCCAGTTCCAGGATCAACTGCGCATAGCCCAGCAACATCTGGCCGAACAGGGTCAGCGCGTGCCATTCGGGCCGCGATCAAGCAGCCTTGCGCCCAGATCGTCCTCGATCCTGAGCACGCTTTTGGACGTCGCGATGCCTGGGGTATCAGCGTTCCGCATATCGACTGCCGCCCTCGGGGCGAGGATCATCAGGTGATGAAGGTGCAAAGCGAGGGCTTCAAGCAGATGATCAAGGCTGTCGAGGGCGAGATCGACTTTGTCGGCTCTCCCCTTGGGTTGGAGGAGTTTGGTCGCGGGGCCTATCCCGATGCCGATGCGTTCAGCCGCGCGCTGTTTCGCCGCTCATTCCACCGCTCGGTGCTGATGGGGGCCGCCATTCACGAAAGCGGTGGCGCAAGAATGGGGGATGATCCGAAGCGCTCGGTTCTGAACAAGGGGAACCAATGCTGGGACGCACCCAATCTGATCGTGTCGGATGCCAGTGCCTTCTGCAGCAGTGGCGTCACCGGCACGACGCTGACCGTGATGGCACTGACCCTGCGCGCTTGCCGAAATCTGGCCGCGGCGCTCAAGGATCAGGATCGCCGCATTCCCGCCGGTGACCTGTAACCCTATTCGTTTGTCGGCACGTTGGGCTGACCCGGGCCGCATCGAAACATTCCAAGCCCATCCTCGCTGCAGCTATTTAGCAGGAAATGCTGTTTTCCCGCTCATTTCCGCTAGGTTAGCCTTTCCGCCCTCCTCTAGTATGGAAATAAGGCGGCAACCGGGCAGGAGCAGACCTTGGACATTGCGGAAACCATCGACATCGCCGGATACGAGCTGAGCCTTGAGCCGATGACGGTTGAAGACATCCCGCGGCTGCACGAATTGTCGGTGGCGGTCAGTTGGCCGCACCGCGCCGACGATTGGGCCATGGTGATCGGGCTGGGCCATGGCTGGGTGGCGCGCGACCAGATCGGGCGGGTCTTTGGCTCGGCCATGTGGTTCCCGTTCTCGGACAGCGTGGCCTCGATCGGGATGGTCATCACCTCGCCGCGGTTGCAGGAAAACGGCGCGGGCGGCTGGCTGATGCGCCGCGTTCTGGCCGAAACGCAAGGCCGTGCCCGCGTGCTGAATGCCACCAAAGAGGCGTTCCGGCTGTATGTCTCGCTGGGGTTCAAGACGCTGGCGGCGGTGCATCAGATGAATGGCGTGGTGACCTCGGTCCCCGAATTTCCGGCCACCGCCCGGACTATGCGCGATGCGGATCGCGCGGCGGTGCTGCGGTTGGACACCGACGCGATGGGTGTGGCGCGCCCCGAGGTGATGGCGGCGCTGCTGGCGGTCTCGCAAGGGATGGTGATCGAGCGGGACGGCCAGATCGTGGGCTTTGCGCTGCTGCGCCAGTTCGGGCGCGGCTGGGTGATCGGACCCATCGTCGCGGAAAGCGAGGCAGATGCAATGGCGCTGTGCGGGCCGTTCATTGCCGCGCATCAGGGCCAGTTCATGCGCGTCGATACCCGCGAAACGGACGGCCCCTTCCGCGACTTCCTGACCGCAGCGGGGATCGAAGCTTATGACACCGTCCAGCGCATGTCGCTGGAGCCGCTGCCCGAGCCGGTGGGACCGGCGCGGACCTTTGGTCTTGTCAATCAGGCGCTTGGCTAGGGGATTGGGGCGCGGATAACCGCGCCCTTGTCGATTCAGAAATCCGCGACCTTACCCCAGACCGAGCCGTCCAGCCGCGACGGATGATAGGGCGCGGCATCGACGATCGGCACGCTTCCGGTCACGATATCCGCGATCAGATGACCCGCGCCCGGCCCGATGCCAAAGCCGTGCCCGCTGAACCCGGCAGCAAGGATCAGGCCGGGAATCCGCGTCTCACCAATGGCCGGAACCCCGTCAGGAGTGCTGTCGATATAGCCCGCCCATGACGCGGCCATCGGAACCTTCTCCAGCCCCGGAAAGACCTCGCGAGCGCGCGCCAGCGTCAGCCTGATCTGCCCCATGTCGGGCCGGGGGTCGAGGATGCGCACGCGCTCCATCGGCGTCTGGCGGTCCAGCTTCCAGCGGCACAGCGATTCATGCCCCGATTGCCATCCCTGCAACCCGCCCGGTGCCAGCGACTTGCGGCGCTTGAAGAACATCGGCAGGAACTTGGACCAATAGCGCATCTGCTGCGGCGTCACATCCACCCGCGCCGCACCAGACACCGCCAGCGTATGACCGCCATCCCCGCGCCGCGTGATCGAGACATGGCTGGTATGGACCGCGTCGGGCAGGTCCGCCCCCGGCGCGACCGACAGGATCGACGACCGCACGCTGGCCTGCGGAAAGCTGAGGCCCAGTTGATGCAGAAAGGACGAGGCCCACGCGCCCCCCGCCATGACCACGGTTCGGGTGCGGATCACGCCCTTTTCGGTGACGACGCCAGCGACTGCACCGCCCAGTAGCTCCAGCCCGCGCGCGGCGCAGTTCTGCACGACCCGACCGCCGAAACGTTCGATCCCCAGCGCGATGGTGGGGGCGGCACGCTGCGGATCGGCAATGCCGTCCGAGGGCGAAAACACGCCGCCCTTCCAGTTTTTGCCCGTGGCCGCGCCGCGTTCGCCGGCCTCAGTTGCGCTCAGCATATGGGTGGTGACGCCCTCGCCGCGGGCGAAATCGCGCCAGCGCGCCCAACCAGCAATCTCCGCCTCATTGTTGGACAGATACAGCAGCCCGCAGCGGCGGAACCCGACATCCTGCCCGATTTCGGCGGCGAGCCGGTCCCATAGCGTCAGGCTTTTGGTCGAGATCGGCAGTTCGCGCGCATCCCGGTTCTGCTGGCGGCACCAGCCCCAGTTGCGGCTGGACTGTTCGGCTCCGATCCGGCCCTTTTCCAACAGCACCACCGACAGCCCCCGCTGGGCGAGGTAATAGGCGGCGCAGGTGCCGACGATGCCACCGCCGATGACCACGACATCGGCCTGCTTCGGCAACTCGGCTGCGGTTTCGATCGGCATCAGGGGCGCGGGCATGAAAAACTCCTACTGTTCCGGGCAAAGCTAGGCGAACAAGGCGAAAGCATCTGCCGCATCGACGTCAATGACGGAATATTGTGCTGAAAGTCGGCAATCATGCAGAGCCATGAATTGCTGACCGAACGGCGGATATGCGCGCGATTTCCTACTGCCATGCCTTGAGGCTGCGGAATTTTATGCGTAGCCTGCCTGAACCCTTCGTATACAGGCGCACCATGCTGAAACTCGACCGCATCGACATCCGCATCCTGCATGAACTGCAGCGCAACGGGCGCATCACCAATGTCGAGCTGGCCGACCTGGTCCACCTGTCGCCCAGCCCCTGTCTGATGCGGGTCAAGAAACTGCAACAGGCGGGATTCATCACCGGCTATTCGGCGCAGATCGACGTGGCCAAGCTGGGGCCGACCCTGACCGTCTTCACCGAGATCACGCTGAAGAACCACCGCCAGATCGACTTCGCTCGCTTCCAAGAGGCGCTGCTGAAGGTCGAGGAATGTATCGAATGCCATCTGATTTCGGGCGGCTATGACTATCTGCTGAAATTCGTGACCGGGGGTATCAGCGAATATCAGGCCATCATGGAGGGCCTGATCGACCGCGAAATCGGCATCGACAAGTATTTCAGCTTTGTCGTGATGAAATCGCCCTTTGTGAAAAGCCACCTGCCGCTGAAGAACATCTTCAGGCTTTAGGCCGACTTGGCGACGCGCAGCGGCACGCCGTCCAGCCAGCCAGTATCCAGTTGCGGGACCGAGGCGAACAGCAGCTGCGAATAGGGATGACGGGCACCATGCGGCAGGCTGTCGGCGCGCAGCGTCTCGACCGTCTCGCCGCCATTCATCACCATCACCTCGTCGCAGATCGCCTGCACGGTGGACAGGTCATGGCTGATGAAGACATAGGACAGGTCCAGTTCGCGCTGAAGCTCTTTCAGCAGTTCGATCACCGCCGCCGCGACCACGGTGTCCAGCGCCGAGGTGATCTCATCACACAGGATCACCTCGGGGTTTGCGGCCAAAGCGCGGGCAAGGTTCACCCTCTGCTTCTGTCCGCCGGAGAGTTCGCCGGGCAGGCGATGGGCAATGGCCTTGGGCAGGCGCACCATGTCCAGCAACTGGGCGATGCGGTCCTGTTTCGCAGCACCTTTCAGCCCGTGATAGAAGGTCAGTGGCCGCCCCAGAATGTCACCGATGGGACGGGCCGGGTTCAGCGCCGTATCGGCCAGCTGAAACACGATCTGCAAGCGGCGCAGGTCTTCCTTGCTGCGCGCGGCGGCGGCGGGTTCCAGCAATTCGCCGTTCAGCAGCACCTTGCCCGAGGCAGGCGGCAGCAGCCCGGCAATGGCACGGGCCAGCGTCGATTTACCCGAGCCGCTTTCCCCGATCACGCCCAGATTGCTGCCCTTGGCCAGACGGCAGCTGACATCCTTCAGGACCAGCTTATGCGGCATCCGGTCGGGGCCAAGCGGCCCGTAACCGGCAATGACATTCGCAACTTCAAGGATCGGGACCCGCGCCGCCGCTTCGGGCTGGGCCGCACGGGCATAGGCCACCGGCTCGAATGCCGAAAGCAATTCGCGGGTATAGGGATGGGCGGGGCGATGCAGGATGGCTTCGGTGGGACCGATTTCCTGCACCTCGCCGCCCTTCAGCACAACGATGCGGTCGGCGATCTGGGCCACGACGGCCAGATCATGGCTGACATAGACCCCGGCCATGCCGCCCGCTTTCATCACCGATTTGAAGGCACGCAGCACCTCGATCTGGGTGGTTACATCCAGCGCGGTGGTGGGTTCGTCAAAGATCACCAGCTTGGGGTCGCCGATCAGCGCCATCGCCGCTGAAAGCCGCTGCAACTGCCCGCCGGACACCTGATGCGGATAGCGCTGGCCGATGTTTTCAGGGTCGGGCAAGGCCAGCGCGCGGAACAGTTCGACCGCCTTGGCGCGGGCCTGCGGCATCGGCATGGTGCGGTGGATGCGGGCGACCTCGATCACCTGATCGATCAGGCGCAGCGCCGGATTGAAGGCGGCGGCGGCGCTTTGCGGGACATAGGCGACCTCGGTCCCGCGCATCGCCTGACGCTGGCGCGGGGTCATCTGCACCAAGTCGCGCCCGGCCAGACTGACCGACCCGCCCGAGATCTCGCAGCCGGTTCGGGTATGGCCCATCAGGGTCAGGGCGATGGTGGTCTTGCCCGAGCCGCTTTCACCGATCAGTGCGACGATTTCGCCCGGCGCGATGTCGAAGCTGACGCCCTTGATGATCGGGATGACATTGCCGGCATCGGTGGTGGCCTTGACCTGAAGATCACGGATTTCGACTAGGTTTGGCATCATTCGCTCCGGTCGCGGATCTTGACGGGCAGGTTGTCGATCAGCAGGTTCACGCTGATCGTCAGGCTGGCAATGGCCAGGCTGGGGATGGTGACGGCGGGCGCGGCAAAGGGCAGGCCGCCGATATTCTCGCGCACCAGACTGCCCCAGTCGGCATTGGGCGGCTGCACGCCAAGGCCAAGGAAGGACAGGCCCGACAGCAGCAGCACGATAAAGACGAAGCGCAGCCCGACATCGGCCAGCACCGGGCCGGTCATGTTGGGCAGGATTTCCTTCAGGATCAGATAGGGCGTGCGTTCGCCCCGGGCGCGGGCCACGGTGACGAAATCCATGGTGTTGATATTGACCGCCAGCGACCGGGCAAAGCGATAGGCACCGGGCAAGTAGATCACCGCCAGCACTGCGATCAGCACCGGGATGGACGAACCCACCGCCGCCACCATGACCAGCCCGAACAGCTTGGATGGGATCGAGTTCAGCGCATCCAGCACCCGCGACAGGATCGTGTCGAACCAGCCGCCGGTGACCGCCGCCGTCATCCCCAGCACCACGCCCGAGGCACAGGCCAGCACCACCGCCGCCAGCGAGATGCCGACCGTGTAGCGCGCCCCCATCAGGATGCGCGAGAACATGTCGCGCCCCAGATAATCCGAGCCGAACCACAATTCGCCGGTCATCGGGCCGAAATATTCAAAGTCGATGATGTCTCCGGGCGGATGCGGCATCAGCCAGGGGCCGATGATGGCGATGACGGCCCAGAACAGCACGATGGTCGCGGCAAGGATGCCGGTCCAGCTGATGTGATAGCCAAGCCTGCGGGGGGTGGGGAAGGAAACAGCCATTACTTGCGCAATCTGGGGTTCGAGAGGATGGCGATCACATCGGCAAGGGTGATCAGGACCAGATAGCCGATGCAGAAGATCATCGCGCAGCTCTGGATCAGCGGCAGGTCGCGGGTGGCGACGGAATCGACCATCAGCCGGGCAATGCCGGGATAGTTGAAGACCGTCTCGACGATGATGACGCCCCCGACCAGATAGGACAGCGACAGCGCCACCGCGTTGACGATGGGACCGACGGCATTGGGCAGCGCGTGACGCAAGACCATGCGCGAACGGGATGCGCCCTTCAGCAGCGCCATCTCGACATAGGGGCTGTCCAGCACGCTGATCATCGCAGCGCGGGTCATGCGGATCATCTGCGCGCAAATCACGCAAAGCAGGGTGATGACCGGCATGGCAAAGATCCGCAGCATCTCGCCGATGCTGGACACGTCATTGCCGAAGGAGAGCGCCGGCAGCCATTTCAGCCAGACGGCAAAGATCAGCACGGCCAGCGTTGCGATCATGAATTCCGGGACCGAGATCACCCCGATGATGCAGGTGCTGACGATGCGGTCGTAAAGCGTGCCGCGATACATCGCGGTGGTGATCCCCAACGTCAGCGCCAAGGGCACGGCCAGCGCGGCAGTAACCGCCCCCAGCCGCAGCGTGTTCAGCAGCCTGCCGCCGATCAGGTCGGCGACCGGCATGCTGTTGGCATAGGAAGTCCCCAGATCGCCCTGCGCCAAACCCCAGAGCCAGCTTGCATATTGCACCAGCGCGGGCTGATCCAGATGCATGGCCTGACGCAGCCCGGCCACGGCCTCGGGGGTGGCGGCCTGACCCAACAGGATCTCGGCCACGTCTCCGGGCAGCATCTGGGTCGCGCCAAAGACCACGGCGGACACGATCAGCAATGTGATCGCGGCGACGCCCAGCCGGCCAAGAACAAGTCTGGGGATTTGCGAATTCATCCAAAGAGACCTTTCACGAAAGCAACGGGGGCGGCGGATGCGCCCCCGTCCGGGGATCAGGCCTGAAGCCAGACATATTCGGCCATGGCATAGCCCATCTGGCCGCCCAGCGGATTGGTCTCAAGCCCTTGCAGCTTGTTCGTCTTGGCCTCCATGTCCGACAGCCAGACCGGGATCGCGGTCGCCGCCTCGTTCGAGACGATGACCTGACATTCGTCGTAGATCTCCTTGCGCTTGGAGTCGTCCAGCTCTCCACGGGCCTCGTGGACCAGCTTGTCGAACTTCTCGGAGCGGAACTGGCTTTCGTTCCACGGCGCATCCGAGGTGTAGAGCAGCGAGAACAGGATATCCGGCGTCGGGCGCGGGTTGATATTGCCGAAATGCACCGGGGCCTGCAGCCAGTATTTCGACCAGTAACCGTCCGAGGGCACGCGCTGGATGTCGAATTTCATCCCGATCTTCGACCCGGCCTGTTGCAGCAGCGTCGCCATCTCGACCGAGGACGTAGCCGCATCGGAGGCGACGATCGGGATGTTTTGACCCAGCAGTCCGGCTTTCTCGAACAGGGACTTGGCGCGTTCGGGATCGAATTCGCGGGCCTTCAGCTCGGCATTGTGGAAGCGGTTCGAGGGCGAGATCGGCTGGTCATTGGCGATGACCGCGCGGCCACGGGCGATGGATTTGGTGATCAACTCGCGGTCGAACAGGTATTTCATGCCCTCGGCGAAGCCCGCCTTGTCGCCGGGCGCCATGTCCAGCCGCATGTTGAAGTTGGTGTAGTTGCCGGCGGTGTTCTGCACCACGTCGATATTGCCCGCGGCTTCGATCAGGCGCAGCGCCTGCGGCTTGATCGAGGCAGCCAGATGGATGTCGCCCGACAGCAGCGCATTGACCCGCGCGGTATCGTCGGGAATGGCGAAATATTCGAAGCTGTCGACATGGGCGCCGCCGGATTTGAAGTAATTCTCGTTTCGCTTCATCAGCGATTTCACGCCGGGCTCAAAGCTTTCCAGCGCGAAGGAACCGGTGCCGTTGCCCTTGCTGAAATCGGTGGTGCCGTCGGCCACGATCATGAAATGGTGCATGGCGAGGATGCTGGGAATATCGGCATTCGGCGCGGTCAGCGTGATCTGCACGGTGGTCGGGTCGATGGCCTTGATCTCGGTCATCTGCTTGGCCATCGCGTTGACCTTGGAGCCGACGCTTTCGTCCAGATGGCGGTTCAGCGAATAGACCACGTCATCAGCGGTCAGGGTCTTGCCGTCATGGAAGGTCACGCCCTTCTTCAGCTTGATGGTCCAGACCTTGGCATCGTTCGACTCGACGCTGTCGGCCAGCTCCATCTGGACCTCGCCCTTGCCGTTGAGGAAGGTCAGGCGGTTGTACAGCGCGCAGCAACGCACGTAATCGGTCGCCTGCGAGGCCTTGGCCGGGTCCAGCGTGTCGGCGGTGGACGAGGACCAGCTGGCCCCGATCAGATGGCCGCCGCGGACCGGGGTCGCGGCCAGCGCGGCGCTGGCGCGGCCCAGAATGCCGCCGCCGACGGCAAGGCCGATCCCGCCCGCCATGAACATGCGCAGAAGATCGCGCCGCGAGGCGCCGCGGCGCATGGCGTCTTCGACCATTGCATCGTCCGAACGGGACCAGTTGGTAATGCCGGTGTTGCTCATCGTTCTTCCCTGTTCTTGCGCCGTCTGGCGCGGATGGAACGCCCTTGCGGGGCATATGGCCGATCCGTCGCAGGCGACAGGACCGATCCGCCGGAACTGGGCAGGCATGCTGTTTCAAGGATCGTCTCTTCCCCGATCCGCAAACATTTGTGCGGTGACGGGGTATTCCCTGTTGGCAGCATGATCTGCCGGATTTTCTTGCCCCGATCTTGCGCCGGGGTTGATCATTGGCCTTGGTCAGCCTTGACCGCTAAGGGGCAGAATGAAACGAAACGGCGCTTGGGATGCGTCGAAATCGTGGCTACCGCAGCATATTATGCTGAACTGGCAGCGGGCGGCGGAATGCCGTCAATAGCCTCGCTGCCGATCGATCTGGCCCGGCACGCTTGTGCCCGCCAGATCGGCTCGGATGCCAGCGATGACATGGGCCGCGCCCTCGGCGGCGCTGGTCTGGCTGGCGATATGCGGGGTCACGATGACGGCGGGGTGTCGCCACAGGGGATGGTCGGCGGGCAGCGGCTCGGGTTCGGTCACGTCCAGCATCGCTGCCGCGATCTGACCCGAATCCAGCGCCGCCAGCAGGTCCTGCGTCACCAGATGCCCGCCCCGGCCGACATGAATCAGCCGTGCGCCATGCGGAAGCCGGGCGAACAATTCGGCGTTCAGGATGCGCTGCGTATCCGCCGTCAGCGGCAACAGGCAGATCAGCAGATCGGTCCGCGCCAGAAAGGCGTTCAGATCGGTGAAGCAGGTGACGCCCTCGACCGACTTGGCCGTGCGGCTATAGCCCGCAAGGTCAAAGCCAAAGGGCCGCAGCCGGTCGATCACCGTCAGGCCCAGCTGGCCCAGCCCCATCACCCCGACCCGGCGCTGTGGGGCGGGCAGGTTCTCGCCCGCCTGCCATTCGCCTTGTGCCTGCCGTGCCAGATAGGCGGGCAGGTCGCGATGCAAAGCCAGCGTCGCCAGCGTGGCATATTCGCCCATCTGCGCCGCAATGCCCGGCTCCAGCATGCGCGCGATGCCGATATGCGCGGGGATCTGGCTTTGGTCGAACTGGTCCACCCCCGCGCCGATGGAGAAGATCAGCCGCAGGTTCGGATAGGTCTGCGCCAGATCCGGCGGCGCGGTCCATGTCACCAGCCAGCGCACCGCCAGCGGGTCCGGAGCCTGTCCGACATGGAAATCCACATCGGGCAGGGCTTCGGCAAAGGCCGCGCGGAACACTTCGGCCCGCGCGGGCGTGGACAGGAACAGAACCGCCATCAGCGCATCGCCGCGCGGATATCGGGATCGTCCAGCGTCTGGTCCAGCGTCTGCCGGGTGCGTTCGACGATCTGGTCGATCTCGGCTACAGTGCAGCATAAGGGCGGGGCATAGCCGATCACGCCTTGGGCAAAGGCGCGCACGACCAGCCCGTTCTGCCATGCCCGGTCAAAGATCCGGGTCGAGGGCTGGGCCGCCGCTGGCAGCGGGGTCTTCGACTGCTTGTCGGTGACCAGTTCGATCGCGGCCAGCATGCCGCGCCCGCGCACATCGCCGACCAGCGGGTGATCGGACAGGCCCTGCAGCCCGGCCAGCAGCCGTGCCCCCATTCGGCGGCCATTTTCCAGCAGCCCGTCCTCGTACAGGTCCAGCACGGCAAGGCCGACGGCGGCACTGACCGGATGAGCGGAATAGGTATAGCCGTGACCCACTGCCGCCGCGCCCGCGCCATCGGCGATGGTGTCATAGACATGATCCGACAGGAACACCGCGCCCATCGGCACATAGCCCGAGGTCAGCCCCTTGGCCGTGGTCATCATGTCGGGGACGACGCCCTCTTCCTCGCAGGCAAAAAGCGGGCCGGTGCGGCCAAAGCCGGTGATGACCTCATCGGCGATGAACAGGATGTCCAGCTCGGTGCAGACCGCCCGCATTGCGGCAATCCAGCCCTTGGGCGGAACCAGCACCCCGCCCGAGCCTTGGATCGGCTCGACATAGAAGGCGGCGACACGCTCGGGGCCGCCGATCTGGTCGATCTTGGCGCGCAGTTCCGCGACCGAGGCCGCGATGATCGCCTGCGGATCATTCCCGACTGGGTTGCGATAGGCGTAATGCGAGGAAATCTTGTGCTGCCAGTCCAGCGGCAGGCTGAAACCCGCATGGAAGGCGGGTAGCGCCGTCAGTCCGGCACCCACCGTGCTGGACCCGTGATAGCCCTGCTGGACCGAGATGAACTGATCCTTCTGCGGCAGCCCGCGCGCATTCCAGTAATAGCGGGCGAAACGCACGGTGCTGTCCACCGCGTCCGAGCCACCCAGCGTGAAATAGACATGGTTCAGATCGCCCGGCGCATGATCAGCCAGCCGCGCCGCAAGTCGGGCGGCGGGTTCCGAACCAAGGCTGAAATAGCCGGTGGCATAGGGCAGTTCGCGCAATTGCTTCGTCGCGGCCTCGATCACCGATTCCTGGCCATAGCCGGCATTCACGCACCAAAGGCCCGCGAAACCGTCCAGAAGCTGGTGCCCGGTTGCGTCGGTCACCGTCGCGCCCTTGGCTGATTTCAGCAGGCGCACGCCGGTGGCTTCATGACCGCGCCATGAGGCGACGGGATGGACCAGATGCGCCCGGTCCTGTTCGATCAGGGAATTGCTGAGCATGGGTTTATCTCCTGTTGTCAGCCAAGGGCCTGGGCGGCAAGCGCGAAGCGTTGGAACGCGCCTGTCCCGGCCTGAATGTTTCCGCGCCGCATGGCGATGCCGGTATCGACCCGCGCAAGGCCGATGTCCTGCAGCCATCCGGCAATGTCCGTCTGATCGGTGGTGTCGACGCGCATGAACTCGCCGCCACGACCGGCCAGCACAAAGCCCAGCAGGTCGCGGGCCGTCGCATCGTCCTGCGCCACCACCGGCCCGACAACATGGCCGCGCCCGAAATCGCGCATCACGGCAAAGCCCTTGCCGTCGATCAGCGCGATCCGACCCCGCTTGGCCAACGCCGTTAGCAAGCTGGCACGATCCGCACCATTGGTGTCGCGGTCCATGGCGACAATCGCGGGCAGTTCGGCAGCCTCGGCCCAACGGACGCCCTGCACTGCGGGCAGTTCGGCCACATGGCCCTGATGCTGATGCACCAGCCCGCATTCGACAAAGCCAAGCTTCAGGTAAAGCGGCAGCCCGGCTTGCGTCGCCACCAGCCGCCATTCCTGCGGCTGTGCCAGCGCCATTGCCTGCTGCATGATCTCGCGCCCAAGGCCGCGGCCGCGCATCGTTTCATCGACGATGATCATGTTGACCATGCCGACCGGACCAAAGGGAGTGGCCAGCGCGGTGGCGACGACGCGACCATCTTCCTGCGCGACGACGCCTTGGCTGACCGATTGCACCAGCGCCCAATCCTCGCGCCGATGCGGCCAGCCCGCCTCACGCGACAGGCGCAGCGCGGCGTCAAGATGTTCGGGCCCGAAAGGGGCGAAGTTCAGGGTCTGGGTCATGGAAAACCTTTTGGGTCGGGATCGGCACATCATGCGGTGTTCTGCACCGATCTTTGACGGCATCGCAGCTTTTCACAGAAATCTTCGGCTGTTCCTTGCTGGGGTGGCAGCAGGAAATGCTGTCACGTTCAACTGTGCTGGCCCGTGGGGCAGGGGGCGATTGCGGGCTGTCGCAACTCTCTGCCGTCATGGCGTCTCGATACGGTGTTTTCTGCTACGCGCGGCGGCAATTGCGGCCAGACTGGTCGGCGGCGGCGCTTAGGATCAGGACAACCCATCTGCACGAGGACATCATGGCCCTGTTCCGCCCGAAATACGTGACCTTCGACTGCTACGGCACGCTGACCAATTTCGACATGGCCGGCGCCGCCCGCCGCGTTTATGGCGAAGAGCTTGACGAGGCCGCGATGACGCAGTTCATCAAGAACTTCGCCGCCTACCGTCTGGATGAAGTTCTGGGCGCATGGAAGCCCTATGCCGAGATCGTCCACAACTCGCTGGAACGCACCTGCAAGGCGAATGGCGTGACCTTCCGCCCCGAAGATGCCCTGCGTGTGTATAATGAGGTTCCGACCTGGGGTCCGCACGCGGACGTGCCCGCCGGATTGGGGAAGCTTGCGAAGGAAATCCCGCTGGTGATCCTGTCCAACGCGATGAAGGTGCAGATCCCTCATAACGTCGAAAAGCTGGGCGCGCCATTCTTCAAGGTCATCACCGCCGAGGAAACCGGCGCCTACAAGCCGCAGATGCAGGGCTTCGAATACATGCTGGACGTGCTGGGCTGCGGGCCCGAGGACATCACCCATGTGTCGTCCTCGTTCCGCTACGACCTGATGACCGCGCATGATCTGGGCATCAAGTCCAAGGTCTGGGTCAATCGCGGCCACGAACCCGCGAACCCCTATTACGAATATACCGAAATCAAGGATATCGGCGGGCTTCCCGGCGTCTTCGGGATCTGAGCGCGATGAAATTCGTCTCCTACTGGCAAGACAGCGTGCCGCCCTTTGCCGGGGCGGCCAGCGGGCCGGTGCAGGGCCATTACGATGTCGCGGTGATCGGCGCGGGCTTCACCGGCCTTGGCGCGGCGCGCAAACTGGCGATGGAGGGCCGCAGCGTCGCGGTGCTTGAGGCCCGGACGGTGGGCTTTGGTGCCTCGGGGCGCAATGGCGGCCACCTGAACAACGGCATCGCGCATAGCTATCTGGCGGCACGGACCGAATTCGGGGCGGAAAAGGCCCGCGCGCTTTATCGTGCCTTCGATGACGGCATCGACACCATCGAACGTATCGTGCGCGAGGAGGGGATCGAGTGCGATTTCCGCCGCTCGGGCAAGCTCAAGCTCGCCTCGAAGCTGCAGCATATGGAGGGGATTGCCCGCAATTTTCAGGCGATCCATGCCGAGGTCGATCCCGAGACCGAGCTGCTGACCCGCGACGACCTGCGGGCTGAGGTCGGTTCGGATGCGTTCCATGGCGCCATGCTGCAGAAGAAAAGCGCCATGATGCATATGGGCCGCTTCGTCACTGGTCTGGCCGAGGCAGCCGCGCGACGCGGCGCGACCATCTATCAGAACGCTCCGGTCACGGCGCGGCGTGAAATGGGCCGAGGCTGGCAATTGGACACCCCGCGCGGGTCCATCACGGCGGACAAGGTGCTGCTCGCAACCGGGGCCTATACGACGCCCGCCTTCGGCTGGTTCCGGCGGCGCATCGTGCCCGTGGGCAGCTTCCTTCTGGCAACGCGCCCTTTGACGCCGTCCGAGATCGCGGCGACGCTGCCCGGCAACCGGACCTGTGTGACCTCGCTGAATATCGGCAATTACTTCCGGCTTGCCCCGGACAATCGGCTGATCTTTGGCGGCAGGGCGCGGTTTTCGGCACGCTCGGATCAGCAATCGGACGCGCAAAGCGGCGCGATCCTGCGCCAGGCGATGGCGGGCATCTTTCCGCATCTGGCCGATGTCGCGGTCGATTACTGCTGGGGCGGCATGGTCGACATGACGCAGGACCGTTACCCGCGCGCGGGCTTCGCCGATGGGGTGCATTTTGCCATGGGCTATTCCGGCCATGGCGCGCAGATCGCCAGCCATATGGGCGAGATCATGGCCGATCTGATGATCGGCAAGACCGACCGCAACCCTTTCTCTGACCTGCCATGGAACGCGGTGCCGCTGCATACCGGCAAGCCATGGTTCCTGCCGCTGGTCGGGCTGTATTACAAAACTCTGGACAAGGTGAAATGATGGACCTGCTGATCAAGATCGACCCGAACAACCTGCCCGCCCCCAAGGCATCAAAGCCCCTGCCCGAGCGGCTGGTATCGGGCGACCCGTCCTTCACCACCTGGGCTTTTGACGAGGGCAAGGAAGGCCGCGTCAAGACCGGCATCTGGGAGGCAACTCCGGGTGAGACGCTGTCGATCAAGGGCGAGATCTACGAATTTTGCCATATCCTTGATGGCGTCGTTGAGTTGACCGAGGATGGCAAGGAACCCGTCACCTATCGCAAGGGCGACAGCTTTGTGATGAAGCCTGGTTTTCGTGGGGTCTGGAGGACGATCGAGACGATCCGCAAGATCTATGTGGTGATCGAGTAAGCATCGCTTTCTGGAAACCAACGGGCGCCGTCTCTCCACGGCGCCCGTTTTCTTTCTTGCCCAAATATCCCGGGGGGACGCCAC
>NZ_JACVAW010000037.1:0-17228 GCF_014851995.1 Paracoccus sp. PAR01
CAGAATGAACGCCTTCTGCGCTTCCGTGAACTTCGATGCCTTCATCGTTTTCAGCTCCTCTCCCAGCCGGGGAAGGTTAGCCGAAAACTCCAGCTTCAAACGGTCCAGTTTTCAGGGGGCAGAGCAGTTCACTACGCAAGGACGCAATTCGTAAAGCTGATCGAAAAGTACGCCTTCCTGCAACTGCTGCCCTACATTCACTATGCAAAGTTCCCCAAGATCGCCGATCTTAGCAACCATTGCCGCCGAGCGCAAAACCGTGTGCGACATGTTATGTTACGACAATCGGCCACCCCCCGCTGCGCAATCGCTCGCCGATCTTTTTCTCCGAACCTCTAACGCTGTTAAGTTTAGCAATCGACATCCGTTTTCCGGTAGGATTATGCCTTCGCGGTCGTCGCCAGCGCCAATAGAGTGTCCGGTTTACCCGGGCCGATCATCGAAACGCGGGCACCCATGAATCTTCGGGAAGAGGAAGTCAGTCACCCGTCTGACCCTTGGCCAGCCAGAGCATGTTGCTTATCGCCAGGTTCCTAACCGAGCCTGAATCAAGGCGTTAATTAAAAATTACGGTCTATGATGCCAAAGGTAAGTGGTTGCAATACGTCTCATCGCGGATTGCTGATAACTAAAAACAGCTCGCTCACTACATTAATTAATTCCTCATGAGTTGAATTTTCGAGGTTAAGTAATTATTCAAATCGATCAACCACAATTTTATTAAGTCGCCGCTACTATCAATAATTACACACCCATTGGAATCGTTAATTTTCTTTGGAAGATCTTCGCTTGACACAATGACAGCATTTTCGACGCATATTTTATCCACCATTCCCGGCGCACTTGCACCTGTAATGTGATGGATTTTTTGCACTCCTGCGGGCGTGCGAATAATTGCTGTCCTTGCGTTATTGGGTCCGCTCCATGCAGGTCTGGCGGCAGCTACTTCCTGTGTAGCGCTGTCACCGTCCGCTTCAAGCCACTCTGCGACGACAAATGCCCCGCCTTTAGGTTTTGAGATCGATCTTCCTTGGTCGGTCATGATGCCTACCGCATCACCGTCCGGTGAAATCAGGATGATTGGACGCTCATCAGTTGCCCAGATCGTCAATGCTGCGATCACACATGCTACCCCCAATGCGCGGCGTGTCATCTCAACTCGCTTGCTGGCTTTCAGCGCCTGAACTGCACCAAGGAACATCAGGCATGCGCCGACACCCAGAAGCGGCACGACGCTGTTCGGCGGCCGCGGGAGGAGGGTCGTCGCCCCGTGCAGGCTTGAAATATACTCGGCTATGGACAGCATCCACCGCGTACCGAGCCCCATGAACCACAGCGGGGCACCCTCCAATCCGATCAGGCCCAGAACAGCGGCAATGGCGCCCATGGGCATGACCAGGATGCCGATGACCGGAACGACCAGCAGGTTTGCAAAGATACCGTAATGGGCAATGCGCCCGAAGTGAGCTGCCGCCAAAGGCGACGTCGCCATGCTGGCCACGAGTGACGAGAGCAGCAGCATCGCGATGGGCTTGAGCCAAAATGGCCATTGGGACGAAACACGTTGCCAAGGTCCACTTACCAGAACCAGCGCGACGGTCGCGGCAAAGCTCATCTGGAATCCAGCGCTCAGAAGCGCCTCGGGCGTGAGTGCCAGAATGACGATTGCGGCCACCGCGACGGTCCGCAGCGAGATCGCGCGTCGGTCTGCAATAATGGCCACCAGTATGACCGCCACCATGATGAATGATCGCGTCGTCGCCACATCACCGCCCGACAGCCACAAATAGAACGCCGCGGCGAAAAGCGCGCAGACCGCTGCGAACTTGTGCACCCGGCCGCTGCCCCGTCCCAAAAGACCGAAGATCGCAGTCCCGATGACCCGCAACGTGGCATAGACGAACCCGGCAAGCATGCTCATATGCAGGCCGGAAATCGACACGATGTGATAGAGGTTCGACGCCCGCATCACCTCATTCGTCTTCTCGGCAATGCCCGAGCGGTCCCCCGTCATCATCGCTGCAGATACCGCCCCGGCCTGACCGCCGATACTGTCCGCAATCGCCGCGGACAGTCGCATGCGCAGCCGGTGAAGCGCCAGCGCACCGCCCGAGCGGGCGGGCTCAACGGTCATGACGGCGTTGCGGGAATAACCAATCGCACCCAGACGCTCGAACCAGGCCACACGACGGAAGTCGAAGCCACCGGGCTCTGCCGGACCGGGGGGCGGTCCAAGATGCGCGGTCAGCATCACTCGTTGACCGGGAATTGGCAGAGGATCGGGCTGGAACAGAGAAATCCGCACCCGTTCCGGCAAACGGTCGGGACGTACATCGTCCAGAACCACCTGATCCAGCGTCAGACGAAGATGGTCGCGCGCCGAACGGTCGATCTTGATCACCCTGCCCTCGACCGGGCCATAATAGCGGAAATCCAGAATGGGTGCCGCGACCAGATGCGAGCGCAGGCCGGCAAGCCCCCCACCCATCACGATCAGCAGAACGGCAAGGCAAAGGATGCGAAGCTGATCGACCACGCTCCAGCCAATCCGTCCGGCCGAGGCCAACCTGCCCAGCCGCAAAAGCAGGGCCAGCATGACAACGGCGACCAGCGCCATCCCGGAATAGAGCCAGACGCCCGGCTCGAACGGAATGCTGAACCATCCCCCGATGCCAAGCGCCATCCAGAACGGCACCCATGGCAGCATGCCCGCGCGAATCGAGACCGGGCTGCGCCGCAGCGCAATGGCGCGGTCAAAGCTGACGCGGGCGGCCCGACGCTGTTCCTTCCATCCGCCGGGCGGAACTGTATCGACGGCCATGTCCACAGAAACTTGTCCTTGTTCGACAGCTTGCGTATCTCTGTCGCCAAGATTGGCGTGCCATCCGTTTCGAAACGATTAACGGCGGCCGCCAAATTCCCATGTTTCTTGAATGACTGGCCCTGCTATGACCGATTCCCGCCCTGTCGTGACCCGCTTCGCCCCCTCGCCCACCGGCTATCTGCATATCGGGGGCGCGCGAACGGCATTGTTCAACTGGCTCTACGCACGCGGTCGGGGTGGCAAGTTCCTGCTGCGCATCGAGGATACCGACCGCACACGTTCCACCCCTGAAGCGACCGAGGCGATCCTGAAGGGTCTGACCTGGCTTGGCCTCGATTGGGACGGCGAGCCGGTCAGCCAGTTCGAGGGCCGCGAGCGCCACGCCGAAGTCGCGCGCGAGATGCTGGCTAACGGCACCGCCTATAAATGCTTCTCGACCCCCGAGGAAATCGAGGCTTTCCGCGAGGCCGCGCGGGCTGAGGGCCGCTCGACCCTGTTCCTGTCGCCCTGGCGCGACAGCGATCCCACGACTCATCCCGATGCGCCCTATGTCATCCGCCTGCGCGCCCCGCGCGAGGGGCAGACCGTGGTCCGCGACGCGGTGCAAGGCGACGTGACCTTTGGCAATGACCAGCTGGACGACATGATCCTCCTGCGTTCGGACGGAACGCCGACCTATATGCATGCGGTGGTCGTGGACGATCACGACATGGGCGTGACCCATATCATCCGGGGCGACGATCACCTGACCAATGCGGCGCGTCAGATCCAGATCTATCAGGCCATGGGATGGGAGATTCCGGTCTTTGCCCATATCCCGCTGATCCACGGCCCGGACGGCAAAAAGCTATCCAAGCGGCACGGCGCCGTCGGACTGCACGAATATGCGGCAAGTGGCTATCCGGCAGCCGCCATGCGCAATTATCTGGCGCGCCTCGGCTGGAGCCATGGCGACGACGAATTGTTCGGTGACGCGCAGGCGAAAGAGTGGTTTGACCTGTCGGGTATCGGCAAGGCCCCTGCCCGGCTGGACTTCAAAAAACTGGAACATGTCAGCGGTTATCATATCGCCGGGATGAACGACTCGGACCTGATGCGCGAAATCGAGGGATATCTTGCGGAAACGGCATCCCCTGCGCTGAATGCAGTGCAGATTGCACGGCTGACCCCGGCACTTGGCGCACTGAAGGCCAAGGCCAAGACCCTGCCCGCGCTGCTGGAACAGGGCCATTTCGCGCTGATCGAACGTCCCGTCACCGTCGAGGAAAAAGCCGCAACGTCACTCGATACGGTATCCCGTGGTATACTGGGCGAATTGACTGCCGCATTGCAGCATGTTAGCTGGACACGCGACGACCTCGAGGCGGCCACCAAGGAAATTGGCGAGTCGCACGGGCTGGGTCTTGGCAAGATCGCGGCACCCTTGCGCGCTGCCCTTGCCGGCCGCAGCTCGACCCCGAGCGTATTTGATATGATGTTGGCGCTTGGCCGGGAGGAGACCCTGGCCCGGTTGCAGGATCACGCGGGCTGAACGCCCGCAACCATCCGGTCCCAACCGGAGAGTGTAGAAGGAGAGAGGGAAATGGCAGATAGCAAATCCGCAAAACTGCTCGTCGAGGGAAAAGAGATCGAGCTTCCGATCCTGAGCCCGACGGCAGGACCGGATGTCCTGGACATCCGAAAGCTTTATGGTCAGGCGGATGTCTTCACCTATGACCCCGGCTTCACCTCGACCGCGTCCTGCGACTCGACCATCACCTATATCGATGGCGACAAGGGCGAGCTGTGGTATCGTGGCTATCCGATCGAGCAACTGGCGGCCAAGTCGCACTACCTCGAAGTCTGCTACCTGCTGCTTTACGGTGAGCTGCCGACCGAAGACCAGATGAAGGACTTCGAGACCCGCGTCACGCGCCACACCATGGTGCATGAGCAGATGCACAACTTCTTCCGTGGTTTCCGTCGCGATGCGCATCCGATGGCGACTATGGTGGGCGTCGTCGGCGCGATGTCGGCCTTCTATCACGACTCGACCGACATTTCGGACCCGCTGCAGCGCGAGATCGCCTCGGTTCGCCTGATCGCGAAGCTGCCGACGATTGCGGCCATGGCCTATAAATATTCGATCGGCCAGCCCTTCGTTTATCCGCGCAACGACTTGGACTATGCGGCGAACTTCCTTCATATGTGCTTCGCCGTTCCGGCCGAGCCCTACCACGTCGATCCCGCACTGGCTCGCGCGATGGACCGCATCTTTACGCTGCATGCCGATCACGAGCAGAACGCCTCGACCTCGACCGTCCGTCTGGCCGGTTCCTCGGGCGCGAACCCGTTCGCCTGCATCGCCGCCGGCATCGCCTGCCTGTGGGGCCCTGCCCATGGCGGCGCGAACCAGGCCTGCCTGGAAATGCTGCGCGAGATCGGCACCGTCGATCGCATCCCGGAATACATCGCCAAGGCCAAGGACAAGAACGATCCGTTCCGTCTGATGGGCTTCGGCCACCGCGTCTACAAGAACTTCGACCCGCGGGCGAAGGTCATGAAGGAATCGGCGGACGAGGTTCTGGATCTGCTGGGCGTCCACAACAACCCGACGCTGCAGGTTGCCAAGGAGCTTGAGCGGATCGCGCTTGAGGACGAGTATTTCGTCTCGAAAAAGCTGTATCCGAACGTCGACTTCTATTCGGGCATCATCCTGGAAGCGATGGGCTTCCCGACCTCGATGTTCACGCCGATCTTCGCGCTGTCGCGCACTGTCGGCTGGATCTCGCAGTGGAAAGAGATGATCGGCGACCCGCAGAACAAGATCGGCCGTCCGCGCCAGCTTTATGTCGGTGCCGACAAGCGCGATTACGTCGATCTGGGCAAGCGCTGATCAGCCCGACCGAATACAGACGGCCCCGGATCATCTCCGGGGCCGTTTCGCGTTTTCAGCCACTTGCACGAGACCCGCGCCAATGCCACACCATCTGCCATGAGTGACGCATCCAAAATCGCGCTGATCACCGGCGCCTCGCGCGGCCTTGGCGCCGCAATGGCAGAACAGCTTGCCGCGCGCGGCTGGCACATCCTTGCAGTGGCCCGCACGACCGGGGCGCTTGAGGAACTGGACGACCGCATCCGCCGCGCAGGCGGCAGCGCCACGCTGGCACCGATGGATGTGGGCCAGCCCGAGCCGATGGTGAAGCTGGCTCAGGCCGTCATGGAGCGCTGGGGGGGCCTGGACATGTGGGCGCATACCGCCGTCCACGCAGCACCGCTGGCCCCGGCGGGGCATGTCGATGCCAAAGACTTCCAGAAATCGGTCGATCTGAACATCGTGGCGACGCGAGGTCTGATCGCACTGTTCGAGCCGCTGTTGCGCGCCCGTAAGGGTCAGGCCGTTTTTTTTGACGATCCTCGCGCCGGGCAAAAATTCTTTGGCAGCTACGGCGCGACCAAGGCGGCCCAGATCGCGCTGGCGCGCAGCTGGCAGGCCGAGAACGAAAATGTCGGCCCCCGTGTCGTCATCGCCGCCCCCGCCCCGATGCCGACCGCGACCCGCGCACGATTCTTTCCCGGAGAGGACCGCGCCCGCCTGTCCCCGTGCAAGGCCGAGGCCGAGCGCATCCTGTCCGCGATCCTTTAACCAAACTCCCGGCTTGCGGCATTTCGTCTGAAATCGCCGCCGGCCTTAACCGAAGAACCCGCGACCCCATCCGCCCGCTTGCCAATCGTGGCGCTGGTGACTAGATAGGCGCGTCGCAGAATGAAAGGCCCCGTGGTGGAAAACGTCGTCCTTACCGTGCATCTGATCCTTGCTGTCCTGCTGATCGGGGTCGTGCTGCTGCAACGGTCCGAAGGCGGCGGCCTTGGCATGGGCAGCGGAGGTGGCAGCGGTGTGATGACCGGCCGCCAAGCCGCGAACGCCCTGTCGCGCGCGACCTGGATCCTTGCCGGTGCCTTCCTGGTCACCTCGCTGACCCTGACCGTCATTGCCGCGCGCAATTCCTCGGGTGGGTCGATCGTCGACCAGCTGAACATCGGCGGCGCTCAGAACGAAGAGCCCGCGACCAACCTTCCGGGCATCGGTGACTACACGCCGCCGCCCGCAGCCGGTCAGCCCATCCTGCCGCCCGTTCCGGGTGGCGCGGCGGCCCCGGCCGACACCGGCGCGGCGACGACCTCGCCCGTCACCCCGCCCGCGGCTGTTGCCCCGGCGGTTGCCCCTGCCCAGCCCGCTCCGGCGGCTGAAGCTCCGGCAAAAACCAACTGATACTACACATTGGGGTGCCTCGCGCACCCCTCCACGACAGCTAGCGGTCCGTTGCGGCCTCAGGACTTATCAGTTATAAATTGAGTCCCGTGAGCCGGCCAGATTCGGGCCGCGTTTTCTATTTTTTGAACTCACGGGGGCCTCGATGGCGCGTTACATCTTCATCACCGGCGGTGTGGTTTCTTCGCTTGGCAAAGGGCTGGCATCGGCGGCGCTGGGAGCGCTTCTCCAGGCACGCGGCTATACGGTCCGTCTGCGCAAGCTTGATCCTTACCTGAACGTCGATCCCGGCACGATGTCGCCTTTCGAACATGGCGAGGTCTTCGTCACCGATGACGGCGCGGAAACCGATCTCGACCTTGGCCATTACGAACGCTTCACCGGCGTTTCGGCGCGCAAGACGGACTCGGTCAGCTCGGGCCGCATCTATTCCAATGTTCTGGAAAAGGAACGCCGCGGCGCCTATCTGGGCAAGACCATTCAGGTCATTCCGCACGTCACCAACGAAATCAAAGACTTCCTATCGGTTGGCGAGGATGAGGTCGACTTCATGCTGTGCGAGATCGGCGGCACCGTCGGCGATATCGAGGGCCTGCCCTTCTTTGAAGCCATCCGCCAATTCGCGCAGGAGCGTGCGCGCGGCCAATGCGTCTTCATGCACCTGACCCTGCTGCCCTATCTGGCGGCCTCGGGCGAGTTGAAGACCAAGCCCACGCAGCACAGCGTCAAGGAACTGCGCTCGATCGGTCTGCAGCCCGACGTGCTGGTCTGCCGCAGCGAGCATCCGATCCCGGAAAAGGAACGCGCCAAGATCGCGCTGTTCTGTAACGTGCGCCCCGATGCCGTCATCCCGGCCTATGACCTGAAATCCATCTATGAAGCGCCGCTGGCCTATCACCGCGCCGGTCTGGATCAGGCCGTGCTGGACGCCTTCCAGATCAGCCCGGCCCCGCGCCCCGACCTGACCCGCTGGGAAGACGTGATGGACCGCCTGACCAATGCCGAAGGCGTGGTCAAGGTCGCCATCGTCGGCAAATACACCCAGCTTGAGGACGCCTATAAGTCGATCTCGGAAGCGCTGACCCATGGCGGCATGGCCAATCGCGTCCGTGTTCGGACCGAATGGGTCGACAGTGAGCAATTGGAAGGCGAAGGCGCGCATCTGCTTGACGGCTTCAACGGCATCATCGTGCCGGGCGGCTTTGGCGAGCGTGGCACCGAAGGCATGGTCGCCGCCGCGAAATATGCCCGTGAGAAAAAAGTCCCCTATCTGGGCATCTGCCTTGGCATGCAGATGGCGGTGATCGAAGCCGCGCGCAATCTGGCCGACATGCCCGACGCAGGTTCCGAGGAATTCGACCACGAAGCCGGCGAAACCCGCTTTACCCCGGTCGTCTATCACCTCAAGGAATGGGTGCAGGGCAATTACACCGTCCAGCGCAAGCTGTCGGATGACAAGGGCGGCACCATGCGCCTTGGCGCCTATACCGCCGTGCTGACCCCGGGCTCGAAAATCTCGGAGATCTATGACGGCGCGCTGGAGATCGAGGATCGCCACCGTCACCGCTACGAGGTCGACGCGAAATACCGCACCCAGCTTGAGGATGCCGGGCTGAACTTCTCGGGCATGTCGCCCGATGGCCGCCTGCCCGAGGTCGTCGAATATCACGACCATCCGTGGTTCATCGGCGTCCAGTCCCACCCCGAGCTGAAATCCAAGCCCTTCGAGCCCGCACCGCTGTTCGCAGGCTTCGTGCGCGCCGCGATGGACAACGAACGGCTGGTCTGATCCGGTCATCCGCGCCATGATGTCGGGACCCGATGAATGGTCCCGACATGCGCCTTGCCCTGATCCTTGCTTTCTGCGCCGGCCCCGTCTGGGCCGACGCGCCGCTGTTCGTAATCGAACAGTCCAGCCTGCCCTTTGACCTTGGTCCGGGCGCGCCCAAGAATTCACCCGGCAGGCAGGCGAACTCTCCGAACTCTGCGGCGAACTCCGCCGCCAATTCCGCGAATAGCTCGTCAAGCTACGCCAATTCGCCGCGCAATCCGGCGAATGAAAAGCGCGTGATCTTTATCTCGGACGGATCGGTCGTAGGCTATTATGCGCCAAGCGGCGTCGGCACGCTGAACCTGTTCGACATTAACGGCAAACGCGTCGCCTATCGCCCGAAAGGCAGCAAAAGCCTGTTTTCCAGCCAGGGAAAATGGTGCGGCACCGTGGCCGATGCACAGGGCGGCGGTTTTGCCTTTGGTATCATTCGGGCCTGCTCCAACCTGTTCTGACGTCTAAGCTTCACGCAACTGTCACATCGCTCCGCTAGATCGCGCGTATCGACCAAGGAGACCGAGATGAAGGACGAGAGCCCGAACGACTGGCTGCGCGCCGAGTTGCAGGACACGCTCGATGAGGATTACGAAATCGAGCTTGAGGATGCCGTCCTGTCGCGCGAAATCGCGCGCATCTATCGCGACAAGCACCCCAGCCAGATGCCGCGCCCGGAATATTTCAGCGAGCTTCTGCGCCTTCAATCCGAGCTGATCCGCCTGCAGGACTGGGTCAGCTACCACAAGGAAAAGGTCGTGGTGATCTTTGAGGGCCGCGACAGTGCCGGAAAGGGCGGCGCGATCAAGCGCATCACCCAACGCCTGAACCCACGCGTTTGCCGCGTGGTGGCCCTGCCTGCCCCGTCGGACCGCGAAAAGACGCAATGGTATTTCCAGCGCTATGTCTCGCACCTGCCCGCCGGCGGCGAAATCGTCCTGTTCGACCGCAGCTGGTACAACCGCGCCGGTGTCGAGCGTGTGATGGGCTTTGCCACCGACAGTCAGGTCCAGCAATTCTTTGACGATGTGCCGGAATTCGAACGGATGCTGGTCCGCTCGGGCATCCGGCTGGTCAAATACTGGTTCTCGATCACCGATGAGGAACAGCAGATGCGCTTTCTGATGCGCATCCACGATCCGCTGAAACAGTGGAAACTCTCGCCCATGGACCTGCAATCGCGCGTCCGCTGGGAGGATTATACCTATGCCAAGGAAGAGATGCTGGAGCGTACCAACATCCCCGAGGCTCCGTGGTATATCGTCCCCGGCAATGACAAGAAGCGCGCAAGGCTGAACTGCATCAACCACCTTCTGGGGCAGTTCCCTTATGGCGACGTGCCCCATGATCATGTCAGCCTGCCCGACCGGGTCTTCAATCCCGATTACGAACGCGACGTCCTGCCACCCGAGCTTTACGTCCCGCAGCTTTACTGACCTGTTTCGCGGTCCTTTTCCGGGGCCGCGACACCCTGCGCGGGAATCGTTAGCAATGCTTTATTATCTTTAGCTTGAGCTGTTCCTGCACTAGACTGGCCCCATGTTTCGAAATCTGCTCAGCCGCCTCTTTCTGGATAATGCCGACCCGGCCTCTCTCCCGTCGGAAGACGCGGAAGTCGCCATCGCGGCTTTGCTGGTCAGGATCGCCCGCGCCGATGACCGCTACAGCACCATCGAAAAGCAGCGGATCGAAACCGTGCTGGCGCGCCGCCGCGGTCTGGGCCATGCCGAAGCCGCAGAACTGCGCGCCGCCGCCGAGATGATCGAGGCCGAGGCCCCCGATACCGTCCGATTCACCCGCTCGATCAAGGAGCGCGTCGCCTTTGACGACCGCCATTCGGTGATCGCCGCTCTTTGGGAAGTTGCCTATGCCGATGGCAATCGCGGTGCCGAAGAAGAAAGCATGATTCGGCTGGTCTCGGGCCTGCTTGGCGTCAACGATCGCGATTCAGCTTTGGTCCGGCAACGCGTGCTGGACGATCTGGGAATTTCAGGTCAATAGCAGGGCACGCCGCCTCCCTGTCTTTCTTGGCAGGCAGGAAATCGTTGCAAACGCCCCTTTTATGACGCCTCATTGACTGTATGAGCCAAGATACAACCACCTCTCCGAATATGAGCCAAGGCACCACACCGGTCATCGAGATCCGAAACCTCCACAAGGCTTACGGCCAGCTCGAAGTCATTCGCGGCGTCGATCTGGTGGCCGAGCGCGGCCATGTCGTCAGCCTGATCGGCTCTTCCGGGTCGGGGAAATCCACACTTCTGCGCTGCTGCAACCTGCTTGAGGACAGCCAGCAGGGCGAGATCATCTTTGAAGGCGAGCCGGTGCGCTGGCGCGGCGAGGGCATGGGTCGCATTCCCGCCGACCGCGCGCAGGTGACGCGGCTGCGCACCAACCTGTCGATGGTCTTCCAGCAGTTCAACCTGTGGTCCCACCTGACCATCCTGCAAAACGTCATGGAAGCACCGCTCCATGTCCTGAAGCGCGATCCCGCCAAGGTCGAGGCCCGCGCCCGCGAATTGCTGGCCAAGGTCGGCATCGGCGATAAGGCCGACGCCTGGCCCGCCCAGCTTTCGGGCGGCCAGCAGCAGCGTGCCGCCATTGCCCGCGCCTTGTGCATGGAGCCGAAAGCCCTGCTTCTGGATGAGCCGACCAGCGCGCTTGACCCCGAGTTGCAGCAAGAGGTCGTCCGCGTCATCAAGGACTTGGCCGCCGAACATCGCACCATGCTTCTGGTCACCCATGACATGCGCCTTGCCGCGGATGTCAGCGACCATGTCGTCTTCCTCCATCAAGGCCGGATCGAGGAACAGGGACCGCCCGCGCAGCTTTTCGGCGCGCCGCGGTCCGAACGTCTGCGCCAGTTCCTTAGCGCAACGATGGCCAGTTAATAGTCCAACAGGAGTTATAACAGTGAAAAAACTGATGCTTGCAGCGGCCGCGCTGGCCCTGACCGCCGGAATGGGCATGGCGCAGACTGTGCGCATGGCAACCGAAGGCGCCTACCCTCCCTACAACTTCGTCAACGACAAGGGCGAGCTGGACGGGCTGGAAATCGAGCTTGGCAACGAGCTGTGCAAACGCGCCGGACTGGAATGCACCTGGGTCAAGAACGACTGGGATTCGATCATCCCGAACCTTGTCAGCTCGAACTATGACACCATCATGGCTGGCATGAACATCAACGAAGAGCGCAAGAAGGCGATCGACTTCACCGATCCCTACACGCCGCCGATGCCGTCGGCCTATATGGCGCTGAAACCCGATGCCGATATCGAAGGCGGCGTAGTCGCAGCACAGACCAACACCATTCAGGCCAGCCACGTCGCCTCGACCGGCGCGACCCTGCTGGAATTCGCCACCGGCGAGGAAACCATCGCCGCCGTCCGCAATGGCGAGGCCGATGCCGTCTTTGCCGACAAGGACTTCCTTGCCCCCGCCCAAGCGGAATCGAATGGCGAGCTGGTCTGGGTCGAAGGTCATGACACCGTCAAGCTGGGCGAAGGCATCGGCATGGGCGTGCGCAAATCCGACACCGAGCTGAAAGCCAAGTTCAACACCGCCATCGAGTCGATGAAGGCCGACGGTTCGCTGAACGCCCTGCTGAAGAAATGGTTCGGCGATAAGGCCCTGCAGTTCTAAGCTGTCAACGATGTAAGGACAGGTCTGCGCGACACTTGCCGCGCAGACCCGATTGGAGTGCCCGATGTTCGCCAGCTGCGCCGACCCCAAGACGCTCGAAGGGCTTGCATGGCTTATGTGCTACCTGACCTCAGGCAAGCACATGCTGTTTTATCTTTCATTCGGAACGGTGATCCTGCTTCTGGCGATCACCGCCCCGGTCGCGCTGCTGTTCGGTTTCGGCGGCGCGCTGGCCTCGCGCTCGCGCATTGCGCCGCTGCGCTGGTTCGGCAAGACCTATACCTCGATGGTTCGGGGCGTGCCCGACATCATTTTCTTCCTGTTCGTGCCGATCGCGCTGGATCAGGCATTCGAATGGCTGCGCGCCAAGGCCTATTGCGATCCCAGCGTGCCGATCCGGCAGGGCAATGACTTTGTCGTCTGTCCGGCGGCCAAGCTGCCGCTGTCGACCGCGCCGGAATGGGTGCATCAAAGCTATGGCGTCTTTCTGGCGGTGATTGCCTTTGCCATTGTGTTTGGGGCCTTTGCCGCGAACGTGCTGTATGGCGCGATGAACGCCGTGCCCAAGGCACAGCTTGAAACCGCCGAGGCTTACGGCATGAGCCCGCGTCAGGTGAACCGGCGCATCCTGATCCCGCAGATGTGGACCTATGCCCTGCCCGGCCTTGCCAACCTGTGGATGATCCTGATCAAGGCGACGCCGCTGCTGTTCGTCCTTGGCGTCGAGGATATCGTCTATTGGGCGCGCGAGCTGGGCGGCTCAAAAACCAGCGCCTATGCCTATCCGCACCCCGACTGGCGCATCTATTACTTCCTGGGAATTCTCGTGTTCTATCTGCTGATGACCTGGGGGTCCGAGCGCTTCTTTGACCGCATCCGTGCGCGGCTGTCTTCGGGTCAGGCCACCATGGCCGGTGAGGCCATGCGAAAGGCCGCATCATGAGCCAGTGCCTGCAAACCCTGCATGATTACGGGCTGCGCGCCATCGGCATCGGCGAACGCCTGCTGCCGCGCTCCGATTTCACCCTGTGCCAGCAGTTCACGCTGATCGGCTCGGGCCTGATCTGGAACATCTATTTCGGTGCCCTCGCGCTGTTCGTGGGCTTCTTCTTTGCCAATGCGCTGGCGGTGGCCAAGCTGAGCGGGCCTGCATGGCTGCGTAAACCTGCGGAATGGTTCATCTTCCTGTTCCGTGGCAGCCCACTATTCATCCAGTTCTTCGTCGCCTATGAGGCGCTGGTACAGCTGCCCCGCGCCGGGATCGACGTCTTCGGCATCACCGTCCAGACCAGCTGGTTGACCCGCGCCTGGGCCGGGGCCCTGATCGTGTTGATCCTGAACACCGCCGCCTACTCGGCCGAGATCTTCTATGGCGCGCTGCGCAACGTCCCCAAGGGCGAGCTTGAAGCCGCAGACGCCTATGGCATGGCGGGCTGGACGCGCTATCGCCGCGTTGTCTGGCCGACAGCCATGCGGCTGGCATGGCCCGCCTATACGAATGAGGCGATCTTCCTGTTCCATGCCACGACGCTGGTCTTCTTCTCCAGCTTCCCGGCCTTCCAGCAGCAGGGCGACAGCCTGTATTACGCCAGCTACTTCGCCGACAAGACCTTCAACCCCTTCGTCGCCTATCCGATCGTCGCGGGTTACTTCATCCTTCTGACCCTCTGCCTGATCGGGCTGTTCGGGGTCGTCAACAGGCGGCTGAACCGCCACTTGCCCGGCGCGGCGCGGAAAATCCGCTACCGGCCCAATCTCCTCAGGTGAATTATGGACTGGTTGCACGACCATCCCGAAGTCAAGACCATCCGCGTGGCCGCCGCCGATCTGAATGGCGTCGCCCGTGGCAAGCGGATCCCGGCGCGATTTGCCAACAAGCTGCTGACCGAGGGGACGAAGTTCCCTTTCTCGGTCCTCAACATGGACATCTGGGGCGAGGATGTCGAAGACAGCCCGCTGGTGTTTCAGGCGGGCGATCCGGACGGGTTGCTGCTTCCGACCGAGCGCGGCTTCATGCCGATGCCGTGGCTGGACGCCCCGACCGGGTTGTTGCCGCTGTGGATGTTCCACCCCGATGGCCGCCCCTATGAGGGCGATCCGCGTCAGGCGCTGGCCAAGGTGGTCGAACGCTACAAGGCCGCCGGCCTGACCCCCGTCGTCGCGACCGAGCTTGAGTTCTTCCTGATCGACGATTCCGGCGGGCAGCTGCGCGTGCCGCCCAGCCCGCGCTCGGGCAAGCGCCGCACCGGGGCCGAGACGCTGTCGCTTCGCGCCCTCGACGCCTTCGACCGCTTCTTCACCGCACTTTACGACGCCTGCGAGGCGATGGACATTCCCGCCGATACCGCGATCTCTGAGGCAGCGCCCGGCCAGTTCGAGATCAACCTGATGCACCAACCCGATCCGCTGAAGGCGGCCGATGATGCGTGGCTGTTCAAGCTGCTGGTCAAGGGTCTGGCGCGCCGCTACGGCTTTGCCGGATCGTTCATGGCCAAGCCCTATGAGAGCTGGAACGGCTCGGGCATGCATATGCATTTCTCGATTCTGGATCAGAACGGTGACAATATCTTTGACAATGGCGGCGACGAGGGCTCCGAGCGTCTGCGCCATGCCGTCGCGGGCTGTCTGGCCGCCATGCCCGGCTCGACCCTGCTGTTTGCCCCACATGAGAACAGCTACGACCGGCTGGTCCCCAATGCCCATGCCCCGACCGGCATCGGTTGGGCCTACGAAAACCGCACCTCGGCGATCCGCATTCCGTCGTCCGGCCCCAAGGCCCGCCGGATCGAGCATCGCGTGGCTGGCGGAGACGTGAACCCCTACCTGACCGTCGCAGCCGTGTTGGGGGCCGCTCTGAACGGCCTTGAGGACCGCATCGAGCCCGCGCCCGCAATCCAAGGCAACGCCTATGAACAAGGCCTCGCCCAACTGCCCACCACCTGGGGCGAGGCCATCGACGCCTTTGACACCTGCCCCCAGATCAAGCGCATCTTCCCCTCGCATCTGATCGAAAACTTCGTGATGACCAAGCGTCAGGAACTGCATTACATGGCCGAGCTTTCCGACGATGAAACGGTCGAGCTGTATCTGGATACAGTCTGATTTTGTTCCGGCCACTATAAAACTTCCTTTCGGCCGGGTTTGCTTCCTTTTTGACAACGATAAAACTGCCATTGGAAAGCCGGGTTCACGGTTTCCTGAATAAGTTCAAAGCACTGACAGTTTCATCGAGAACACGAGCGGCGTCGCAGCGCCGCTCGTTGCCGTTTGGGCCATGCCCTTGACCTCTGCGCCGCTCCGCTTCATCCCCTCCGCCAACCCGGGTTTCTGATTTCAACACGCCGCCGACGGTCTTTCCGTTTGGCCATGCATCGTGACGGCTTTCGGCCGAGGAACCCCCATGACCCGCATTCCCTTCATCGAAGCACGGTTTTTCGATCCGCATGAAACCCAGCGCATGATCGAAGATCGCTTCGTCAGCCATCTGCGCAGGCGTCGGGTGACTGACCTGTCCGCCCCGATCCCGGACAGCGACGAGGAGGATGAGCATGCGCCCAGCCTTCCCCTTACCCTTAATGACTGCGACCGGCGCAGGATCAGCCGCCGCGCCAAGCGCCTGTTGGAGCTGCGCGAAGCAGCCTCGGGACTGAGTCACCTCAGACGCGACGACCGCGAGCGGCTGGAGGTCCTGCGCGACGGCGCGCGGCTGATCCAGATCCCCAGTGAACACCGCGCCGACGAACTGGCAGCCGCGGTGCACGCGGAGATGCCCTGGATGGCGCCGGTCACCGAGATCGTCTGGCAGGCAATGCGCCGCTCGGTCCGCGAGGGCTGGCCCGGGTTGCGCGTGCCGCCCCTGTTGCTCGATGGCCCGCCGGGCATCGGCAAAAGCCACTTTGGCCGCAAACTGGGCGAGGTGCTGTCCGCTCCGACCACCATCATCGAAGCCACCGGCGAGAATGCCTCGTTCGGGGTGGTAGGCTCGCAACGTGGCTGGGGCAGCACCCATCCCGGTCGCCTCATCACCACAATTCTCGAACGCCGCATCGCCAACCCGGTGATGGTGGTGGATGAGATCGATAAGGCAAGCTCCGTCACGTCGAACAAGGGTCTTGCCTTCGGCCTGCCGGAGGGACTGCTGCCGCTGCTTGAGCCGTTGACCGCGCGGCGTTGGAGCTGCCCTTATTATCAGGTGCGGTTCGATATGAGCTGGGTGATCTGGGTGCTGACCAGCAACGATTACCGCCTGTTGCCCGCCCCGCTGCTGAACCGTTGCCCGCCGCTGCGGCTGCAACCCCTGACCCCGCACGATCTGATCCGGTTTGCGCAGCGGCAGGCACGGGAACGCGGCCTGTCGGAGGGTTCGACCGATGCACTGATCGACGCGATCGAGTCCGCGTCCCTGCCCCCGCATCGACGCAGCCTGCGGCTGGTGATCCGGCTGCTGGACCGGGCCACCGATCTTCAGAATGCCCCGATACGGCACTGAAACAGACCTCCTCTTCCTGTCAATTCTGTAACGAAAGCTCACCCATGCCCGTTCTTGTCCTCGCTGAGGCGCTGTTGTACAAATCAGTTGATGACCGCAGTTCCCCTTTCCCCGGACACACTTATCCCAATGCCACGGTGACCGGGATGCCGAGGGCCGTGAAGCGGTTGAGGACCGCCACCCGGATCTGGAC
>NZ_JACVAW010000038.1:0-17208 GCF_014851995.1 Paracoccus sp. PAR01
GAACATTGTCCTGATGGTGATGATGCGCGGATCCATCCCCGGCCACGACAGGACGCACGAGGGGCGCTCTTGATGCAATAAGCCCTGCGCTTCGCGATGCTCCACGTAGTATCAGCCACAGCCCGATCAGCATGATCGAAAACAGGCTGAGTTGCGTAAATGTTGTCTCGGCCAATGTGGTCAGCTGCTCTCGAGACAGCGAGAAGAGGCCGATGCCCGCCAAGACGACGACGATGGCTGTGACAGCCTGCCCCAACGAAGCCGCGATCGTCGCAAATGCCAGCCGGCCCACGCCCACGGTCCGTGAAGAACTATAGGCCCCGACCAGAAATTTGCCGTGACCGGGGCCGACCGCATGAAAGAACCCGTAAGCCAGACATAGGCCCAAGAACTTGACCCAGGCACCAGGATTGCCCGTCTTCAGCGCCTGCAAACTGCGGGCAAGGCCGTTCTGGGCCTCGCGCTGCATCGTCATTGACCAACCCAGAATCTGCGCATGATGCTGCCATGTCAGTACCAGCGACAGCGCTGAGAGCAACCCCAAGGCCAGAATCAGCGCGCGCCGCATGCGATCTCGAAGCCTTCGGCGAAGGTGATGCCCACATCGGGCATATTCATGACGGAAATGGAATCGGCCTGCATGTCGAGGTCCTGAAGCGCGTCCAATAGCTCCTTCTGCCCACTGGTATCAGGCGGGCGGCGCGTCACCTTGCAGTCCTTTCTACCCTCGACCGACGGGCCGCGGGGGGTTGCATAAGCAACGAAATATTCCGGGTCATAGATCCGCAGCAAAAGCGGATCGGCAGTGGTCACGGCTACCGGGTGCTCCAAGGGTCGGATATGCGAGGTCACGATCTTCCCACTGGCATAACGCGCCTCATGGGACTCTGGCGGGCCCAGTCGCACCGGATTTCCATCTTGCTTTGCGACGATATGACCAGGAAACCCGGCTTCCCAATCAACGTCATGACCAGCAAAAGCCTGCAGGCGCGCAGGTTCGGGCGTACCATCACCGTCGGCATCCAATTGCGCGTCCTCGATCATCATCAGGCTGTAGAATTCGTCATAGGTCCAGGAAACCCGTACCGCTTCCAGCTTGCCCGACTCGCCAAAGATCAGCGCCGCATCGGCGTCGATGAAGACATGCGGATGCGCTCCGACCGAGCCTATACAAGCCAGAGAGGTTGCAAGCAGTGTGGCCAATCCCACCATGCAATTCCGGATCCGGACAATCAGCAGAGGTCGCGGGCGCAGCTCGCGCGGAGGTAATCGGAGTTTGCTCACTCGCAGGCTGGACCGGTCCCCCCGGTGGCTCTCGTGACAATGATGCATGTCCCCATTCCGATAATCCGTCCGAACGATGGCGTGGGATTTGTCTGCCGCCGTCATGGGGTCAATTTACAAATCGGTGAGGAGGGCGAATGGGAAGCCGCGAGAGCACCACCAACTGGGCAATGATTACCACCCCTATGTCGTGGCCGCTGGTGCCCACATAGGGTGGTCCAATTCCAATCTGAGTGCATGACGGGTCTTGGTGCTACAGCCGGGCGTGGCCAGCGCTACAGAAACGAATGGCAAAGCCGGCACTACGTGACCTCTGGGGCAGAGGTGGAGGTGACTATGGTGAGCTCAAATCCGACATTGGCCATCAGGGGGCTCTAGCGGCGGCATCAGCGCAGCAGCGGCAAACGACCGCAAATCCGGTCCACCGTCTTGCGCGTCCCAGCCAGCATGATGGCCTGCGGCGCGTGACCCGCCAGCGGTGCGGCCGAAATGCGGGCGGTATAATCGGCATAGTCCCGCGCTTCGAAAGCAGCGTGCATATAGGCCAGTCGCAGCGGCAGGCCTGCGGCAGCGTCAAACAGTGCTGGCAAATCGGCGGTAGGTGCGCCGAGAATCGGCAGCGCAACCGTAGTTATCCCTGCCAGCGCAATGCCGTCCTGCGTGGGCGTGTCCGCCCCTACCAGATCGGGACGCAACTGTCCAAGGCTCATGCCCAGAACGGCTGCGAAGTTGGCTTTGAGGCCAATGGGCAAGTTTTCGGCGACGATGATAACAGGTTTCAATGACATGGCTCGGTCCTTTTGCAACAGGCTTTGCCATGTAGGTTGCCTGTTGGTCTTGGACGAAATTGACCTCAGTGTCGGATCAGCGCGCCGGGTGTTACGCCGAGATGGCGGCGGAACTGCCGGATCAGATGTGCCTGATCGCAAAAGCCTGCAGTAATGGCGGCCTCGACGGCAGGTGTGCCATCAAGCAGCAGTCGGCGAGCGTGGTTCACGCGGGCGCGAAGCACATGGCCATGCGGGGTCAGCCCGGTGGCGCGGACCGTGCTGCGGATCAGATAAGAGCGATTTAGCCCGACCCCGGCCGCCAGATCTGTCAGGGTCGGGATTTCGCCCGTCGCCACTCCGGCGTCGATGCGGTCCAGCAGCGCACGGATGGCGGCGGGTTCCTGACCTGGTTGGCGCAACTCGGCGCGCCCGTAATGGGTGAAAGCCTGCGCCAACACTTCGTGCACGGCCTCCTCGGTCACCAGCCTCTGGTCAGTCGTCCGCGCAACGTTAAGGCAACTGGCCAGCCGGGAAAGTGCCTGCGTCAGCTTGCGTCCACGATCGCGGGGGGCAATTTCAGCAAAACCGCGCAAGTCGCGCAGGCCCAGCACTTCTCGCACCGCTACCTCAGATACATAAAGCATGTTGTAGCGTACTCGACCCGCTGCAGCGTGCCCGGTATGCGCCTCCTCGGGGTTCATCAGAGAAAGCGAACCGGTGGGAAGCACCATGCTTTCTCCTCGACAGAGATAGCCACCGGCACCTTGGACAATCGCGCCGACGGCGAAACCTTCGTGCGCGTGGCGGGCGAAGGTCTGATTGCTCAAAGCAGCTTCGAACAGCTCAATGCCATGGTGCCAGCCCAAATGATGATAGCGGTTGCGTAGCATTGCTGGGATATACCGCCAGTTCGCCCGATCGGTGAAGGGCAACAACTAAGAAAAGTGACGGCTTCGTCGCGTAGACCTCTTTTGGGCACGTATCGGTCTGGCTGCTCGATCTGCACGGCCCGCCCGGCGCGGAACAGGATTCATCCTCGGCAGCGTTATGGGATGATCATGCGCGGATCGGATGTGCCAACAGAGTTATGTCGATCTCGAGGAGCGCATCCCGACCCGGCACCCCTGCGCAAAATACGTGCCGTCGTGACCGACGCCCGTTCGATGCCGAGTTCGACGGCCGATACGTCGCCGAGAGCCGCCCCTAGATCGCGCCCGTGCGGCTGATCCGGCCGAGCTGCAATTCCTCTGCTCGATCCGATCCAAGCGGCAAATGAGAATCAGATTCATTCCATTCGATCATCGTTCTGGCGCGCGGGAGAAGCCCTCCCCCCTCAACAGGCGCGATTGCGTCACTTGTTTGCGTCTCGCCAAGCAGTTAACACGCTCAGGTCGGTTTCCGAGAGGAATTGAAAGGGAATCCGTCGGGGCAGCACCTGCCCCGAACCGGAACTGCCCCCGCAACTGTAGGCGGTGAGCAGGATGCGATGACGCCACTGTGGCCCTCGGGCCATGGGAAGGCCGCATCCCGCGATGACCCGCCAGTCAGGAGACCTGCCGACAAATGAAACCCATTCGATCCGGGCGGGGTGTCCGGGGAGGTGCCTGATGTCCCAAGCCTGCCGATCCGTCGGGCCCCTTATCTATCGCTGCGTTCCTTCATGGGATGCGGCTGCGTCATGGTCATTTCCCAAGCCCTCCGCTCGCATCCTGACCGGAGCCTCGAGATGTTCATGAAAACCGCCCTGACCGGCCTTGTGCTGGCTGGAGCCAGCGTTCTGCCCGCCAGCGCCGAGACCGCATGGCCGCTGAAGTTGTCGAATTGTGGCGTCAACCTGTCCTTTGACAAGGCCCCGGAAAATGTCGTGACCGTAGGTCAGGCCACGACCGAGATCCTCTATTCGCTGGGTCTGGCCGACAAGGTCGCGGCGAGCTCGGTCTGGTTCACCGAGGTCCTGCCGCAGTTCAAGAATGCCAATGCCAGCATCGAGCGCCTGGCCGACAATGACCCCAGCTTCGAAAGCATCCTCGCCAAACGCCCGGGCCTCGTGACCGCGCAATATGAATGGCATATCGGCCCGCAGGGCGTTGTCGCCACGCGCGAACAATTTTCGGACCTGAGCATCCCGACCTATGTCCTGCCCTCGGACTGCACCGGCAAGGACAACAGCAAGGGCTCGGACGGCACGCGCATCGGCATGTATGCAATGGACAGCATCTATCAGGGCATCTCGGAACTGGGCCGGATCTTCGATGTTGCAGACAGGGGTGAGGCGCTGGTCGCCGATCTGAAAACGCGCGAGGCTGCCGCCATCGAAAAAGCCGAGGGGCTCGACCTGAAGGATGCCTCGGCGGTGTTCTGGTTCTCTTCGGCGGAAATGGACATTGACCCCTATGTCGCCGGTCGCAAAGGTCCGCCCGGTTACATGATGCAGGCCTTGGGTCTGAAGAACATCGTCGAAAGCGACGAGGAATGGCCCGTCGTCAGCTGGGAAAGCATTGCCCGCGCCAATCCGTCGATCATCGTCCTGGCCCGGATGGAGCGGCGTCGCTTCGAAGCCGATGATTACGAGAAGAAGATTGCCTTCCTTAAATCCGATCCGGTGACCAGCCAGATGGACGCGGTGAAGAATGACCACATCATCATGCTGGACGCACATGCGATGGACCCTTCGATCCGCAATATCGACGCGCTTGAGACTTTGGCTGAGGCGCTGCCGAAACTCGGCCAGAAATGAGCGAAGCGGTCATCATCGGCGCTGTCGCCTGGCACTCAAGGCTCATCGTGCGCCTTGCGCTGGGTCTGGTGGTGCTGGCCCTTGCGGTGATGGCCGGGGTGATCCTGGGCGAGACGCCGCTGCCGGTCTCGCAGGTCGGAGACGTTCTGGCGCACAAGCTCTGGGGCGCGGCATCGACGGTCGATCCGATCGATGCCGGAATCATTTGGAACTATCGCCTGCCACGCACTTTGGTCGCAGCGGCCTGCGGTGCGGGACTCGCGCTGTCGGGGTTAGTGCTGCAGACACTGGTCCGGAACGCTTTGGCCGATCCTTATCTGCTGGGCGTTTCGGCCGGGGCTTCGACTGGGGCGGTCGCGGTCACGATCATGGGGATCGGCGCAGGGGCCATCGGCATCTCGGCAGGCGCATTCGCCGGAGCGGCGCTGGCCTTCGGCATCGTCGCGGCACTCGCGCGCGCGGCGGGTGGAGGCTCTGGTCAGCTTGTTCTTGCCGGGATCGCGGGATCGCAGCTTTTCAACGCATTGACCAGCTTTTTCATCGCCAAATCCGCCAATGCGGAACAGGCCCGTGGGATCATGTTCTGGCTTCTCGGAAACCTGTCCGGCGTGCGCTGGCCGGATGTCGGACTTGCACTTCCCGTCGCGGTCGTGGGGTTGTTGGCCTGTATCATCCATATCCGCGCGCTTGATGCGTTCAGCTTCGGCGCAAGTGCCGCGGCCTCGCTGGGCATTGCGGTGCGCCGGGTGATGGTCGTGCTGCTGGGCGCAGTGACGCTGATGACGGCGGTGATGGTCAGCCTTGTCGGAGCTGTCGGCTTTATCGGGTTGGTCGTGCCGCATGCCATGCGTTTCCTCGTTGGCGCGCGGCATGGCGCGTTGGTTCCGGCCTCGGCACTTGCGGGTGCGGTCTTCATGATCGCGGCAGACGTGGTCTCGCGCGTGTTGATCCCCGGTCAGGTCGTGCCCATCGGCGTCGTCACCGCGTTGGTCGGCGCACCCGCCTTCGCGCTGATCCTGATCCGGAACCGGACCCGCGCATGAGGATTACCGCGACCAAACTGGTTCTGCAGGCGCAGGATCGCACGATCATCGACGGCGTCGATCTCGATATCGCGCCGGGTGAGACCTTCGGCCTGATCGGGCCGAATGGCTCGGGCAAATCGACGCTGCTACGGCTTCTTTCCGGGCTTGAGCGTCGCGCCGGGGGTGAGGTCAGCCTGGACGGCCACAACTTGCGCCGCATACCTCGCCGCGAGATCGCCTGCCGTCTCGCCATGGTTGAGCAGCAGGCCGAAACAACTGACTCCCTAAGCGCCCGTCAGGTCGTCGAGCTTGGCCGCACACCATGGCTTTCGGCTTTGGTCCCATTGGGCGCGAAGGACACCGCCATTGTCGATGAAGCACTGTAAGCCGTCGGCATGAAAGACATGAGTTCACGCCCGTGGTCCACGCTATCGGGAGGTGAGAGGCAACGGCTTCAAATCGCCCGCGCGTTGGCTCAACGGCCCCGCATCTTGCTGCTCGACGAACCGACCAACCATCTGGACATCCACCACCAGCTTGCTCTGCTGCGGCTGGTCGAGGAACTGCCGTTGACTGTGGTGATCGCGCTGCATGACCTCAATCAGGCGATGGGCTGCGACCGGCTGGGCGTCATGTCGCAGGGCCGTATGGTCGCCTGTGGCAAACCGGCCGAGATCCTGACCCCGGACCTGCTGCGCGCGATCTTCCGCGTGGGCGCCACCGTCCTGACCGATCCGCAGGACAATACAAAGGTCCTGCGTTTCCACGATATCGAGAACTCCCGATGAAATCCCTGCTTCTGCCTTTGATGCTACTCCCCCACCCCAGCTTTGGTCGAGGTCTGTGAGGTCCAGATGCTGAACCGCAGAGCGAATGGCCCGATGGTCTATAAGCCAGCCTATCTGAACATAGCCCCCGGCGACACGGTGCGTTTCCTGCCGACCCAGCCCGGCCATAATGCTGCAGCAATCGAGGGCGTGATCCCCGAGGGGACCGCGCCTTTCAAGTCGAAGAGCAACGCGCGTTTCGAGGTGACCCTAACGGAAATCGGCGCTTATGGCATCAAATGCTCGCCGCATTACGCGATGGGCATGGTCATGCTGATCGAGGTCGGCGAGAAGGCCGATGTGTCCCTGCCCGAGGTTTTGCCCAAGCGGGCCACCGAGCGTTTCGAGCAGATACTTGCCGGGCGCGACCAGCCGAAAGAATGATCAACGTCGGCCAACTCAAAACTCTGGCGCGACCCGGCTGGGACGAAGTAAAGAAGATTTATGCGCAGATTGGCCCGACCCTTAGCCTTCACCCTATCGGCCTTTCGCCGGGCGATGGTGTTGGTCATGGTGCTGCCTTTCGCACTGCTGTCGCTGATGGCGCAGGGCACGATGGTGGCGCAGGGCGCGACGCCTGAAAGCTTCATGGTCGTACTTTGCGCCGCATCGCCTGCCGGTCGAGATGGTGCTGGATGACGACGGCAATGTCGTCAAGGCCGATGAATATCGCGCCCAGCAGAATGTGCCGGTCCCCAAAACTCCGAAACCGCCCTGCGACTGGTCAGTGCATGCCCAACCCATGCTTGAGGCCGCGCCGCTTCTGCCAATCGTTGCGCTGAACCTGGATCGGGCCGCCGATCTGATGCCGGCGCGCGACCTGCGAGTTCTGCGGGCCGAGGTGCTTGGCCCTTCGGCACGGGGACCTCCAGCCGCGTGAATGCCGCACCGCCCGGCCTGGGCGAGGAATGCCATTCACTGACAGGTAAGACACATGACATCCAGAATTTTTGCCGCCCCGATGCTGGGCGCGCTTTTCCTTGGCCTCATAGCCGCCACGGCTTCGGCTAACCCGGATATGCATCAGGGCCTGACCCTGACCGAGCCCTATATCCGGGCCATGCCACCACGGGCCCCGGTCGCGGGCGGCTATCTGACCATCCGCAACGACGGGACCGCGGCCGATCGCCTGATCGCCGTGCGCTCGCCGCAGGCCGGCGAGGTGCAGATCCACGAGATGACCATGAATGGCGCTGTGATGAAGATGCGCGCCTTGCCGGATGGTCTGCCCATCCCGGCAGGCGGTTCCATCGTGCTGAAACCCGGCGGTTATCACCTGATGTTCATGAATGTGCCCGCCCCCTTTGCCGAGGGGCAAACGGTCAAGGCCACGCTGGTCTTCGAGCAGGCGGGCGAAGTCGCGCTGACGTTCGAAGTTCGCGCGATGCGGCCGGCCGCTCCCGATCAGGGTCACGATACGGGGCATTCGGGCCACTGACGGCCCGTCCCAGCCCTTAACAACCCGCCTTGGCGGGTCTTGCGCATATGCGAGGACAGATGTCTCAATCCACCAACACCGCTCGCCCAACCATGGGCTTGAGCGATCTTTACCGGGCGGTCTGGCGCTGGCATTTCTATGCCGGACTGCTGGTCCTGCCTTTCCTGATCACCCTGTCGATCACCGGCGCGATGTATGTCTTTCGCGACGAGATCGACAATTGGTACCACGCCGACCTGAAACGCATCGCGGTGCAGGAAAGCAAAAGGCTGCCACCGACCGCGCTGGTCGCCTCGGCGCTGGATGCGGTTCCGGGCAAGGCGGTGAAGTATACCGATCCCACCGATGCGGGTGCCTCGACCGAGATTACCGTCAACACCGAAGCGGGCAGGATGGCGGTCTATGTGAACCCCTATAACGGGCTTGTTCTGGGCGCGATGCCGGACCGCTCGACGCTGATGTGGACGGTGCGTCAGCTGCACAGCTTCAAGTATTTCGGCACTTATACCCGCTACATCATCGAGATCGCGGCGGGCTGGTCAATCCTGCTGGTCGGCACCGGCATCTATCTGTGGTGGCCGCGCGGACAAAAGGGCGGCGGCGTCTCGGTCCGGGGCAGGCCGCAGCGCCGGGTGTTCTGGCGCGATCTGCATGCGGTGACAGGGTTGGGTGTCGGTGGTTTCATCGTCTTCCTCGCGATCACCGGCATGCCCTGGTCGGGCGTCTGGGGGGCCAAGGTCAATGAATGGGCCAATAGCAGCAATTTCGGCTATCCGGACGGGGTGCGGGTGAACGTGCCGATGTCGGGACAGAAGCTGGACGCGGTCGCCAAGACCGCATGGTCGTTGGAGCAGGCGCAGATCCCGGAAAGCACGGGTAGAGGGACACCGATCACCTTGGACGATGCGGTCGTCAAGCTTGACGCGCTGGGGCTGCATCGAGGCTATGCGGTCAGCTTGCCGCAAAAGCCCGAGGCCGTGTTCAGCGGTTCGGTCTATCCCGACGATCTGAGCCAGCAGCGCGTCGTGCATCTGGACCAGTATAGCGGCCAGCCGCTTTTGGACATGAGCTATGCCGATTACGGCCCGCTGGGGAAATCGCTAGAATGGGGCATCAACACCCATATAGGCCAGACCTTTGGTGTGCTGAACCAGATTATCCTGCTGGTGGCCTGCGCGGCGATCGTGGCTCTGGCCGTATTCGCTGCCATGATGTGGTGGAAGCGGCGCCCCTCGGGGTCATTGGGGGTACCACCCCTACCTCAGAACCGGCGCGTATTCCGCGGTCTCATTGCCATTCTGGCCGTCGGCGGCGTGATCTTCCCGCTGGTCGGAGCATCGCTGCTGGTCATGCTGGTGCTGGACATGGCCTTTGTCCGGCTGCGCAGCGGTGACAGCGCGGCAAGTGCCTGAAGATCGCTCGGACCTCGGCGCGCTCGGCGCGCCGAGAGATGCTCAACCCTGCCCAAGACAGCATGAGTGCCCGACGAGCAATCCTCCCCCAACAGGGCATGCTTCAATAGTCGACTTGGTGTTCACCTCTCCCCCAGGGCCTACTGGCTGACAGCTCATCGCTCGATAGAGGGAAAATTTCCTATTCTGGTGACCGGGCATAGAACCGGGCAACCTAATTGTTCGATTGTCGATCATCGATCATTGACACCATATGGCGTTTCGATGACGCATGCGGCCACGGATTCCTTCCCTTGAGAGCCTGTCGAGAACGTGCCGATGTCCGACCTTGTCAATGACCCTGACCGTCTGATCGAACACCTGATCCGCGATGTTGAACCCCGGCTGATCGAGATCCGCCGCGACCTCCACGCCCATCCCGAGGTTGGATTTGACACGGTGCGGACTGCGGGAATCGTCGCAGCCGAGTTGGCCGCGCTTGGCCTGACGCCGCAGACCGGCATCGGGCGCACCGGTGTGGTGGCGGAAATCAATGGCGGGAGGCCTGGCCCCTGCCTCATTCTGCGCGCAGATATGGATGCCCTACCCATCCATGAGGAAACCGGCCTGCCCTATGCCTCGACCATTCCGGGAAGGATGCACGCCTGCGGGCACGATCTGCACACATCGGCACTGTTGGGCGCGGCCAAGGCACTGGTCAGGATCGCGCCGCAACTGGCCGGCTCGGTCCGGCTGATCTTCCAGCCCGCAGAGGAGACGCAGGAAAGCGGAGCCGCCGCCATGGTTGCCGATGGTGCCGCAGATGGTGTCGATCTGGCTATCGCCTTTCATAACCGGCCCGAACATCCTGCTGGGACGGTGTCGCTGAACCGCGGGGCCAGCACGGCTTCTAGCGACGAATTCCGCGTCGTGGTTCACGGCAAGTCGGGCCATGCCGCCCGCCCTCATGCCGCCATCGACCCGATTGTAGCCGCAGCCCATATCATAACCCAATTGCAGACCGTGATATCGCGCGAGATGGACCCTGCCCTTTCCGCAGTGCTGACCGTGGGTCATATCGCAGGCGGTGCGACCCAGAACATCATTCCTGATAGCTGTATGTTCGAGGGCACGGTGCGCTGTCGCTCGCCTCGGTCGCGCGATCTGGCCGAGGCATCGTTCCGCCGGATCTGCGCAGGTGCGGCCCTGTCGCTGAACGTCCGGGCCGAGGTCGAATATGTACGCGGCGCGCCGCCCCTGATGAATGACGACGCGATGATCGACCGCACCGCTGCCGTGCTGGCGCTGCAATTCGGTGCGCCGGTGATCGTCGAGGCGGGCAGCAGCTTCGGGGCCGAGGATTTCTCGTATTTCTCGGAACGCATTCCCTCGGTGCAGATCTTCATCGGTTCCGGCCAGCCGGGCCGCGATGACCGCGTACACAATTCTGACTACCAGCCCGATGAGGCCTGCATCGCCCAAAGCGCCATCGCGCTGACGCGGATGGCCGTCGAATTCCTGTCCTGACCCATCTTCCGCGAGGAACTCATGAACATCACCCGCAGCACCTTTCTGCGCGCAGGCCTTGCCGCCGCCGCCACTCTTGCCACCGGGGCACCCCTGCTGGCGCAGGGCAAGAAACTGGTCTTTGCCACCGAAGGCGCTTTCCCGCCCTTCAACATGACCAAGCCCGACGGCACACTTTACGGCTTCGAGATGGACATGCTGGCGGAAATCGCCAAGCGCGCGGGTTTCGAATACGAGCTGATCGCGCAGGCTTGGGACGGGATGATTCAGGGATTGATCGACGGCAAATACGATGCGGTCATCGACTCGGTAACCATCACCGCAAAGCGGCTGGAGGTGGTCGATTTCTCGTTGCCCTATACCACCGGCGGCTCGACCTTTGCGGTGATGAAGGAAAGCGGGATCGCCCTGCCCGGCACCGGCACGTCGATCAATCTGGATGATGCGGCCGCAACCGACGCCGCTATTGCCCAGATCGCGGCAGTGCTGGAGGGCAAGACCGTGGGCGTTCATGTCTCGACCATCCAGGCGGATTTCCTAGACAAATATCTGGCGCCGCGCGGGATCACCATCCGCACCTATCCCAACGGCCCCGATGTCTATCAGGACCTGTCGAACGGGCGCTTGGATGCGGCCATGGCATCGGCCACCAATATCGCAGCCTTCCTCGAAAAGAACGCCGAAACCGCCACGGCCACCGGCCCGGCCTTCTCGGGCGGAGTGATGGGCAAGGGCGCGGCCATCGTTGTGCAGAAAGGCAAGGGCGAGCTGGCCGACAAGCTGAGCGCGGCGCTTCAATCCATGTCGGATGATGGCACGCTTGCGGCATTGTCGAACCAGTGGTTCGGCATCAACGTCACGCCCAAGCTGTAAGAATGGGCGATATCGGGCTTCTGGGCTTCGGCCCCGATGGCTGGGGCCTCGTCCTGTTCAGGGCGGGGCTCATGACGCTTGCCGTTTCGGTCGCGGCATTCGTGTGCGGGCTGGTGCTGGGCACCTTGGTGGCTTGGGCCCGGGTCGGCGGCAATCGCGTTATGCGCGCATTGGCCGAGGCCTATACGGTCGTGCTGCGCGGCGTGCCCGATATCCTGGTGATCTACCTGTTCTATTTCGGCGGGCGTCAGGTGGTGGCGACCATCGGCACCGCTTTGGGGTTTCCCGGCCCCTTCGACATTTCGGGTTTCGTTGCCGGAATGCTGGCAATTGGCCTGATCTCTGGTGCCAGTCAGTCCGAGGTGCTGCGCGGTGCCTATCAAGCCGTGCCGCGTGGTACCATCGAAGCGGGCCGCGTCGTAGGCATGGGCCGGTTCACGCTGTTCCGCCGGGTGATCGCGCCGCAGGCGATGGTGACCGCCCTGCCCGCAATGGGCAACCAATGGCAATCGGTGATCAAGGAATCCGCGCTGGTTTCGGTCACCGGGCTGGTCGAGACAATGCGTCAGGTTTCGGTCGCCGCAGGCACCACGCAGGAACATTTCCTATTCTATGCTGCGGGGGCAGTGATCTATCTGATCATCACCACGCTTTCCGATCAGGTCTTCCGGCTGGCCGAGCGGCGCAGCCTGCGCGGCCATCAGGGCGCGGGGTACTAGGCCATGGACCTGACTTTCATCTCGGGCATGTTCCAGAAGATCCTGACCGGATTGCCGCTGACCCTCAACCTGTGGCTGCTGTCGCTGGCTGGCGGGGCATGCCTTGCGCTGGCGCTGAACCTGATGCGGCAGAACCGCATCGGCAATGCCATCGCGGCGACATACGTCTTTGTCTTTCGCGGCACGCCGCTGTTGATCCAGATCTTCATGATCTATTACGGATTGGCCGGCTTCGGTTTCATCCGTCAAAGCTTCCTGTGGCCGTTTCTGCGCGACCCGTATTGGTGCGGCTTGCTGGCACTGATCCTGAACGATGCCGCCTACAGCTCGGAGATCCTGCGCGGCGGTCTGCGCGCCGTGCCGAAAGGCGCGGTCGAGGCCGGGCGCGTATCCGGCATGGGGCGAGCGACCATTCTGCGCCGGATCACCCTGCCAATCGCGATCCGCCAGGCCTTGCCCGCCTATTCCAACGAGGTGATCTCGATGCTGAAAGCGACGGCGCTTGTCTCGACCATCACGTTGATGGACATGACCGGCATCGCCCGCGCGGCGATCTCGGAAACCTGGCGCGCGGTGGAAATCCTGCTTTGCGCCGCTGTGATCTATCTGGTCATTTCGATGTTGGTCACCCGGGCCAGCGCCTGGCTGGAACAGCGGCTCTCGCCATGGCAATTCGGAAGGACGACCCCGTGATGACAGCCTCCATTGGCCCCGCCCTGTCCCTGTCGGGACTGCGCAAGAGCTTTGGCCATAACGAAGTGCTGCGCGGCATCGACCTTTCCGCCCGCGACGGCGATGTCATTTCGATGATCGGCGCTTCGGGGTCTGGCAAGAGCACGCTCTTGCGCTGCATCCCGATGCTGGAGATCCCCGATGCCGGCACCATCGCCGTGGGTGAGGACAGCCTGTCACCAAAAGGTGGTCGTCTGACCCGGACCGAGGATGCAATCGCGCGACGGATACGCGGACATTTGGGCTTCGTCTTCCAGAACTTCAATCTGTGGCCGCATCGCACCGTGCTGGAAAACGTCATTGAGGCCCCACTTTTCGTGCAGGGCCGGTCGCGGGCAGAAGCCGTGGACGAGGCGCTGGCGCTGCTGGAGAAAGTCGGCCTTGCGGAAAAGCGCGACGCATGGCCCGCGCATCTGTCGGGCGGCCAGCAGCAACGCGTCGCCATCGCCCGCGCGCTGGCCCAACACCCGCGCGCGATCCTTTTCGATGAACCGACCTCGGCCCTTGACCCGGAACTGGTGGGCGAGGTGCTGAAGGTGATCCGCCGTCTGGCCGAGGAAGGGCGCACGATGCTGATTGTCACCCATGAGATGGGTTTCGCGCGCGAGGTTTCCTCGCGGGTCGTCTTCCTGCATCAGGGGCGCATCGAAGAGGACGGCACCCCCGCCGAGGTCTTCGGTGCCCCGAAGTCGGAAAGGGCGCGTGCCTTCCTGGCCAGCCATTTCGACCGCAACCGATAAGGAACCGGATGATGCGTCAGCCGATCGAGAGAAAAAGCCTGCAGGATCAGGCCACTGACTGGCTGCGCGAGGCCATCATCCGGGGGGATCTCGCGCCGGGCTCGACGCTGACCGAATTGGCGCTGACCCAGCAGATCGGCACGGGCCGCGGCACCGTCCGCTCTGCGCTGTTCGCGCTGGAGGCGCAAGAGCTTGTCACCCGCACGCCCTACTCCAATTGGCGCGTCGCGGTTCTTGACGCACAGGCGATCTGGGAGATCTACAGCCTGCGTTCCGCCTATGAGGGTCTTGCCGCGCGCATTCTGGCCGAGCGGCGCGAGGATCTGGGGACCGATCTGATCGCCACGGCATTCACTGAACTGGACGCGGCCAATGGCGCGGGCACGGATGCGCGGGTTGCGGCGGATCTGGGCTTTCACGCCAGTTTCGTCGCCCAGACCGGGCATCAGCACCTGATCCGCCGCCACGGGCTTCTGGCCGACAAGATGGAATGGCTTTACCGCTGGTCGGAAAGCCACTGGCCCTGCCGCAATCCGCTGGTCGACGAACACCGACCGTTGTTTGACGCACTGATGCAGGGCAGTCCCGACCGGGCCGAACAGGCGGTTCGCGACCATATTGACTATTCGATCACACAAGATGTCGCGGGCTTCCACAGCCTAGCGGCGGGAAAGGCCAAATGACCAAGATCACCATCCTTGACGGCGGCATGGGCCGCGAGTTGGAGCGGAGCGGAGCGCCCTTCCGGCAGCCGGAATGGTCCGCCCTTGCGCTTATCGAGGCCCCCGAGACGGTTGCCCGCGTGCATGAGGGTTACATCCGTGCCGGAGCGCAGGTGATCACCACGAATTCCTATGCGCTGGTGCCCTTTCATATCGGCGAGGAACGCTTCCGCAGCGACGGCCTCCGGCTGGCCGATCTGGCAGGCAGGATGGCGCGGCAGGCGGCGGATGCAGCGCCCGGCGTCAGGGTCGCGGGATCGCTGCCGCCGATTTTCGGATCGTATCAGCCTGACCTTTTCCGCGCCGATGTCGCGCAGGACTACCTGTCCGTGCTGGTCGGCGGTCTTGCGCCGCATGTCGACCTGTGGCTGGCCGAAACGCAAAGCAGCCTCGAGGAAGCCAGCGCTGCTGCCGCTGCCGCAAAGCCCACGGGCAAGCCGCTTTGGCTGTCTTTCACCCTGCGCGATGATGTCGAGCCCGAGGACATGCCGCACCCGCAACTGCGCTCCGGCCAATCGGTCACTGATGCGGCAAGGCTGGCGCTGGCTCTGGGTGCCGAGGCGATGCTCTTCAACTGCTCGCGTCCCGAGGTGATGGGGGTGGCACTGGCCGCTGCCCATGAAGCAGCCCTCGGTCTGCCGCTGGGTGTCTATGCCAATGCCTTCGACGATTCCCAGGACGATGATGGCGCCGCGAATGAAACCGTTTCGACGATCCGGGCCGATCTGGATCCGCCGCATTACTGTGGCTGGGCCAGGCATTGGGCCGACAAGGGGGCCACCATCATCGGCGGCTGCTGCGGCATCGGAACCGAACATATCCACCACCTTGCCACGTATCTGGCTCAGTCGGACAACACCTGATCAGGTTCGATAGAAAATGCTCTTCCGTCTCCGGCGCTGCTGTGAGGCGGAGGATGCCATTCCCTGCGCGGTGTCGCGCGGATCATCCCAACGGTACCCAATGGCGTGTTGGTGTGACGAAAGGGCGTTCTATCGACAAAGTCGTTAGACCATAGGTGATTGAGTACTCTGGCCGAAGGTGAGGGCCCCCACAATTAGCCATGGCTGGCCTTTCTTGGGTTGCTTACGGGCAGCCTTCAGCCTTCGCATCGCCAGATCGGTTCGACATTTTTCACGCTCACGGCCTAACCGGCTCTCCGAAGCAGCGCGGTGATACGCAGATAGCTGATGGATGTTGTTGCAGTAGTCAGGCAGTGGCCGGACGTGACCCTTTCCCGCACGGATTCAGGCCACGCGCTCGATCTCGGCGGTGCCGAGCGCGTGGAAACAGTTCCTGAGTGCAATGCGGATCTGAACTTCAGCTGTTTGGCGGTCCGGGTCACGTGATGCGATGCGTTCACCGAACGCCTTGAGGCACCTCATCCAATCGCCGGAAAACAGTGCCCCGGACTGTTTTCCGGCCCGGCTCATACCTCGATCCGGCTTCGTACGTGAAATCCGGACCAGCGTTTCCGAGGGGCTCGTCGCAGGCGTTGTGTAACTTTGAGTATCTCGTTGCGGGCTTTGGCGGCGGGGAAATCCTCCCGCCATCGTCGCCCGTTCTTTCGGATTGGTATGACCGCCGTGCCGCCGCGCTCAAGAATCGCGCTATGACATCGCCTTGTGTCAAAGGCGTCATCGCCTGTTACGCTGCCGATCTGCTCACCGGGCGGGATCTGGTCAAGCAGGCGGGGCAGAACGGGGCTGTCGCCTGTCTCGCTCGAGGTAAACTCTACTGCACGGATGTCGCCGGTGGCTGTATCCATCACCAGATGAACCTTGCGAGAATGGCGTCGGCGCTGTGTGCCATGCTTGCGCGCAAGCCATTTCCCATCACAGAGAAACTTGATCCCGGTGCTGTCCACCAGCAGGTTCAGCGGGCCTGGCACACGGCGGCTCGATATCTGCACCGTGACCCATTTCTGCCGGCGGCTCAGGGGTGAGAAGTCGGGCACGGGCCAATCGAGTCCAGCCATCGACAGAATGCTCGCCACCATCCCAGTTGTTTGCCGAAGCGGAAGCCCGAGCAGGACCTTCATCATCAGGCAAAACTGGATAGCCGCGTCACTGAAGACCGGAGGGCCGCCATTGCCCCGGTCTTGGGGCCGCGCCACGCCATGTCCTTGTCCAGCCAGATCAGCAAAGAGCCGCGCTGCTTCAGCGCATCATTGTAGGACGCTCGCAGTGCGGTAGCGAGTAGGCTAGGTCTTGTTTATGCTAGAAGCCATAATCATATGGATTCGCCTTCGAAATCCTCCTGGCTGGGGCCTGCTGCAACCTGCTGCAACAACGCCCGTTCAATGTAAAAACCGCCCGGCGGCCGGGCGGTTTCGGAACGTCATTTCGGGGGCTCTGCCCTCGATCCCTGCGGGATATTTGCGCAGGAAGGAGGCGTCAGAGCTTCTCGGTCAGCTCGGGAAT
>NZ_JACVAW010000039.1:0-16639 GCF_014851995.1 Paracoccus sp. PAR01
ATCCAAAACACCAAGCCGCCCAAGGGCGGCTTTCTGCATTCCAGCTCCCGAGAACCCCAATGCTGGACAGAAAACCCCACACAAATTACCAATCCTGAACCCAAAAGCCCGGAAACAACCAGGCACACCGCCAGAAAATCGGGACCAAGGATCATGACACTGCTCATCGTCGGCGCAGGACTCTCGGGCGCCGTCATCGCAAGAAAATCCGCCGAAAAAGGCTATTACTGCCGCGTCATCGACAGCCGGACCCACATCGCCGGCAATTGTCATACCCAGCGCGATGCCGGAACCGGTGTCATGATGCATGTTTATGGGCCGCATATCTTCCACACCGACGATGCCGATGTCTGGACCTATGCCAATCGCTTCGCCGAGTTCGTGCCGTTCCTGAACCGGGTCAAGACCACCGCGCAGGGCGCAGTCTATTCGCTTCCGGTGAATCTGCACACGATCAACCAGTTCTTTGGCCGGACGATGGGGCCGGACGAGGCGCGGGCCTTCATCGACAGCAAGGCCGACCGCTCGATCGAGAACCCACGGACCTTTGAGGAGCAGGCCCTGCGCTTCGTCGGCCGCGAGCTCTACGAGGCCTTCTTCAAGGGTTATACCGAAAAGCAATGGGGATGCCTCCCCAGCGAGCTGCCCGCCAGCATCCTCAAGCGTCTGCCTCTGCGCTTCAACTATGACGACAATTACTTCGCCCACCGCTTCCAGGGCATCCCGCGCGATGGCTATACGGCCATGGTTTCCGCCATTCTCGATCATCCCCGGATCACCGTCGAACTGGAGACGGCCTATAACCCGGCCATGGCCGAAGCGGCGGATCATGTCTTCTGGTCAGGCCCCCTTGATGGGTTCTTCGATTACCGGCTGGGGCGGCTTGGCTATCGTACGCTGGATTTCGAACGCTTCACCCATGATGGCGATTATCAGGGCTGCGCCGTGATGAATTACGGGGATCCTGACGTGCCCTGGACCCGGATCACTGAGCACAAGCATTTCAGCCCCTGGGAAAACCATCAGGGCAGCATCTGCTATCGCGAATATTCGCGCCCGGCCGGTGACGAAGACATTCCCTATTACCCGATCCGTCTGGTGAAGGAGAAATCCCTGTTGGCGCGATATGTCGATCTGGCCAGAGCGCAGGACAAGACGACCTTTGTCGGTCGCCTCGGGACCTATCGCTATCTGGACATGGATGTCACCATCCGCGAGGCACTGGACACGGCCGAGGCTTTTGTTTCTGCGAAGGCGGAACAACGCAGGATGCCGGCTTTCATGATTGCACCATGATCCTTGCAGGCTGCGCGATTGCGGTAAGCAGAGTGCGGCTTGAGCCCGGATGTGATGGCCTGATAAGCAGGACAGGATCGGTCGCTTATCGCTTGGGAGAGTTGATGCGTTTTGGACTTCCGTTGGCGGGGTTGGGTCGTTTCGGCCTGCGCAAACCAAACCCGGATAAGGATAAAGACAATTCCGTGCCGCCCAAAACCCAGCCCCAACCTCAGGCAAAACCTCAGGTAGAACGGCCCCATGTGAGCCTGTTTTCCAAGAAAGAACTCGGCGAGTTCTACGCGCTTGCGGATGCCTCAGCGGTCACGGCGGGGAATATTCGTGGGCCCCGGCTGAAATGGGATATTCAAGGGAATGCCCTGAGCGGCAAATATACCGGGATCAACGGAGAGTTCACCGCGCGCGGTGTCGTCCGGATCGGGAAGTATTGTGCCTTCGGAAGGTATGTCGCCCTCATTTCCGGAAACCACCGGACTGATATGCCCAACCAGCAGGTCTGGTTCAACAAGCGCTTCGGCTTCACCCCGGCGGTCGAAACGAAGGGCCCGGTCGAAATCGGCCATAACGTGTGGATCGGCGATAAAGTCAGCGTTTTGTCGGGTGTCCAGATCGGGCATGGGGCGGTCATTGGCGCCGGAACTACCGTTGTGAAATCGGTGCCGCCTTTCACGATCGTCGGAGGAAGTCCTGCCCGTGAGATCCGTCGCAGATTCAGCCAGAGCGTTATCGAGCAGATGCTGGCGCTTGGCTGGTGGGACTGGGACGATGACCGGATTGCACGAAACAAGACGTTCTTTGAGCTGAACCTTACGCCAACGGATGATTTCGATCTGTTCTCGGTCGTTGTGGACTAGGGACACAACGCACAGACCTCATGTTGCGCGTCTGCCATGTATCGGCAGCGGCGCGCAGCATGGGAGGGGATGGACGGATCACCAGGACCCGTTCAGCCCCCCTGAGAGGTGAAGCCCCGTTCGTAAAAATAGATGGCCTCGTTCACGTCGTCGAAAACCTTCAGACGCCCGCGATGCAGAACCGCGCCCATCGTGCAGACACGGCGAATGAAGGGCATGGAGTGGCTGACGACCACCGCGCTGCCAGACCTCATGCGATCGGTGAACACGGCGCGCGATTTTTCCTTGAAGGCAGCATCGCCAACACTGGTGACCTCATCGACCAGATAGGTGTCGAAATCGATCCCCATGCTGGTTCCCATCGCCAGGCGCGATCTCATGCCCGAGGAATAGGTCCCAAAGGGCTTGTGGAAGCTGGGGCCGATCGCGGCGAAGTCCTCGACATAATCGACCAGGGCATCGGTATCGACGCCGTAGATCCGGGCCACGAAGCGGACATTCTGCGCCCCGGTCAGCTCGCCATGGAAGCTGCCGGCAAAGCCGACCGGCCAGGAAACCGTCCCGTCGCTGAGGATCCGCCCCGAAGTCGGCAGCATCGTGCCCGCGATCATTCGAAGCAGGCTGGATTTACCTGCACCATTTCGTCCCAGCAGGGCCACGGATTGCCCGGTGGGAAAGACCGCGTTGACGCGGTCCGCAATCACCGTCCGTAACCCCTTGGTGTGATAGATCTTGGTGAGGTCCTCCAAGACGATCATGATCAGCGCCGATCGCGAATGCTGTAATAGATGAGCAGCATGATCGACCAACCCAGCAGCATGACGCCGAAGACACTGGCCAGCAGCCAGGCGCGGCGCGGTGCCAGAGAGGATTCCGCGATCTTGGGCTCAATATGGGCGGCCAGATAGCGCGACTGCCGCATGGCTTCGGCGACGGCGGTTTCATAGCCGGCCTGAGCCGAGCGGAAGGTCACTTCGGCGAATTCCATATCCGAGGCGAGCTTCTCGTATTCGGCCATCAGCTGGGCATAGCTCTCGCCGGCCGGCCCCTCTCCGGCGGCACCAAGCTTGGCACGTTCGTCTACGATCCGGGCGCGGATGGCGTCGATCTTCTGCTTGGCCTGGGTGACCCGGTGATCGTCGTCGCGGGCGACATTATGCAATGTGTCGAGTGTGATCAGGGCTTCAGCCAGCTGCGCTTGCAGTGAGTTCAGGACCCCCATCTGGCCCGAGAGATCGGCCTTTGGGTCGACGATCTGCGTCCGCATCCGGAAGGTCGTCAGGGCCTGACGGGTTTCGGTCAGGCGTGCCTGGGCCTTTTCCAGCTCGGTGCGGGCAAAGCGGGTGGTATCTTCGCGGGCGATGTCGGACAGCCTGTTGATCGTCCGGCTGCTTTCGTCAAAAGCGGCGCGCGCGATCTCATAAGCGTCCTCGCGGGTGAAGGCGGCAACCTGCAGCGTGATCAGCCGGGTCGAGGTGTCGTAGAGGACGCGGACCTGACGACGCCAGTATTTTGTCAGATCCTCGATGGGCAGGCTGGGGTTCAGGGCAAAGACCGGATCATCTGGCCAGGCCTTCGAGAACCGGGCGCGCAGGTCCATGGTCTTGTCGATCTTGGAGACGATGTCCTCGCTGCCCAGGAAGTCGTAAAGGATGTCGGTATCCGAGGCCGTCGTATTGCTGGCCAACTGGGTGATGCCGCCCAGAATGTCGATGCTGGGGCTCGCATCTTCCTTGCGAACCGAGAAAGAGACCGTCGAGATGTACTGGTCCTCGGCGCGCGTCCACAGATACCAGGCGCTGATCAGCGTGGGCAGGCCGACGACCAGCAGGAAGGAAAGCAGGATCAGCTTGTGGCGCAGTTCCATCCGGGCGTTGGGAACCGTCGGGCGCACGACATCCGCCTGCTTGGTGATCCGCGAGACCGGGCTGGTCACGGTCCTTGGCGCTGACGGTGTGAGGGTGGCTTGGACAACGGGTTTGACCAGTCTCGCAGGGGTGAGCGCACCCTTATCGGCCTGCTCCTTGTCCACGGGTGAGGTCTGTTTCACGTTGTCATGCTTTCGGTTGTTTCCACCCCTGCAGGCTTGTTACATGCGCCCATACGCCAAGACCAGCGGCCCGAATTCATATGTCTGTCAAACTGACGCCCGTATCCCCTTCCCCGGCCGGACAGCTGCATCATGTCCGCAAGCGTCCGCGTTTCCAGATGGGCCGGACCGTGCTGGCGCTGATGCTGCGCGAGATGGCGACGACATATGGCCGTTCCGTGGGCGGGTATCTGTGGGCAATCCTCGATCCTGTTCTGGGTATCGCGCTTTTGTCCCTGCTGTTCTCACTTGCGCTGCGCAGGCCGCTGATCGGCGAAAACTTCGCCTTGTTCTATGCCAGCGGGTATCTGCCCTTTGCCATGTTCAATTCGTTATCCCAGAAAATGGCGCGATCAGTGCAATTTTCCAAGCCTTTCATGGCCTATCCCTGCGTGACCTTCATGGATACGCTGATCGCGCGATTATTGCTGAACGGGCTGACCGATATCATCGTCGCGGCAATCGTGGTGACCGGGATCCTCGTGATCTATGGGCTGCCTTTCTGGGTCGATCTGGGGCCACTGGCCCTGACCATGGTGCTGGCTATTTTCCTGGCTGCGGGAATTGGCACGCTGAATTGCTTCATCATGACGTCCTTCCCGGCATATGAGCGCATCTGGTCGATCCTGACCCGACCGCTTTTCCTGATCTCCGGCATCTTCTTCACCTTCGATTCCATCCCGAAGATTGCGCAGGATATCCTGTGGTACAATCCGCTGGTCCATCTGATCGGATTGATGCGCAAGGGACTTTATCCAACCTATGGCGGCGAATATATCAGCCCCGGCTATGTCGCCGTCGTCGCTGCTGTCACGCTGTTTTTCGGGCTGCTGCTGCTGGTCCGCCATTTCAAACGACTGCTGGAAAACTGATCCGCACGGCTTTGCGGCCATGGGCTGGCCCGTTTCTCGAACATGAAAGTCGCCGCCAATGACCGGCTCTTCGTCCTCCAGCAACCGGTTGATCCTGGCTGCCGTCGTCGTCACGCATAATCGCCTGGAGAAGCTTCAGGTGACGGTGAAGCGCCTTCTGGAAGAAGGGGTCGACCACGTCCTGGTCTTCGACAACGCCTCCAGCGACGGAACCGCCGAATGGCTGGCCGAGAACGGCGATCCGCGCCTGAGCATCTGCCGCAGCGCCGATAATCTGGGCGGGGCGGGCGGTTTTGACCAAGGCATGCGCGAGGCTGTCCGGCGCTTCGACCCGGATTGGCTGGTGGTCATGGACGATGACGGCCGTCCGGCGCCCAAGGCGATTGCCGCCTTCCATGCGATGGACAAGCAGGGCTGGGATGCGATCGGGGCTGCGGTCTTCTGGCCCGCAGGCGGGATCTGCGAAATGAACCGTCCCTATCGCAATCCCTTCTGGCGGGGGCGCGAATTCCTTCACACCCTGTCGGGAAAGGGCCGACGCGGATTTCACCTGCAGGATACAGCCTATGCTGCCGGAGCACCGGTGGTGGATATCGACATGGCGTCCTTTGTCGGGCTGTTCCTGTCGCGTGCAGTCATCGCGCGGGCAGGTTTTCCGGATGGCCGGCTGTTCGTCTATGGCGACGACCAGATGTATACCCTGCAGATGCGACGCAAGGGATTGCGGATCGGCTTCGCGCCGCAGATCCGCTTTGAGCATGACACCGAGGCCCGGCAGGGAGAAAGCGGCGTGGTGCTGACCCCTTTGTGGAAGGTCTATTACATGTATCGCAACGCGCTTTTTGCTTATCGCATCGCGGCGGGGCCGCTGTTCTGGCCGCTGGTGCCGCTGCTTCTGGTCAAATGGCGACGCAAGGCGCGGGATTACGGCGCGAACCGCGCGATCTTCCTGCGCATGCTGGACGCGGCAATCCGGGACGGGTTGCGCGGGCGCATGGACCTTCGGCACGAAGAGGTGGTGTCGCTGGCCGAACGGCCCTGACCATCTGTCAGATCTTGCTGGCCTTCTTTCGGCCGGTGATCATGGATTGAACCGGAACAACGGAACCCGCACCCAGATGACCAACACCCAGACACCCGCCTCCTTCGTCATCCTGGGCGGATCGAACTCCCTCCTGACCAATGGCTGGGTGGACAAGCTCAAGCAGATCCATCCCGAACCGGAACGGATCGTCAATCTCAGCATCGGGGCGGCGACCTCGGCGATGGGGATCTACAGGCTGCTGACCTGCACCGAGCTTCCGGAAAATCCCGTCATCCTGTGGGAATACTCCCTCAATGAGGCCAATTACGTCCTGAACAGGCAGTCTCCGGCAGTCCTGAGCTATCATCTGGAGTGGCTGCTCGAGATCTGCGCGCGGCGCGGATATCGGGTTTTGCCCGTTCTTCTTTATAACAAGGCCGAGGCGACCGGCGCCGAAAAGAACCCCTATCGGAACGCCCTGCGCCAGACCCTGGAAGGCCATCGTCTGACGCAGGTCGATGCGCAAAGGCTGTGGCGCGAACGCTTTGCCCATCTCGATGCGGATCGGCTCTACAAGGAAAACCCGCATTACTCGACCGAGACCGATTTCCTTGCCACCCTCGCCGCCGAGGTGATCGAGGCGGGCTCTTCGGCCCGGGTCCCGGCACGCGATCCGGATCTGCGGCAGGAGTTTTCGGGCCGCGACCTGCAGGTCGTCCTTCCCGACATCCCGGCCTCCGGGACATTCACCAACCGCCTTCTGAACTGCGGGCTTTTCCCGTTCCGCTCGGATCTGCCCTTTTCCACCGCCGGGCGCCTGCTGGCCTGCTACCTGATCGCCACTCGTGCCGAGCCGGCCATCCTGTTCCAATCCAGCGCAGGCGAAAGAGGCCCCTATTCCACCCAGATCAGCCCCAAGGAAGGTGGCCCGCTCAAGCAGTTGAAGCATCTGTTGCTGTGGTCGCCAAAAGAACCGCCGCTCGAGGTGCGCGGCAGCCTGACGCTGTGCCCGCAAGCCATGAACGGCAGAAAACCCCTCGTGCAGCACACCATGTCCTGGAACCCGCCCGCCAAAGATGGCGCGCCGGGAATTGGCGGCTTGATCGGGCTGCTGATGGAAGTGGATGGGTAAAAGACGCTGGTCTTGTGGACACCCGCAGCCACTGGCCTCTCTATCTCCTTTTGACGGTTTGCCCTATAGGCGGAAAACAAGAAGGGCAGAGTCTGCATGAGCGCGGTGACTTGGGTCAAAACCGGGTCGCCTGACCGCGCGAGGCAGATCAATCAGACACCCCCTGGACCCGGTCATGACGATGAGCAGAAATCACGACACTTCCGGCGCGGGGAACGCGCTTTACAAGAAGTTCCTTGCCCTGCTGGGGCGGCCTCAATCCAGGGAAGTCACCGACTTCCGCGAGGACCTGCTTGCCCGGCGTTTTTTGTCGCATCGGATCGGCTTCCAGCGGGCGAACCTGAAGGGGGCATTTTCGGCCAACCTGTCCCGCGTCTTTCCCAACCTGATCGCGGTCGACGAACCGGGCATCGATGGCGATGCGCCGGTGCTGATGTATGGCGCGATCCTGGATGATCTGTCGAAATCGCATGACAGCACCAAGACCCTGCTGCCGCATGTCCGTGTTACCGACCCCGTCCTGTTCTTCGAGATGGGATTTCTCGCCTCGACCACCAGTTGGTCCGAAGCCCTGGCCTCGCGCGATCCGGGGCAGGCCTGTCTGGGCTATATCTTCGATGACCGCGCCCAGTACTACATGTCCGATTACGAGACCCGTCTGGACGAGAAGCTGAACAGCGACTTTGCACTGTCCGACGACGAAAGGGCGCGGGCGGAACGGGTCATGCGGCGCATCGTCGAGGCGCGGATCTCGAAATACAATTCCCAGCCTTTCTACCGTCCAGTCGTCTCTCCGGGCTATGCGCGGCGCGTGCTGGTGATCGACCAGAACTTCTCGGATGCCTCGACCTTCTATGGGCGTGCCTCGGACAAGGAGTTCAGGGCCGCGCTGGATGCCGCCATCGCGGAAAACCCCGATGCCGAGATTCTGGTCAAGACCCACCCGGACCTCAACTGGGTTAAGAACGGCACAAGGCGGGGCTATTTCGATCAGCTGACCAACAAGGGGCGCGTGCGGATCATGCGCGACAGCGTCAATCCGTTCGAATTGTTCGATCTGGTTGATAAGGTCTATGTCGGCACCAGTGGCATGGGCTTCGAGGCCCTGCTGGCCGGCAAGGAGGTGGTCTGTTTCGGCGCGCCCTTCTATGCCGGCTGGGGCCTGACCGATGATCGCGCAACCGTGCCGCATCGCCGACGCCCGCGCGATCTGGCCGAGATGTTTCACGCGACCTACATCTGGTACACGATCTACCACCTGCCCACGGGTGAGACCCCGTCCCGGATCGAAGATGTACTGGACTATATCGAGGCGCATCGCCCGGTCCGTCCCATCCCGAACGAGGTCTCGGCCGAGCCCGCGCTGTCGATCGTTATTCCGGTCCATGGCGTCGAACGCTATGTGGCGGACTGCCTGGCCTCGATCCAGCGGCAGAGCTTCCAGGATTTCGAGGTCATCCTGATCGACGATGTCAGCCCGGACCGCTCGGCCGAGATCGTCGAAGGCTATTGCGCCCGTGACCCCCGGATCCGGCTGATCAAGCGCAGCGACAATATCGGGCCAGGCTTTGCCCGCAACCAGGGGGTGGACGAGGCCCGCGGCCGCTATGTCCTGTTCATCGATCCCGATGACTACATGCCCGATCCCGACCATCTAGGGCGGGTTGTCGCCATGGCCGAGGCCGATGGCGCCGACATGGTGCGCTATCGAAAACTGAATGAGCAGGTCGAGGATCAGGACGGCGTCATCCAGCAGATGCGCCCGGATGTCACCGAGACCTTTTTCCCCACTGAGGTCCGCCGGACCTCGATCGCCGAATATCCGCAGATCGCCCATTCGCGGCATTTCTGGAACTGGCTCTATCGCCGGGACTTCCTGACCCAGCATCAGATCCGCTTCCTGACCTCCTATCGCGAAGAGCGCGCCTATCTGCTGCAGGCCTATCTGGCCGATCCGGTCATCTCGGTCTGCGACAGTGATGGGGTCGTCTATCGCATCCGCAGCGATTCCGCCGTGCGGCGCGCCCAGACCATGGCCGATGTGAAGGACCAGCTGCAGAATTTCGATTCCGTCATCGAGCAGCTGCAGCATGCCGGTGCATTGCAGCCGGATTCACCGCATTGGTGGTTCTCGCGTTTCCAGGTCTCGCAATTCCTGCATCACCTGTATTTCGGCTTTGCCTGGAAGACGGCCGTCGCCGAGCGCGCGGCGGGCACTTTCATCAAGAAGCTGGCCAAGACCCTGAACCGCACGGGTATGGGGCCTCGGGACCTGATCTCGGACCCTTCGCAACTGTCGCAATCACATGTCCATGCCGGAGCCTACGGGCTTTTGCTGATGGCAACGCGGTTGCAGCGCAAGGACCTGATCGATGCTGCGCTGGCCCTGACCCCGATCGCAGCTGCGGATCTTTACGCCGGGTTCCTGCAAGAGCCGACCAATGACGCCGAGCGCGGCCTTGAGCAGGCCTTGAACAGCTATGCCAGAAACAGCCGCATCGCGTCCCCCGACACTCTCCTTCAGCCCAGCGGGCCACGCCCGCGCCTGATCATCCACCTTGGTGCGACCAAGACCGGCAGCACTGCGTTGCAGCACCTGCTGGAGGACAACCGGCCAGCCCTGCTGCGCAAGGGAATCTGGTATCCCGAGGTCGGTCTTTTCTGGCAGCCCGGCCGACCTCACAAGCAGGCGGGCCATGCGGGCTTCCTGAACCCGGAGAACCGGCAAGAACTGCGCCAGCACCTGCTGAACGGCCTGGCGCTGATGCCGGGGCAGATCCACACCATCATCCTCTCGTCCGAGGGTTTCTTCCTCAATCCGCAATCCGCGACCCTGATCGAGGACTTCCGGGACTTCGATGTCGAGATGGTGGTCTATCTGCGCAGGCAGGACGAATGGGTGAATTCGCAATATGCCGAATTCGTTGCCGGCGGCGCGATCAACTCGACCTCGCTTCCTTTCGCGGAATGGCTTCAGACGGGCATGGTCCGTTCCTGTCTGGACTATGACCGGCTGATCGGCACTTGGGAGAAATCCCTGAACAAGGACGCCATCCATATCCGCCGCTACCTGCGTCAGCCCGGCGTGGATTGGGACATCATCGCGGATTTTTCCGAAGCCACCCGCCTGCCCGACATCACCCGCCTGCCGCCCCTGGCCCGCGAGAAGACCAATGAGGCCCGGCTGTCCAGCGCCCATGTCGAGCTGATCCGGCTGTTCAACAAGCGCCGTTTTCCCGGCAAGAACGTCTATCTGAACTTCATCGAAACCGCCGTGGCCCGCCTGAATGCATGGCGACGCGAGCAGGGGCTGCCGATGCCCTCGCCCTGGCTTCTGACGGGTGAGGTTGCCGACCGGATCATGGTTGCGGCAGCAACGGGGAATGCCAGGATTGCCCGGGATTACTTCGGTCTGAGCGCAGACGAACTGTTCCCGCCGCGCGCAGCACCTCCGCCCGATTGTCCGGTGCATCTGGCCGAGTTCGAGATTGTCGAGGCGGCCTATGCGGACACGCAGCTGAAGCCCGCCAGCAGGGATGGCGAGCTGATCAATTACGGCCTGTTCAGCTGGCGGCTCTGGTCGTCGGTCCCATTGCTGGCGCTGGCCTACAGGAAGCGCGGCCGCCCGGATCTGGCCGCCGATCTGCTGGACGATCCCGAGGCATTCGCCAAGATGCATTGGAGTGGGCGGCATCCGAAGCTGCGCTGGCTGGCCTATTCCAAGGCCAACACGCTCGGACCGCGACAGATGCTGCGTCTGTGGGTCCCTCTCCTGACACCTTTGGTGCGCAGGCGTGGCGGAGACGCCGCGGCCGAACGTCTCTCGGGCAATCCGGTGGCCTTCGTGCGCGATCTGCGCAGCCCGGCGGCCCGTATGATCGGCAGGCTGCTGTTCCCGATGGGGGAAAAATGCTGACACGACCGAGCCTTGCAGATGGCTGACATGGCCACAGGCCGCAGGGTCGTTACCCTTGAGGTGCCGGAAGCCTGGTTCGCCAGCCCCGAGGACGGTGACCGGCATCAATTGTTCTACAGCTCGCTGCTGGCGGCCTTGGCCGAACTGGAAGTCCTGATCGATCCTGTCTGGCTGCCACGTGGGGCCGAACGTGCGCCCCGCCCCGCAGGACAGGGCGACTTCACCATCAGCTTTCATTCCCACGGCCCGGATGCCGGAAATGTCCTGCGCTGCAAGGAATCCTATATCCCGCCTTATTACAGCATGGACCCGATGGGTTATGCCTGCTTCTCACAACTGGCCAGGCAGCCGGAGCTTTATCACGATGCGATCGCCCGGCAGGATGCAGATCGCGCCTCGAGCTTTGTCAGGGATCTGGCGCAGGAACTGAAAAGCGGCAATCTGTCGAAATACCCGCAGCCGGATTACGCCGAAGGCACGGCCACGAATTACGTCTTCCTGCCCCTGCAGGTGCAGAACGATTCCGTGGCGGTCGGCAGATGGATCGAGACGCCCGAGGTCATGCGCAGGGTTGCCGATACGGCAGCGGCGCGGGGGTTGAGGACGATCATCAAACGGCATCCCCGTTGCCGAAGCCGCAGGATTGCCGGGCTTCTGGACGCTCTGGCGCAAAGGCCAGATGTGGTGATCTCGACCGCCTCGGTCCACACGCTGATTGCCAATGCCGAGCTGGTGGTTGGCGCCAATTCTGGCGTCCTTTTCGAGGCGCTGATCCAGGGCAAGCCGGTCGTCAGCTACGCGGCGGCGGATTTCGGGCAGGTCACGCAGCAGGTGCACACCCCTGAGGCCCTGACGCAGGCCATTACGATGCCCGACAGGGTTGATGCCTCGTGGCGGGACAAGTTCCTGTTCTGGTATCTGACCGAATATTGCGTTCGTGCCGATGACGTGCCGGCCATCCGCCAGCGGATCTCCCTGGCCCTCGATACCCACCCTGCCGGTCTGCGGTCCGGGCACCGGGCTTTTGCCAGCTACAAGCGCAGGCTTTACGCCTATTCGCTGATCGATCGGATCAAGCGGCGCTTCTTCTGATTGCCAGACCTAGCGCCGCTTGGCCCGGCGTCAGAGCGAATTCTTCTCGGCATAACTGCGAAAGAAGGCCAGATAGGCCCGGTCGGGGTCCTTGGGCTCGTCTTTATCAGCCTGCCAGGAGCGCCATTCCCCTTCCACGAAATAGATGTCGTATCCGGGATGGCGCAGCCGGGCCGTCTCATAGGTGGCGCTGTGCAGGGCGGCGCCATGGGGTTCCAGCCAGGCCGGACGGGGGCGCGGCTCGGGCTCGTTGGCGATCTGTTCGGCGCGGCCCTCGGCCTTGACCTTGCGCCCAACCTTCGAGAATTGCAGCGCCCGGTCGGCGGCGCCGCTGGCATCGCCGTCCTTGCGCCACCAGCGCAGTTCGACATGGGTCACCGCCCGACCCGTCTTGACCGGCAGGATCTCGACCATGAAATCGGACAGCGCATTGACCTCGGAGACCGCCGGGTCGATCGCGCGCAGCTTGAGGTTCGACCAGGACGAGAGCTTGCCCTTGGGCACCCCCATGATCCCGCGAAGCGCGGCAAGGGTCAGGGTCTCGGAGGCCTTCCAGCGCAGATTACCACGCTTCTGGATCATCTCGTAAAGCGTCAGTGCGTATTTCGAGGACAGCGCGAACATCACCTCGCGCTGCAGCCGGGCAAAGACCTGGCTGTTGCGGATGATCCGGCGCAGGCGCGAGGGGATTTCGTATTCCAGAAAACCCTCGGGCCGGCCGCTTTCCAGGTTGCCGCCCAGCAGCTGGACCCGCTCGATGGCCGGCTCGCCATTCCAGACCACCGCGATCTTGACGATGGCCGACATCAGCCGCTCGAGGCTTTCGCCGACCCGGTCATAGGAATTGTGGCTGCCGCGCAGCGCCGATTTCGAGATGACATGGGTCACCGGCTTGTCGATCGCGTCCCAGGCATTCTCAAGCAGCTGGTTGTAGATGCGCCGGTCGGTCAGGGTCAGCGGGGTGACCTCGATCAGGTCGATCAGCTCGCCCGGCTTGATGAGGCTGTCGGCATTCGGCTTTGCCTCGAGTGTCCGAATCGTCGCGTCCGTCATCTTCATTCCCGCCATCGAAGCTTACTTCTGTACTCCCCTCGACGTAAGTGTTCAACCGCAGCGCCAGCGTGGCACACCCCCGCACCCAAAATGTAAGCGATAGCCTGAGCGCATGGGATCGCCTGCATGCATCATTCGGGTTTTGCTGGGAAATTGCCGGGCTACGACAAAGGGTGACACCGCACCCGTTTTGTAAGGTTTCAGTCGCACCCGATCTGTAAGCTTTAGCATCCCGAAAAGTAAGTTTTAGCATCCCGAAAAGTAAGTTTTGCAATCCCAAAAAGTAAGAGTCAGAGCATATTACACTTTTAAAAACAACAACTTGGCTTCTATGAACTTAGAATCTAAGAACTAAGAACATAAGGGCTGAAACTTATCCACAGAATTTCCAGGCTCTCAGAGATGAACTCTTACAGATTGGGGCAGGCCGGATTCCAATGAAACGGACCCTCTGCCACGGTCTGCATTTCTGATAAGCCCATGGCTTTCGAAGCAGTTTCGCTTTCATCCGGAATCGCGCCAGACAATCCGAACTTTACGCATAGGCTCCTGACCGACATAATCCGGCCCAGCGAGCAGAAAGACAGGCTGATGAACCCTGCCCTTATTCCCGTCACCCTGGATGAGCTGACGGTGCTCAGCCAACGTGCCTCGACAGTCATCGAAAGACTGCGCGAGCGCGTTTTCGCCCCCGGCACGCAGAAGCAGCTGGAACTGGTCTTCAATGTTCGCACCGCCGCCGAAATGGTTGGGCGCTCGGAAAAGGCCATCCGCGATTACGAGGCCGATGGCCGCCTGCCGGCCCCCAAGAAGGACGAGGTCACCGGACGCCGGAACGGCTATTCGCTGGCCGATGTGAACCGCATGCGCAAGCTGTTCGGGACCATGCCACATCGTGCGCCCGAAGACCCGCCGCTGGTCCTGGCGGTGCAGAACTTCAAGGGCGGGGTAGGGAAGTCGACCATGGTCGTCCATCTGGCGCAGTATTTCGCGCTGAAGGGCTATCGGGTCTGCGTGATCGATTGCGATTCACAGGCTTCCTCGACTGCGGTTTTCGGCCTCAATCCCGATGTCGATGTCCATGAAGATGAGGACACGCTTTACCCCTTCCTGCAGCATGGCGGGCCGAAGACCCTGCATTACGCGCTGCGGGCGACCTATTGGCCCGGCATCGCCATCATCCCGGCCAATCTGGGGCTTTACGATGCCGAATATGAATTCGCGGCGCGCATGGCCCGCGATCCTGCCTTCATCCTCGACCGGCTGCGCGAGGGGGTGATGTCGATCGCCGATCAGTTCGACATCATCCTGCTCGATCCGCCGCCGGCGCTGGGAATGCTGTCGCTCTCGGTGCTGCGGGCGGCCAATGCCCTGCTGATCCCGGCACCGCCCAACAATATCGACTTCGCCTCGACCGCGCATTTCCTCAAGATGATGGAAGCAACGCTGAGCGAGCTCGCGCGCCATGGCGGGGCGCGGGAATACAGCTTCGTCAAGATCCTGACCTCGAAGATGGACGACCAGAAATCGGCGCATCAGGCGATCAAGCGGATGATGGACGCGGTCTTCCCGCAGGACATGCTGAACGCGGTGCTGAAGGATTCCGCCGAGATCGACAATGCCGCGGCCAATCTGATGACCGTCTACGAGTTGACCGGCGCCGCCACCCGGACCGAGACCCACAAGCGCTGCCGCGCCTATCTGGACGCTGTCGGCCGCGAGGTCGAATTGCTGGCCCGCAAGACCTGGCCCAGCCATCACCCCAACCTGCGCAAGGAAGGCCTGCTATGAGCAAGCGCCATGACGCGATCTTTCAGGACGTGCTGAAGGGGCTGGCGGAGCCGACAGCCCCGGACCGGGGCGCAGCGCGCTTCCTCAAGCGGCAGAACGCCCTCTCCGAGAGCGTCCAGCGCGAAGAGAAGGTCCTGCGCTGGGTCGATCCGGCCAGCTGCGCGATGTGGGAGCGTCACAACCGCGCCTATGACCTGCTGACCGAGAATAATTGCGGCGACCTGATCGACAGTCTCAAGGCTCAGGGCCGGCAGGAATTCCCTGCCATCGTCCGCAGGCTGCCGCCGGGGCGCGGGGCAGAATACGAGGTCATCTGCGGGGCGCGCCGTCATTTCGCCGTCTCATGGCTGCGGGCCAACAACTATCCGCAATTCTTCTACCTCATCGAGATCCGCGACCTGACCGATGAGGAGGCTTTCCGGCTTGCCGATATCGAGAACCGTGACCGCGCCGATCTGAGCGATTACGAGCGCGCCTGCGATTACCTGCAGGCGCTCGAATTCTATTACGGCGGCAAGCAGAAGGCGATGGCGGCCCGGCTGGAGGTCTCGGAGGCTTGGCTCTCGCGCTATCTCTACCTCGCACGCCTGCCCGAGATGCTGGTTCAGGCCTGGCCTCAGATCACTGATCTGCGCGAACTCCATGCCCGTCGCTTGCGCGCCATGCTGGCCCATGCCGAGGATCAGGTCCTGACCGAAGCTGCGGCCATTGCCACCGAACAGGAAGCCGCGCGGAACGGTCGAGGGGCGTTCATCCCCGTGCCGAAGGTGCTGGCCCGGCTGAAGGCTGCGGCTTTCGGATCGAAGCTGGTCGAGACCGAGACGGCCGAGCTGGCGATCCGGCGGCGCGGCAACCGGATCCGGTTGGAATTCTCGGATGACCTGCCCGAGCCCAGATTGCGCGCGGCACTTGAAGCTTTCCTCGCGCAGGAATTTCCGCGGGACTGAAATTGCCAATTGGCAATTTCCATCACCGCCGCCAAATCCTCAAAAATTGCCAATTGGCAATTTCCGTTGCCAGCACCTTCTGGCTGGCAAGATTGCCATTGCGCGATAAGCGGGACTTATCGCCAGCCATGTCCGGGGCGCAGCAGCTTACCGGACATCCGCGAGACAGGCCCCTCATGCGGCGCAGGTTGCGTATGTAGGTGACCCGTAACGGCTTCCTGGCTGGAAGCGCTGACCTCTTCCGGTGTTCCACAGCAGGCCTGCTCGGAGAGATTGCGACCCGATCCGCCGGGCTTTTGATGATTCATCCAGAAAATCCAGTCATCTGCGCAGCGGTAATTGGCGACACGGAATGAAAATCAATGAAAAAATGTTTTTTTTCATACACTTGCCAACAATTTCATATTTTTGTGGTTTTTGCTCTTGCGGGTTCTGGCGGTGATCCGTAAATACGCCTTCACCGAGCCGGCAGGGTGCTGGAGCGGTTCGGACGGATGGCCTTGACGGTTGTTTGTCTGGTAAAATCGGGAAGTTTGATGGCTTGTGCGGCGCCTGATGAGAAGATGGCGCGGT
>NZ_JACVAW010000003.1:0-304578 GCF_014851995.1 Paracoccus sp. PAR01
GCCGCGCTCTGGAAGCTCCGATGCGTCAGATCGCTGAAAACGCTGGCGTCGACGGCGCTGTCGTTGCCGGCAAAGTCCGCGAGTCGAACGACAAGGCCTTCGGCTTCAACGCCCAGACCGAAGAATATGGCGACATGTTCAAGTTCGGCGTCATCGACCCGGCCAAAGTCGTCCGCACCGCGCTGGAAGACGCGGCCTCGGTTGCTGGTCTGCTGATCACCACCGAAGCCATGATCGCCGAAAAGCCCGAGCCCAAAGCGGCCGGCGGCGGCATGCCCGACATGGGCGGCATGGGCGGCATGATGTAATCATCCGCTCGTCGCAAGACAGCGAAGGCCGTCCCTTTCGGGGCGGCCTTTTCCGTTTACAGGGGACCGGGACGGCGTTCCTCGGACAGAAGCACGTTCGCCTCGACCTGCCCGACCCCCGGCAGGGTCATGATCCGCCGCCGCAGGATGCGTTCGAAATCGGCAATGTCGCGGGCATGGATGCGCAGGCGGTAGTCGAACTGGCCCAGTACGTGCTGAACGGTCTGGACCTCGGGAATGGCGGTCACCGCGCGTTCGAAATCCTCAAGGCCCACGCGGCCCTTGGCGGCCAGCCGGATGCCAAGGAAAACCGTGACGCCGAATCCCAGCGCCGCCTGATCGATCACCACCCGCCGCCCGGCGATCACGCCCTCATCGGTCAGCCGCTTGATCCGCCGCCACGTCGCGGGCTGGGTCATTCCCAGCGCCCGCCCGACCTCGGCCGCGCTGCGGGTGGCATCCTCGGCCAGCAGGCGCAGGATCGCCAGATCGGTCGCGTCGGGGGTCATAGCGGCAACTCCTGTACGTCCTTGATCGTGGAAACCAGCATCAGGGCGTCGCTATCCGAGACATGCGGCAGGGTCAGGATGCTTTCGCGGTAGACCTGCTGCCAATGCGCCATGTCCCGCGCGATCACCGACAGCCGGAAATCGACCGAGCCAAGGAAGGACTGGATTTCCGTGACCTCTGGGACTTTGCGCGCGGCGGCGAGGAACTTGTCGAAGGCGCGCGGCTCGGTCTTGTCCAGCGTAAAGCGCAGGCTGACCTGCACCTCATAGCCCAGCTTGCGCCAGTCGATGCGGGTTTCCACGGCCCGGATGACGCCGGTCTCGCGCAGGCGCTCCAGCCTGCGCCACAGGCTGGCCGTCGTCACCCCCGCGCGCTCGGCCAGTTCGGCATTGGGCATTGCGGGATCGGCCAGAAGCTGGCGAAGTATGCGTCGGTCTGTCGCGTCTGGCATGATTTTTTCACCTTTGCGAATTTATTGGCATGATCATTTGAAATTTTCCAGAGATTCCGCGAAGAATGCACTGAACTCCTCATGCCAGAATGCTAAAACTCCTGCATCGGATATGAGGAGAGACGCTGATGCGCGTTTACTATGATCGCGACTGCGATGTGAACCTGATCAAAGACAAGAAGATCGCCATGCTGGGCTACGGCTCGCAAGGTCACGCCCATGCGCTGAACCTGCGCGATTCCGGCGCCAAGAACGTCGTCGTCGCCCTGCGCGAAGGCTCGCCCTCGGCCAAGAAAGCCGAAGCCGAAGGCCTGAAGGTCATGGGCATCGCCGAGGCCGCCGCTTGGGCCGACCTGATCATGTTCACCATGCCCGACGAATTGCAGGCCGAGACCTACAAGAAATACGTCCATGACAATATCCGCGAAGGCGCGGCGATCGCTTTCGCCCATGGCCTGAACATCCACTTCGGCCTGATCGAGCCGAAACCCGGCGTCGACATCATCATGATGGCACCGAAGGGCCCCGGCCACACCGTGCGCGGCGAATACACCAAAGGCGGCGGCGTCCCCTGCCTGTTCGCGGTCCATCATGACGCGACCGGCAAAGCGCAGGACATCGCCCTGTCCTATTGCTCGGCCATCGGTGGCGGCCGCTCGGGCATCATCGAGACCAACTTCCGTCAGGAATGCGAAACCGACCTGTTCGGCGAGCAAGCCGTTCTGTGCGGCGGTCTGGTCGAACTGATCCGCATGGGCTTTGAAACCCTGGTCGAAGCTGGCTACGAGCCGGAAATGGCCTATTTCGAGTGCCTGCACGAAGTGAAGCTGATCGTGGACCTGATCTACGAAGGCGGCATCGCGAACATGAACTACTCGATCTCGAACACCGCCGAGTACGGCGAGTATGTCTCGGGCCCGCGCATCCTGCCCTACGAGGAAACCAAGGCCCGCATGAAGGCCGTGCTGACCGACATCCAGACCGGCAAGTTCGTGCGTGACTTCATGCAGGAAAACGCCGTCGGCCAGCCCTTCTTCAAGGCGACCCGCCGCATCAACGACGAACACGAGATCGAAAAAGTCGGCGCCAAGCTGCGCGGCATGATGCCGTGGATCTCGAAAGGCAAAATGGTCGACAAAGAGCGCAACTAAGCGTTCCGACCTTAAGGAAAGCCCCGCCATCGTGCGGGGCTTTTTTGCTTTGCACCGACCGCAGGCCGAACGCCCAAGGAATAGGTATCGCCGCATCACCATGGATTGACCCCATCCATATCGTTGCGTTACACAACCATAAATGTTGCATTGCACAACCAAATGGGCGCGATATGGTGAGTGAATCCACAATCAGCGAAATCAGGGCGGTTTCTCGTACCATCGCCCGCGAATGGGGCTTCATGGGCGGGGAGTTTGCGGGAACGGATCTTTCGCCATCGGCTGTTCATGCCTTGATCGAGATCGAGCAGGGAAATGTCACCGCCCGAGATTTGGGCGAGCGTCTGCATCTTGAAAAATCCAGCATCAGCCGAATGCTGAGAAAGCTGATTGAAGCCGGAGATGTTCATGAAAGCGCAGGTGAGGATGATGGTCGCGTCAAGATCCTGTCATTGACGGCGACGGGCAAGAAGCAGGTCTCGGCGATCCACCAATTTGCGGAAGCACAGGTTGCCACTGCGCTGGCGCAACTGGACCCCAAGCAGGAGGATGCCGTGTTGACCGGCTTGCGCCTTTATAGCCGCGCGCTGAGCAATGCCGTATCCGGTCAGGAGGGCGGTATTGATATCGTGAGGGGATATCAGGCTGGACTGATTGCCCGCATCACCCAAATGCACGCTTTGTACTATGCAAAGGCATGGAACTTTGGACAACGCTTCGAGGCCGTCGTGGCGGGTGGCTTGGCCGAGTTCAGCAATCGGCTGGACAACCCCCGCAACGCAATCTGGACGGCGCGGCGTAACGGCCAGATCTGCGGTTCCGTCGCGATCGATGGCGAGGATCTGGGGAATGGCATTGCCCATCTTCGCTGGTTCATCGTCGACGGCAGCATCCAAGGTGGAGGATGCGGGCGCAAATTGCTGTCCGATGCCCTTGCCTTTGTCGACGAGAATGGCTTCGCCGAAACTCATCTATGGACGTTCAGCGGCCTCGCGGCGGCGCGGCATCTTTACGAGTCATTCGGCTTTGTCCTCGCAGAGGAACATCCCGGTGATCAGTGGGGCAAGAAGGTGATCGAGCAGCGATTTGTAAGGGTGGGAATTCCCACCGAGCGTCCCTGAAATAAGCAGCCACGGGCAATCTGACGGATGCGCAATTGAACATTGCTCGCAGGTCAAGCCGATCTGCGAGCATGAGACACTTGCTCTTGCGACGCGCCCACTTCCGTTCAAACGAACGCAAGTGGGCCCCCCTACTCCTCCAGCACCTCCAACACGCCCGGAATGACCCGCAGGGCCTGACGGGCGGGGGTGGTCAAGGGGGCGTCCTCGGTGATTTCGATGTCGACCAGATCCTCGCCGTCCTTCAGGCGCAGGGTGATCGGGCCGCGAGCGCGGGCGGGGGCGCTGACTTCGGACTGGATGCGGGCCAGCGCCTCGGCGATGCCGGGGACGGCGTCGATGCCGGATATCTCGATCGCCAGACGGTTCGCGCCGGCATCGGCCACCGCCTGATCCAGCGGCACGACACTGCGGGCAAGCAGCTTGACCTGATCGCCGGAAGGTTCAACCTGCACCTGCAAGACGACATTCTCGCCGGGTTCCAGATGCTGCCTGTGCGCGTCCAGCGTATCCGAAAACACCGTGACCTCGTAAAGTCCGGTCGGGTCGGACAGGCCGACAAAGGCGAAGCGAGTCCCGCGGGCGGATTTCTTTTCCTGTCGGAAGGCGACCGTACCCGCCAGTTGCGCGACCAGCGCACCATCGGCAGCGGCAGCCGTCACCTCGGCCAGCGTCTGCACGTTCTTGCGGCGCAGCGCGGGCAGGTAGTCGTCCAGCGGATGACCGGACAGGTAGAAGCCGACGGCGGCATGTTCCTCGCCCAGCTTTTCGGCGGGCATCCAGATCGGTGCCACGACCGGGCGCGGCGGCGGCAGATCCTCGCCCCCGCCGAACAGCGAGGACTGGCTCGAGGCCGCAGCCTCTTGCACGGCCTGCGACCACGCAACCAGTCCATCCAGTGATTTCAGAACCTTGGAGCGGCTTTCCTCGATAAGATCGAAGGCTCCGGCGCGAGCCAGCATTTCCAGCGGGCGCTTGCCGACACGGCGCATGTCGACGCGGCGGGCAAAGTCATGCAGATCGCGGAAAGGTCTGTCGCCACGCGCCTCGACGATCATCCGCATCGCCTCGACGCCGACGCCCTTCAGCGCGCCCAGCGCATAGACGATCCGGCCATCCTTGACGGTGAAAGTCGCGTCCGAGCGGTTGACGCAGGGCGGGACCGTCTCGATCCCCATGCGGTCGGCCTCGCGCTTGTAGACGGCCAGCTTGTCGGTCAGGTGGATATCGCAGTTCATCACCGCGGCCATGAATTCGACCGGGTGGTTGGCCTTGAGCCATGCAGTCTGATAGCTGACCACGGCATAGGCGGCGGCGTGCGACTTGTTGAAGCCGTAATTCGCGAATTTCTCAAGCAGGTCAAAGACCTCGCCCGCCTTCTTGCCGTCGATGCCCTGTTCCTTGCAGCCCTCGACGAATTTCGGGCGCTCCTTGGCCATCTCCTCGGCGATCTTCTTGCCCATGGCACGGCGCAGCAGGTCGGCGCCGCCAAGCGAGTAGCCCGCCATGACCTGCGCGATCTGCATCACCTGTTCCTGATAGACGATGATGCCCTGCGTCTCGGCCAGGATGGGGTCGATGGTCGGATGCAGCGATTCAAGCGGGCGCAGGCCGTTCTTGACCTCGCAATAGGTCGGGATGTTCTCCATCGGGCCGGGGCGGTACAGCGCCACCAGTGCCACGATATCCTCGATGCAGGTGGGCTTCATGCGCCGCAGCGCATCCATCATCCCCGAGCTTTCCACCTGGAACACCGCCACCGTGCGGGCGCTGGCGAACAGGTCATAGCTGGGCTTGTCGTCCAGCGGGATGGCGTTGATCTGGTTTTCCGCACCGTCGGCGGGCAGGTAAAGCTGGCGTCCGTCGGCGGCGACATGCAGGGGCCGCCCGCCGCCATTGATCAGGTCGACGGCGTTCTGAATGACGGTCAGGGTCTTCAGGCCAAGGAAGTCGAATTTCACCAGCCCGGCTGCCTCGACCCATTTCATATTGAACTGGGTGGCGGGCATGTCCGAGGCCGGGTCGCGGTAAAGCGGCACCAGCTTGTCCAAGGGACGGTCTCCGATCACCACACCGGCGGCGTGGGTCGAGGCGTTGCGCAGCAGCCCTTCCAGCTTTGCCGCGTAATCCAGCAGGCGGCCAACGACCTCTTCCTTGGCGGCTTCGCGCAGGCGTGGCTCATCGGCCAGCGCCTTGGTGACGCTGACGGGCTTCACCCCCTCGACCGGGATCATCTTGGACAGGCGATCGACCTGACCGAAGGGCAGTTGCAGCACCCTGCCCACGTCGCGCACCGCCGCCTTGGACAGCAGCGCGCCAAAGGTGATGATCTGGCCAACCTTGTCGCGGCCATATTTCTCCTGCACGTAACGGATGACTTCCTCGCGGCGATCCATGCAGAAGTCGATGTCGAAGTCCGGCATCGAGACCCGTTCCGGGTTCAGGAAGCGTTCGAACAGCAGGCTGTAGCGCAAGGGATCAAGGTCGGTGATGGTCAGCGCATAGGCGACCAGCGAACCCGCCCCCGAGCCCCGGCCCGGCCCGACCGGGATGCCGTGATCCTTGGCCCATTTGATGAAATCGGCCACGATCAGGAAGTAACCGGGGAAGCCCATCTGCTCGATGATGCCCAACTCGAACCGCAGGCGGTATTCGTATTCGGCCAGCGGCACGGCATGGGGAATGATCGCAAGGCGGTCGCGCAGACCGTCCCAGGCCTGACGGCGCAATTCCTCGATTTCATCCTCGGCAAAGCGCGGCAGGATCGGCTTGTGCTTCTTGACAGCAAAGGCGCAGCGCTTGGCGATCTCGACGGTGTTCTCGACCGCCTCGGGCAGATCGGCGAACAGGGTCACCATCTCGGCCGGGGTCTTGAAGTAATGATCCGGGGTCAGGCGGCGGCGCGGCGCGGTCTGGTCGACATAGGCGCGTTCGGAAATGCAGATCAGCGCGTCATGCGCGTCGTAAAGATCGGGCTTGGGGAAATAGACGTCATTCGTGGCGACCAGCGGCAGGTCCAGCGTATAGGCAAGATCGATCATGCCGCCCTCGGATGCCACTTCCTCGGCCACCGGCGTGCCGCCGCCATCCTTGTGGCGCTGCAATTCCACGTAAAGCCGCGTCGGAAAGGCGACGGAAAGCCGCTCCAGCAGCGCCCGCGCATCAGACAGACGCCCCTGCCCGACCAGTTGCCCAAGCGGACCCAGCGCACCGCCGGTCAGGCAGATCAGCCCCTCGGCCCGCGCCTCAAGCTCATCCAGCGTCACATGCGGCAGCGAGCCGTCACTGCGCAGGTAAAGGCACGAGGACAGCTCCATCAGGTTCAGCCAGCCGGCCTCGTTCTGGGCCAGCAGCACGATGGGCGCGGTCACCTCGGCAGACAGGGTCACCTGACAGCCGACGATCGGCTGGACGCCCGCGTCCTGCGCCTTGACCGAAAACTCCAGCGCCGCGAACAGGGCGTTGGAATCCGTTAGGGCAACGGCGGGCATGCCGTTTTGGGCCGCAAGATCGGCTAACTTCTTGACCGGCACGGCTCCTTCCAGAAGCGAATGTTCGGAATGCGTGCGCAGGTGGATGAATCGGGGTGAAATTTCCGGCATGCCCGCAATCTAGGCCCTACCTGTCCAACTGTGCAATTGCTCCCCGGCGGAAAACCGCTAAAGGTGACTACAAAAGGGGCAGAGAGGCGCGCAACAGTGAGTGATGTTTTCCGGGCCGAGGGCCTGGGCAAGACCTATCCCGGCGTGCGCGCCAATGACGATATCAGCTTCTCGGTCGGAGCGGGCGAAATCCACGCGCTGCTGGGCGAGAATGGCGCGGGAAAATCCACCCTCGTCAAGATGATCTACGGGCTTGTTCGACCCGACGAAGGTCATATGCAGCTCTCGGACGCCCCCCATGCCCCCGCCGATCCGCGTGCGGCGCGGGCATCTGGTGTGGCGATGGTGTTCCAGCATTTTTCGCTGTTCGATGCGCTGACGGTTGCTGAAAACATCGCCCTTGGCATGGAAAACCCGCCGCCCCGCGCGGAACTGTCGCGCCGCATCGCGGAACTGTCGCAGGCCTATGGCCTGCCGCTGAACCCGGCCCGCCGCATCGCCAGCCTGTCCGCCGGTGAGCGTCAGCGGGTCGAGATCCTGCGCTGCCTGCTGCAAAACCCGCGCCTGCTGATCATGGATGAACCGACCAGCGTTCTGACCCCGCAAGAGGCCGAGATCCTGTTCGCCACCCTGCGCCAACTGGCCGCCGCAGGCACCGCGATCCTGTATATCAGCCACAAGCTTGAGGAAATCCGCACGCATTGCGACCGCGCCACCATCCTGCGCCACGGCAAGGTCGTGGGCACGGTCGATCCGCGCGCCCATTCCGCCCGCGAGCTGGCGGCGATGATGGTGGGCGCCGAGATGAAGCTGGTCGACCGTTCGGGCCGCAAGCCCGGCGAGGTCGTGCTGGATGTCAAAGCGCTGTCCACCCCTGCCGCGACCGAGGGCGTGACGCTGAAGAACATCTCGCTGACCCTGCGCACTGGTGAAATTCTGGGCATCGGCGGCGTCGCCGGGAACGGTCAGGACGAGTTGCTGGCCGCGCTCTCGGGTGAGATCACCACGCCTCATGGCACCGTCACCCTTTCCAGCACTGACCTTTCGGCACTTGGTCCCGATCCGCGCCGCGCCGCAGGGCTGCTTTCCGCGCCCGAGGACCGGCTGGGCCATGCCGCCGTGCCGCAATTCAGCCTGACCGAGAACACCCTGCTGACCGCAGGCGGTCGGCAGGACATCGTCAAGCGCGGCTTGATCGACCACAATGCCGCCCGCGCCTTTGCCGAACGCGTCATCAAGGCATTCGACGTGCGCACCCCCGGCCCCGGCACCGCTGCTGGCGCGCTGTCCGGCGGCAACCTGCAGAAATTCGTCATCGGGCGCGAGGTGCTGGGCGGGCCAAAAGTTCTGGTCGTGAACCAGCCGACATGGGGCGTCGATGCCGGGGCCGCCGCTGCGATCCGTCAGGCGCTGCTGGATCTGGCCGCCAAGGGTGCAGGCGTCATTGTCATCAGCCAGGATCTGGATGAGCTGCTGGAGCTGTCCGACCGCTTCTGCGCCCTGAACGAAGGAAGACTATCGCCGCCCCGCCCGACCGAGGGCCTGACCATCGATGAGATCGGCCTGATGCTTGGCGGCGCACATGGAATGGAGGTCGGTCATGTTCCGGCTTGAGCCGCGCGCCAGCGCCCCCCTGCTTTGGCAGGTCGCGACGCCCGTCATGGCCGTCATTGCCACGATGATCACCGGGGGGCTGCTGTTCGCGGCCCTCGGCTTCGATCCGGTGGCCTCGATCCGCACGATCTTCTGGGACCCGCTATTTGGCCCCGCATCGGGCTATTCGCGCCCGCAACTTCTGGTCAAGGCCGGGCCGCTGATCCTGATCGCCTCGGGGTTGGCCTTGGGCTTCCGGGCAGGCATCTGGAACATCGGGGCCGAGGGGCAATATATCATCGGCGCGATCTGCGGTGCCGCCGTGGCGCTGGCCGCCTATCCGCATGAGGCCTTCTGGATCTTCCCGGCGATGATCGTCGCCGGTGCGGTCGGCGGCTGGGCATGGGGCATGATCCCGGCGCTGCTACGCAACTGGTTCGGCGCCTCCGAGATCCTTGTGTCGCTGATGCTGGTCTATGTCGCGCAAAAGATCGCGGCATGGATGGCCTTTGGCCCGATGAAGAACCCCGAAGGCTTCAACTTCCCCGGCTCGCGCAACCTGCAGCAATATCCCTCGGCCTCGAACCCGGAACTGATCGCCAATACCGGGCTGCATTGGGGCGTGATCGCGGCTGTGGTCGCGCTGGTGGTGACGTGGTTCGTGATGTCGCGCCATATCCTTGGCTTCCGCATCCGCACCGCTGGCGCGGCCCCCCGCGCCGCCCGCTTCGCCGGTGTGCGGCCCGAACGTCTGGTGGCCTTGTGTCTTGGCCTGTCCGGCGCGCTGGCGGGGCTGGCGGGCCTGTTCGAGGTCGCGGGACCAGCAGGCCAGATCACCGAAAGCTTCGGCTCGGGCTACGGCTTCACTGCGATCATCGTGGCCTTCCTTGGCCGGCTGCACCCCTTGGGCATCCTGCTTGCGGGCCTGCTGATGGCGCTGACCTATATCGGCGGGGAACTCGCGCAAATGATGCTGAACCTGCCCGCATCCACGGTGCAGGTGTTCCAGGGGATGCTCCTGTTCTTCCTGTTGGGTTTCGACATCCTGACCCGCTACCGCATCCGGAGGCGCGCCTGATGATCGACCCGATTGCCGTTTTCGTCCTGCTTCTGGGTGCCGCCACCCCCATCCTGTTCGCCGCACTTGGCGAGTTGGTGGTGGAACGCGCGGGCGTCCTGAACCTTGGCGTCGAGGGGATGATGATCGGCGGCGCGCTGGCGGGTTTTGCAAGTGCCCATGCCACCGGCAGCCCCGCCTTGGGCTTTGTCGCCGCAGCGATTGCCGGGGCCGCGCTGTCGATGATCTTTGCGGCTCTGACCCAGTTCCTGCTGTCCAATCAGGTCGCCACCGGCCTTGCGTTGACGCTGTTCGGGCTAGGCCTGACCGCGATGTTCGGCAAGCCCTTCGAAGGCGTGAAAGCGCCCTCGATGATGGCGGGACCCTTGGGCCTAAACCTGATGATCTGGCTGGGCCTGCTGGCGGTCCCCGCTGTCTGGTGGTTCCTGATGCGCAGCCGCGCAGGGCTGATCCTGCGCGCGGTTGGTGAAAACCACGACGCCGCGCATGGTCTGGGCTACCCGGTCCGCAAGGTCCGCATCGCGGCAATCGCCTTTGGCGGCGCGATGGCAGGACTGGGCGGGGCCTATATTTCCATCGCCACCGTGCTGCAATGGACCGAGGGCATGACCGCAGGCGCGGGCTGGATCGCGCTAGCCATCGTCGTCTTTGCGCAATGGAATCCTTGGGGCGTGCTGGCAGGCGCGTGGCTGTTTGGCGGCGTGACCGTCCTGCAACTGCGCCTTCAGGCGGCAGGCGTCGCCGTGCCGGTGCAGCTTTTGTCGATGGCCCCCTATCTGGCGACGATTATCGTGCTGGTCGCGATCTCGGCGCGGCAGAAATTCGGACGCTCCGGCGCCGGGTCCACCCCCGGCTCGCTCGGGCAACCCTTCCACGCGCTGCGCTAAGCAGCCAAACCCTGACAGGAGAGTGACAGTGATCAATCGCAGAACCCTACTTGGCAGCGCCGCGGCGCTGGTTGCAGCATCCAGCCTGCCCGCCCTTGCCCAAGGTGAAAAGCTGAAGATCGGCTTCATCTATGTCGGCCCGGTCGGCGATGGCGGCTGGACCTTCCAGCACGATCTGGCCCGTCAGGCGGTCGAGAAGGAATATGGCGACAAGGTCGAGACCACCTTCATCGAATCCGTACCGGAAGGTGCCGATGCCGAGCGTGCCCTGACCCAGCTGGCGCTGGCGGGCAACAAGATGATCTTCGCGACCAGCTTCGGTTTCATGGACGCGACCGTCAACGTCGCCAAGAAATTCCCCGACATCAAGTTCGAGCATGCCACCGGCTACAAGCGCTCGGACAACCTTGCGACCTATGACGCCCGCTTCTACGAAGGCCGCGCCGTCATCGGCACCATTGCGGGCCGCATGACCAAGTCGAACAAGATCGGCTATATCGGCTCGTTCCCGATCCCCGAAGTCATCCAGGGCATCAACTCGGCCTTCATCCACGCCCGCAAGGTGAACCCGAATGTCGAGATGAAGGTGGTCTGGGTCTATAGCTGGTTCGACCCCGCCAAAGAGGCCGATGCCGCCGCCGCCCTGATCGCCGAAGGCGTCGACGTGTTCATGCAGCACACCGACTCGACCGCGCCGCTGGCGAAAGCACAAGAGGCAGGCGTCCTCGGCTTCGGTCAGGCCTCCGACATGGCCAGCTTCGCGCCGAAGCCCCGCATCTCGTCCATCGTCGACAACTGGGCGCCCTATTACATCAAGCGCGTCGGTCAGGCGCTTGACGGAACCTGGAAATCCGAAGCCACCTGGGCAGGCATCGGTGACGGAGAAGTCGTGATCGGTGAGATCACCGAGGCCGTTCCCGCCGAGGTCAAGGCCGAGGCCGAAGCCCTCAAGGCCAAGATCGCCTCGGGCGAATACCACCCCTTCACCGGTCCGGTGAAAAAGCAGGATGGCAGCGACTGGCTGGCCGATGGCGCGACCGCCACGGATGAGGAACTGTCCGGCCTGAACTTCTATGTCGAGGGCATCACCGCCCCGATGCCGAAGTAAGGCTTCTGACAAAAGAAAACCGGGGCTGCGGCCCCGGTTTTTTCATTCGCGCTACCGTTTATTCCAGATGGCTTTCCAGGAACCACAGATCCTTGTCCGCCGTCCGCGACGCGGCCGTGAACAGATCGGCGGTATTGGCATCGCCCGCATCCCCGGTCGTGTCGATCGCCGTGCGGACTTTGGCACCGTAATCCCGCAGTCGTTCGCAGATCGCCTTGATGTGATCCTCGGCCTTGGTCAGGTCGGTCGGATATTCCTTGAGGGTGCTGGCTTTCGCCACCTTCTCGACCGTGCCGATGGCGACGCCGTCCAGCATCTGGACGCGCTCGGCCATCTCGTCGACATGGACTTGCAGATTGCTGAAGGTCTGGTCGAACAGCTCATGCACGGCGATGAAATTGCGGCCCTTGACGTTCCAATGCGCCTGCTTGATCGCCGCGGACAGCGCGACCGCATCGGCCAGCCGTGCGTTCAGCTCGGCGATCGCGGTCTTGCGGGCATTGTCGGTCAGTCCCTGAAGATTGACGGGCATCGGGCTCTCCTCACTCGGTTTCATCCAAGCAACCACTCCACCATGCCCATGGTTCCGGCGCAAGCGCCGCCGCCGAAACGAAAAAGGCGGCGCTTTCCGCTGGGAAAGCACCGCCCGTTCCGTTCAGGATGGGGGTCTATCAGACCGCGCCCTGAATGAATTTGACCGCGTCGCCGAAGGTCTGGATGGTTTCGGCGGCGTCGTCCGGAATCTCGATCCCGAATTCTTCCTCGAACGCCATGACCAGCTCGACCGTGTCCAGAGAATCGGCGCCCAGATCGTCGATGAAGGAGGCGCTCTCGGTCACCTTGTCCTCGTCAACGCCCAGATGCTCGACGACAATTTTCTTCACGCGATCAGCAATATCGCTCATGTCTCTTCCTCATTTTCGCGGGCATCCGCCCAAGATGTGACAGCTCGCGCTGACGAGAGCCCAAGGCGCGGAGCCCTGTAGCCTTGAACGCGGGATATAGCACGGGTTCGTGATCTTGCAACCGCATAAACCACAGATCACAGCATCGCCATACCACCGTTAACATGCAGCGTGGCCCCGGTGACATATCCCGCCTCGGCACTGGCCAGATAAAGGACCGCCGCGGCGATTTCCTGAGCATTGCCCATGCGACCGGCAGGAATCTGGCCCAGAATGCGGCCCTTCTGCTCGTCGTTCAGCTTGTCGGTCATCGCGGTTTCGATGAAACCCGGAGCCACGCAATTGACCGTGATCCCGCGCGAGGCGACTTCCGAGGCCAGGCTTTTCGACATGCCGACCAGACCGGCCTTGGCAGCGGCGTAGTTGCCCTGCCCCGGATTGCCCGTCGCGCCGACGACCGAGGTGATGTTTACGATCCGGCCCCAGCGCGCCTTCATCATGCCGCGCAATACGCCCCGGCACAGGCGGAAGCTCGAGGTCAGGTTGACCTCCAGAACCTGCGACCATTCTTCGTCCGACATGCGCATGAACAGGTTGTCGCGGGTGATCCCGGCATTGTTCACCAGGATGTCGACGCTGCCCATCGCCGCGGCTGCGGCCTTCGGCAGGGCCTCGACCGCGGCCGCATCGCCCAGATTGGCGGTGACGACATGGGCGCGGCTGCCCAGCTTTTCGGCCAGTTCGCGCAAGGGGGCCTCACGCGTGCCCGACAGCGCAACGGTCGCACCGGCCGCATGCAACGCCTCGGCCACCGCGCCGCCGATTCCGCCGGATGCGCCGGTCACCAGCGCGTTCTTTCCCGTCAGATCAAACATCCCGACCTCGTTTTCTTTCTTGTCCAAATATCCCGGGGGTCCGGGGGCAGAGCCCCCGGCGCCGCCCTCAAGCCTTCAGCGCCGCGATATCCGCAGGTGCCCCGACATTCTTCGTGACAGCTTCCTTGGAAATACGCTTGATCATGCCCGACAAGGCCTTGCCCGCGCCGATTTCCCAGAACTCGGTGACACCCGCCCCGGCCAGATACTCGACCGATTCACGCCAGCGTACCGATCCGGTGACCTGCTCGACAAGCAGACGACGGATCTCGCCGGGGTCGGTCACCGCGCTTGCGCGCACATTGGCAACCAGCGGAACCGCAGGGGCCGCGATCTCGACCGCTGCCAGCGCCTCGGCCATGACTGCCGCTGCGGGCTGCATCAGCGCCGAATGGAACGGGGCCGAGACCGGCAGCATCAGCGCGCGTTTCGCGCCACGCTCCTTGGCCAAAGCCGCGGCCCGCTCGACCGCCGCCTTGTGACCCGAGATCACCACCTGCGCCGGATCGTTGTCATTCGCAGCCTGACAGACCTCGCCCTCGGCGGCGTCGCGGGCCAGTTGATCGACGGCGGCAAAATCCAGCCCAAGGATCGCAGCCATCGCGCCCTGCCCGACCGGAACGGCCTCTTGCATGGCCTGACCGCGCAGGCGCAGCAGCCGCGCGGTATCGGCAAGGCTGATTGCGCCGCTGGCGCAAAGTGCGGAATATTCACCCAAGGAATGCCCGGCGACGAAATCGGCATCCTTGATGCCAAAGCCCTCGGCCTCCAGCGCCCGGAACGCAGCGATCGAGGTCGCCATGAGCGCCGGTTGCGCGTTCTGGGTCAGGGTCAGCGTCTCGATATCGCCGTTCCAGATCAGGTCCGAGAGCTTCTCGCCAAGCGCCTCATTGACCTCGGCAAAGACATCCCGCGCGGCCGGATAGGCTTCGGCCAACTCGCGGCCCATGCCGATGACCTGAGCGCCCTGGCCGGGAAAAACGAATGCCCGCATCCTGAAGTCCTTCTTTTTTCAAGTTGCGACAGCCTTACCCCCAGACGCGTTCCACGGCAACTGTGGCGGCTCAGCGCGGAATGACGATCTCGGCCCGCAAACCGCCCAGACGCTTGCCATCGACCAGCCGCAATTGCCCGCCATGGGCGCGCGCGATGTCGGCGGCGATGGTCAGGCCCAGACCCACCCCCTCGCCCCGGTTCTGGTTGCGCGCCGGAACCAGCCGGGTGAAGGGCTTCAGCGCCTCGTCCCGGCGATCGGCAGGAATGCCCGGCCCGTCATCCTCGACCGAGATGCGGAACCAGCCCGGCCCCAATGCGGCCTCGACCTCGGCGCGCTCGCCATAGCGCACGGCATTGCCGATCAGGTTCTCGACCGCACGGCGCAGGCTGTCGCGGCGAAAGATGGCGCGGTCTTCGGGTTCGCCCTGCATCTCGCCCAGTTCGACCGCCTGCCCACCGCGCCGGGCATCGGCGACAATGCCACGCACGAATTCCAGTGCCGGTTCGGCCGCTGGGGGCGCATCCTGCGCCTCATCACGGGCATATTCCAGAAAGGCGTCGACCATCGTGCCCATGGCCGCAACATCGCTTTCCAGCGCCTCGATATCCTCGGGGTCCGGCGGCAGATCCGAGGACAGCATCGACAGGCCCAGCCGCAGCCGGGTCAGCGGCGTGCGCAGGTCATGGCTGACACCGGACAGCATCTGCTTGCGCTGTTCGTTCTGGCGCTCGATCCGGCCGCGCATTTCCAGAAAGGCGGTGCCGGCGCTGCGGATCTCATTGGCGCCGCCGGGCCGATAGGGGATGATCCGGCCCTTGCCATATTCCTCGGCGGCGCGTGCCAGCCGCTTGATCGGCCGCAACTGGTTGCGCAGAAAGATCGTCGCGATCGCCGTCATCAGCAACGAGGTCCCGATCATCAGCACCAGCAGCTGATGCGGGTTCGAGGCGCTGACCCGCACCCGCGGAAAGATCAGCTGATACTGCCCGAAACGGCTGTCCAGCGTCACCGCGACCTCGCGGTGATTGCTCAGGTCCACCCCCTGAACCTGCGGCACGCGGGAATGCAGTTCCTCGATCACCACGCGTCCCGACAGATCGTAATATTCGCGCCAGTCGCGCGCGGGCTCGGTCGCGGGCAGGATCAGCCGCAACCCCAAGGGCCCGGCCTCGCGCAGCGCGCTGATGCGGGCGGCCTTTGCATCCTCGGCCTCATCGATGCGGGTCGCGACCAGGGATATCTCGCGGGTCATGCTGACCGTCATCTGCCGCGTCACGTCCTCGAAATGGCGCTGCAGGAACATGACCGTCACGACGATGGTCACCACCACCACCGGCAGGAACAGGATCAGCGCCGCCCGGCCATATAGTCCGCGCGGCATGATCCGCTTGAGCCATTCAAAATCCATTCCGCCTGATCCCCGCAGGGCCTTTCGCAACTGCCTGAACTGCGTCTAGGCTATCGCCATGACTCACGCTCCGAAAGCCCTGCAGACCATCACTGCCGCCAACCCCTCGCCCCTGACCGGGCCGGGCACGAACAGTTTCCTGCTGGGGCGCGACCAGATCGCGGTCATTGACCCCGGCCCCGACCTGCCCGCCCATCGCGCGGCGATCCTTGCGGCAGCAGCGGGCGGACGGATCACCCATATCCTTGTCACCCATGCCCATCTGGACCATTCCCAAGGCGCGCATGCGCTAGCACAGGCGACGGGCGCGCCGATTTTTGGCTTTGGCCCTGCCGAGGCCGGACGGTCACAGATCATGCAGCGACTGGCGCAGGACGGCGCGCTGGCCGGGGGCGAAGGGATCGACCGCGATTTCACCCCCGACATCCTGCTGGGCGACGGCGAACGGATCGAGACCCCGGAATGGTCGCTGACCGCGCTGCATACGCCCGGCCATTTCGCCGGGCATCTCAGCTTTCAGTGGCAGGACGAGATCTTTTGCGGGGATGTGGTGATGGGCTGGTCCTCGACCCTGATTTCGCCGCCTGATGGCGATCTGGCTGAATATTACCATGCGCTGGCGCGGCTGGATGCGGCAGGTGCCGCCCGGCTGCGTCCCGCGCATGGCGATCCGATCGACAATCCCGCCGCCCGGATTGCCGAACTGCTGGCCCATCGCCAACTGCGCACCCGGCAGATCCTGCAGGCTCTGGCCGACGGTCCGGCAAATGCCGCCGAGCTTGCCGCGCGGATCTATGACATTCCCCCCGCCCTGCAGCCCGCCGCGACCCGCAATGTGCTGGCCCATCTGATCGCCCTGACCGAGGAAGGCCAGCTTCGCCCCGAAAACGCGCTGACCCATGACGCGCGTTTCCATCTGAACCGGTAAAAACCCTTTCTTCTCAGCCCTCTAAAAAATCCTTAAAAAATTTCACCGAAGCACTGGACGACCCCGAACACCGCCGCTATACACCCCCTCGTGTTCCGGCGTAGCTCAGCGGTAGAGCAGTTGACTGTTAATCAATTGGTCGTAGGTTCGATCCCTACCGCCGGAGCCAACACAAACCGCAGCCATTCGATTGGCACTTGTTCCGGCGTAGCTCAGCGGTAGAGCAGTTGACTGTTAATCAATTGGTCGTAGGTTCGATCCCTACCGCCGGAGCCAAGACTTCCGAAAGCTGACGGGAAAAGGCGCATCCAACGGGTGCGCTTTCCTGTTTTGTGCCCGTCGACACCCCGCGACGACATAACGCACATATCGCCCTGCCCACATCGCCTGCCCTGTGATAGCCTGCCGCGCCGACACCAAGCGATCGCCGCAAGGAGAAAAGCTGTGCATCTGCCAATGCCCACTGCCGCCATCACCCCTGCCTTATCCCGGAAATCCGCCACCCCGCACCCCATCCGGGCTGCGGTCAGCGTGATCTTCCTCGCGCTGTTCATGGCGCTTATCCAACTCAGCCCGGCCAGCGCGCAGGTGCTTAGTCCGGGCGGTGGGGGCGAGCCTCCCAAGGTGTCGCAAGAGGATGTGAAAACAGCGGTCAAGGAACTGCTGGCGGCATCCGATCCCAAGCCCGACCCGGTGACGACCGGCAATCCGATGGTCTCGTCAGATGAGCTGGGCTTCCTGATGCAGCCGCTGACGAAAACCGAGCTCAAGACCGAAATGTCGGGCTGGCTGAAGTTGCTGCAAGGCGCGGTGGCCGACTTGTCCGCGGCCGAGCTGGAATCCTTCAACCTGAACGCCGAGATCGAAAAGGCGAATGCCGACAAGCCCAAGCCCGAGGAAGGAGCCAAGCCCGTCCTGACCCCCGAACAGGAGGCCATGGCCGAAAAGGTCGGTAAGCTGCGCGAGACGCGCACCGCGATCTCGGACCGCTTCCGCGAGGTCATGGACGCCTATGAGAATAAGGGCGGCGCGCCCGAGGATACCGCCGATTACCGCACCTATGTCAAAGAGGTCGGCGGCGTTCAGGTCGACACGACCAACCTGCGCTCGGCGCTGCTGACGCTGAAAGTCTGGGCCAATGCCGAGGATGGCGGCCAGCGGCTGGCCCGTCGTCTGGGTACGCTGCTGCTATGGACCGTGATTGGCGTCGCGGGGGGGTGGCTGATCAGTCTGATCGTGAACATGGCGCTGAAACGGACCCGCTTCACCTCGAAGTTGATGCGCCACTTCCTGCGCCTCTGGATCGCGCGTCTGGGCGGGTTGGTCGGCTTCCTGATCGGGCTGTCATGGATCGGGACCAACATGACGCCGATCCTGGCCGGTCTGGGTGCCGCCGGTTTCATTCTGGCCTTTGCGCTGCAGGACACGATCAGCAATTTCGCCAGCGGTCTGCTGATCCTGTTCCTGCGCCCCTTCGATGCCGGGGACGAGATCGAGGCAGCCGGAGTCTCGGGCGAGGTCGAGAAGGTCTCGTTGTTCTCGACCATCTCAGCACCGCCGAGAACCGCAAGGTCATCGTGCCGAACAACAAGATCTGGGAGGACGTGATCGTCAACTCGACCGGGGCCGATACCCGTCGCCTGTCACTGGAAGTCGAGGTCGATGCCTCGAAGCACAGCCTTGAGGAATCCGAGACGTTGCTGCGTCAGGTCATGGACGATCATCCCGACGTTCTGGACGATCCCGCACCGACCCTGACGCTTAGCGCGATGACCGGCGATACCTATACCTTCACCTGCTGGCCCTGGGTCCAGACCGGTCAGCGCGACCGCGTGCGCTGGGAACTGGTTTCGCGTTTCGGGCGCGAGCTGAACGTGGTCAAGGGCGCGACCAAGGCAAGCTGATCACAGCAGCTCTCGCAAGACCTGCGTGACCGGCAGGTGGAACAGCAGCTCGGTATTCGTGTGATGCCAGGCGCTTTTCACCCGCCGGTCCGTTCCGATCATCGGCCGCGAGTTCATCAGCCCGAAGCCGTCAAGTTCGCCCATCACGTCGATGACCTGCGTCCATGGCTTGGGCATGGCGATCTTGGCACTGAAGGTCACGATCCGCCCGTTTTGGGCCAATGCCCCGGCCCGAGCCGGATCATGCTGGAGCAGCGCGAACAAGGCCTCGGAAATCACCAGATTGCCCTTGGAATGGCCGACCAGCAGTGAGACGTCGATCATCCCCAGCAGCGACAGCAGCGTCTTGACGTCCAGGCTGCGCCGGATCGCCATGCTGATCTGCCCATTCGGCACCTCAAGCGAGGACGGCATCATCCGTGTCGCAGCATCCAGCGGCTCAAAGGCGTGGCGGACCGCGTTGACCCAGCCGAACCAGAAGAACCCGCCCAAGGACTCGGAAAACAGGTCCGCCAGCCCATAGCCAGAAACGACGCCCAGCACCGGCCCGTCAATCGCATCCGCGACATTGCGCGCGAAAGCCGCCGTGCCCAAGGCCGACGAGCCGACACCCGCGACCGCGATGCAATCGGCCATGCCGCGATGCGCTTCGGCCCGGAACGCATCGAAATCCTGCCAAAGCCTCAGCCCGCCCCGTCCCGAGGGCTGGACCAGCAGGATCGCCCCTTCCCGCGCATAGCCCGGTGCCAGTTGCGCGACCTCATCGTGATTCAGGGTTCCCAGATCGTAGAAGATATAGTCCAGAAAGGCGTTGCGCTCTCGGATTGGCTCCAGCAGCGCCTCCTTCAGGGGATTGGGCGCAGAGATCTTCTCGGGCAGAGAGATCAGCCGCGCCGCCTGCGCAGCCCCGAGAGATTGAGCGGATTTCATGCCATCACCTCAATCAAACAAGGATGATGTTAACCCGATCCCGGCTTTTCCCGGGCTGCACTTTTTGGGCAGGTCGTTTCCGGTCAGGGCGGGCGGACCGGGTTTCAACCCGTCCATTTTTCGAGGGCGCGTTAGCCATTTTGACGGAAAGCGACTTGCCCCCTGTTCGCGGGACAGGATCTAACTCAGCCCCGGTGGGCTTCGGTTCAGCGTTCGATTTTCGCGAACCAGGAATAATTCCCCACGAGAGCAAAACTGAAGTCAGCCCGCGCTGTCTTGCGAGGCAATCACGAGTTTCGCCACTCACTGGAACGGGCTGAGGACGTTATCAATTTCCTTGAAGCGCACGCAGCTTTCAGGCGTCGAACTCGACAGGAAGACCTTCGGCGATGATTACGGCGAACCGCTGAAGATCAAGCGCATGCTGAAACTGGCCAATGTCATCGCCTCAATCGCGAATCTTTTCATCAGGAACGACGCGGTCCGCTACCGCGTCGCGATCGATGACCAGAAAAGCGACCTCCAGTTCCTGAAGGGGCATTACCGCAGGACCGACGGTCACCATCTGCCCCCTTGGCCTAAGGTATCCGCGACGGATTTCGCAATCTAAGCCGCCTTAGACCGCGTCCTTTTCGGCCAGTTCCAGCCATTCCTCCTCGGCCGCAACCAACGCTGCCTGCCGTTCGGCCAGACCTTCGCTGGCCTTGGCGAACTTCGCCGGCGCGGTCGAGAACAGGTCGGGCTGGGCCAGGAATTCGTTCAACTTGCCGATCTCGGCCTCCAGCCGCTCCATGACGCCGGGCAGCGATTCCAGCCGCTTCTTCTCGGTGAAGCTCAGGCCAGATTTCGAGACTTGCGGCTTGGTATCGGGTTTCGCCGGAGCAGCCGCGACCGTTTTCGTCACCTCGGATGCGGGGCTGTCCTCAGGGCGTTGCGCGCGGTAATCCGACCAACCGCCCGGATAGATCACGGCGCGGCCGTCACCCTCCATCGCGACGGTGGTGGTGGCCACGCGGTCGATGAAATCACGGTCGTGGCTGACCAGCAGCACGGTCCCGTCATATTCGCCAAGGATATCCTGCAGCAGGTCCAGCGTTTCCACGTCCAGATCGTTGGTCGGTTCGTCCAGCACCAGCAGGTTCGAGGGCCGTGCCATGATCCGCGCCAGCAGCAGCCGCGCCTTTTCGCCGCCCGAGAGGCTGCCCACGGGCGCACGAGCCTGCGCCTCGTCGAACAGGAAGTCCTTCAGATAGGCCACGACATGCTTGGGATTGCCGCGCACCATGACCTGATCCGCGCGTCCCGAAACCCGCATCTCGGGGTCTCCGGTCAGCGCATCCCACAGGCTGACCGTCTCATCAATGGCGCTGCGGGCCTGATCAAAGATGGCGATATCCAGATTGGTGCCCAGCTTGATCTCACCCTCATCCGGGGCGATCTCGCCGGTCAGCATCTTGATCAGCGTGGTCTTGCCCGCGCCATTCGGACCGACAAAGGCCACACGGTCGCCGCGCAGCACGCGCAGGTCGAAAGGCTTCAGGATGGTGCGATCACCGAAGGCCTTGGAAATGCCCTTGGCGTCGATCACGCGCTTGCCCGATTGCTGGCCGGATTCCAGTTCCATCAAGGCGGTGCCCTGACGGCGGATCTGGCCGGCGCGTTCGTCGCGCAGCGCCGCCAGCGCACGGACGCGGCCTTGGTTGCGCTTGCGACGGGCGCTGATGCCTTCGACGGCCCAGCGCGCCTCGGCCTTGATCTTGCGGTCCAGCTTGTGGCGGGCGTCGTCCTCGGCGGCCCAGACCGTCTCGCGCCAATCCTCGAAATGCTCGAAGCCGCGTTCCTGACGGCGGACCTCGCTGCGGTCGATCCACAGCGTCGCGCGGGTTAGCGCGCGCAGGAAGGCGCGGTCGTGGCTGATCAGGACGAAACCGGCCTTGGTCGTGGAAAGCTGCTCTTCCAGCCAGCCGATCGCTTCGATGTCCAGATGGTTGGTCGGCTCGTCCAGCAACATCAGCTCCGGCGCTTCGGCCAGCAGCCGGGCCAGCGCCGCACGGCGACGCTCACCACCCGAGGCGGTGGTTACGGCACGGTCGGGGTCGAATTTCAGCCCCTCGGCTGCCATTTCGACGCGGTAATCCTCGCCGTCATGCAGGCCCGCGCGGGCGAAATCGCCCAAGGTCGCATAGCCCGACAGGTCGGGGTCCTGCTCCATATAGCCGACCTTGACGCCGGCGGGCGTGACGACCTGACCGCTATCAGGCTCGACCAGACCGGCCATGACCTTCATCAGCGTGGACTTACCCGAGCCGTTGCGGCCAACCAGCGCCAGCCGGTCGCCCTGCTGGACGGTCATGTTCAGACCGTCAAAGACGGGATTGCCGCCGAAGGTCAGCGAAATATCGGTGAGTTGCAAAAGGGGTGCGCGTGCCATGAGGCGCAGATATGCTGCGCCGCAGCCCGGGTCAACGCCCGCTCACAGGCTTTGCACCAGATCGCCTGCCAGCGCATGCAATTCCGTCCGGTAGCCCGTGCGCGCCGAAGGCTGGTCCGGGTCCGAGGTCATGGCGATCGCCACCGGCACGGCCCCCGGAAAGACATAGATCATCTGCCCGCCATAGCCCCAGCCATAGCGCACCTCGCGTCCGCCGATCCGGCTGATGAACCAGCCATAGCCGTATTGCTCGCCGCTGAAGATCGATCGCGTGCGCGGCTGCCAGCTTGCCTCGATCCAGGTCGCCGGAATCACCCCCTGCCCGCCCTGCGCATAGGCCGCGCCAAAGGCCATCAGGCTGCGCGTCGACATCGCCATCTGGTTGCCGCCCAGATAGATCCCCTGCGGATCACGCTCCCATGCCGTAATGGCAAAGCCGGGAATCTTCAGCCAGTCCCGCGCCAGCCCCAAGGTGGACTTGCCCCCGGCCCTGGTCAGCATGGCCGAGACCAGATGGCTCGATGCGGTGGAATATTGCATCCTTCCGCCCGGCGCGGTCTCGAACGGGGCGGAAAGCGCCGCGCGTACCCAGTTCGGGCTGCTGACCCAGCGCCCGTAATTCGGACCCGACTGGCGCTGCAATCCCGCCTGCATCGACAGCAGATGGCCCAGCGTCAGCGACGCCATCCGCGGATCGGGCTCTGACGGCAGGTCGCGCGCCAGCACCTCATCCACCCGCTGGTCCGGACCGGAAAAAACACCCCTCGCAATCGCGACCCCCGCCAACGCCGAGATCACCGATTTCGAGGCAGACTTGATATTGGTCGGCTGGTCTGGTCCATAGCCGCGATAACCCTGCGCCGCGACTTCCTCGCCATCACGCCAGATGGCAATGGCGCGCAGCGGCTGCATGGTCCCGGCGTCCTGCAACAGCCCGACGGCCGTCGCCCGCGCCAGACGCGGCGCGGCCAGCAGGGCGGTGGCGGCGAGGATCAGGGAACGACGCTTCATGCCCTGATCATGCCGCCCTTTGCGCCCCTGCGATACAGGCACCCGGTCAATTCTCCGTTTGCCAAATACCCATTCCTGACCCCGCGCAAAGGTTGCCGCCCTGTCGACCCGCGTCTAATGTATCGCGGCAGAGAAAAGGCGGACCATGAGCGAAAGCGAAAAGACCTATCAAGTTCTGGCGCGGAAATACCGCCCTGAAACCTTCGCCGACCTCGTGGGTCAGGACGCGATGGTGCGGACGCTCAGGAACGCCTTTGAGGCCTCGCGCATCGCGCAGGCCTTCATCATGACCGGCATTCGCGGCACCGGGAAAACCACGACCGCCCGGATCATCGCCAAGGGGCTGAACTGCACCGGCCCCGATGGCAATGGCGGCCCCACGACCGAGCCCTGCGGCACCTGCGAACATTGCGTGGCGATCTCTGAGGGACGCCATGTCGACGTGCTTGAAATGGACGCGGCATCCCGGACCGGGGTCAACGACATCCGCGAGATCATCGAAAGCGTGCATTACCGGGCGGCCTCGGCCCGCTACAAGATCTACATCATCGACGAAGTCCACATGCTGTCGACCAGCGCCTTCAACGCGCTCTTGAAGACGCTTGAGGAACCGCCGCCGCATGTGAAATTCATCTTCGCCACCACCGAAATCCGCAAGGTTCCGGTCACGGTGCTGTCGCGCTGCCAGCGCTTCGATTTGCGCCGGATCGAACCCGAGGTGATGATCGCGCTGCTGCGCCGCATCGCCTCGGCGGAAAGCGCGGAAATCACCGATGACGCGCTGGCACTGATCACCCGCGCGGCGGAAGGGTCTGCGCGTGACGCGACCAGCCTTCTGGATCAGGCGATCAGCCACGGCGCGGGCGAAACCACCGCCCCGCAGGTCCGCGCCATGCTGGGTCTGGCCGACCGTGGCCGCGTCCTCGACCTCTTCGACATGATCCTGCGCGGTGCCGCCGCCGAGGCGCTGGCTGAACTGCAGGCGCAATATGCCGACGGCGCCGACCCCATGGCGGTGCTGCGCGATCTGGCCGAGATCACCCATTGGATCTCGATCGTCAAAATCACCCCCGAGGCGATCGACGACCCGACCATCGGCCCCGATGAGCGCGCCCGCGGTCAGGACATCGCCACCCGCATCCCGATGCGCGCCCTGACCCGTCTGTGGCAGATGCTGCTGAAAGCGCTGGAAGAGGTGGGTCAAGCCCCGAACGCGATGATGGCCGCCGAAATGGCGATCATCCGCCTTACTCATGTCGCCGACCTGCCCGACCCCGAGGCGCTGATCCGCAAGGTTCAAGCCTCGGCCGCAGCGGGCGAATTCAGCCGCGCGCCCTCGGCCCCCGCGCAGCGTCCAGCCGACGCCCCGCGCATGGCCGCCCCCCGCGCGCCCATCGCCGCCCGCCCCGATGGCGGCGCGCTGGCCATTGCGGTTTCACCCGATGCGATGGCGGCCTTCCCGGATTTCGAATCCGTCATCGAACTCATCCGCCGGATGCGCGACATGAAGCTGCTGCTGGATGTCGAGGATCATCTGCGCCTTGTCCGCTACTCGCCCGGCCGGATCGAGTTCCAGCCGACCGACAATGCCCCGCGCGACTTCCCCCAGCGTCTGGCCGAGCGTCTGCGCGGCTGGACCGGCGGGCAACGCTGGGCGGTGACGGTGGTTTCCGATGGTGGCCAGCCCACGATCAGCGAACAGCGCGCCGCACGCGAGGTCGCAGCCCGCCTCCGCGCCATGGAGAACCCGACGGTTCAGGCGATCTTCGCGACCTTCCCGACTGCAAAAATCACCGCAATCCGCCCGGTTCCCACCCCGCCCCCGGTTGAAAACCCCGCTGGCGAGGATAAATCCCCCCATGACCTGACCGAAGGCCCGGTAGCCGAGGTCGAGGAATGGGACCCTTTCGAGGACGAGGAATAAGACATGTTCAAAGGCCTGGGCGATATGGGCGATCTGTCAAAGATGATGGAAGCCGCGCAGCAGATGCAAACCAAGATGACCGAGATGCAGGACGGGCTGACCCGCCTGACCGTCACCGGCGAGGCCGGCGGCGGTCTGGTCAAGGCCACGGCCACCGCCAAGGGCGAGCTGACCGGTCTCGACATCGACCCGTCGATCTTCCGTTCGGAAGACAAGGAAGTGGTCGAGGACCTGATCCTTGCCGCGATCAAGGACGCGCAGCGCCGCGCCACCGACAAGGCAGCCGAGGAAATGGCCCGCCTGACCCGCGAACTGGGCCTGCCCGCCGACATGAAGATGCCCTTCTGACATGGCCACTGGCCCCGGCGACGACATCGAGACGCTGATCACGACGATGGCGCGCCTGCCGGGGCTTGGCCCCCGCTCGGCGCGCCGCGTCGTCCTGCACCTGATCCGCAAGCGCGCGGGTCAAATGGCGCAGCTGGCCAGCCTCATGGCCAATGTCGCCGAAAGCGCCCGCGAATGCGTGGCCTGCGGCAATATCACCCAATCCGACCTCTGCCCGATCTGCACCGACCCCGCCCGCGCCACCGGCGAGATCTGCGTGGTGACCGAGGTCGCCGATCTATGGGCGTTGGAACGCGGCCGCGCCTTCAAGGGCCGCTACCATGTTCTGGGCGGCAGCCTGTCGGCATTGGATGAAATCGGCCCGGACGACCTGCGCATCCCGCAACTTATCGCCCGCATCGCGGACGAACATGTCTCCGAGGTCATCCTTGCGCTCTCGGCCACGGTCGAGGGCCAGACCACCGCGCATTACATCGCCGACAGCCTGGCCGTGACCGGCGTCACCATCACCGGGCTTGCCCAAGGTGTCCCGATCGGGGGCGAACTCGACTATCTCGACGACGGCACCATCACCGCCGCCCTGCGCGCCCGCCGCAAGTTCTGAAACGACAAAAGGCGCTGCATCCGGGATGCAACGCCTTGATTTCACCGTTCCACAAATATCCTAGAGGGTGAGGCTTGGCCGGAAAAGGTCCGGGGGACTTTTTCCAAAGCCGAACGGGGGCAAGGCCCCCGCCGCCAAGCCGGGATCAGGAGTCCAGCTTCTCGACCGCCTTCAGCGTCTTCGCGATCTCGATCCGGCGCGGTTTCAGCGCTTCGGGGATCTCGCGGATCAGGTCGATGTTCAGCATCCCGTCCTCATGGCTCGCGCCATCGACGCGGACATGATCGGCCAAGGTGAAGCGGCGCTCAAAGGCGCGGGTCGCGATGCCACGATGCAGGAAGGTCCGGCCTTCATCCTCGGCGGATTTCCGGCCCGAGACGATCACCGCGCCGTCCTTGACCTCGACATTCAGGTCATCGGCACCAAAGCCTGCAACAGCGATCGAGATGCGATAGGCATTCTCGCCGGTCTTCTCGATATTATAGGGGGGATAGCTCGCGATATCGGCCGACAGGGCACGGTCCATGACGTCAGCCATGCGGTCAAAACCGACCGAGGCACGATAAAGCGGGGTCAGATCAAAGTTGCGCATTTTCGCATCCTTCTTCAAGCGATACAAAGGCTTGCCCCCCTATGCGGGCGGGCAGGTCCGTCGGCGCCCTTGGGCCCTCCGACAAGACTTAGCTAGGAATGCGCGGGCCCCGTTTCAAGCCTCGGCCAAAGCGCGGGGCTTTGGTCCGCCCGTGGCCCAATCCAGCAACTCGACCGTATGGACGACCGGCACGCCAGTCCCCGATCCGATCTGCATCATGCAGCCGATATTGCCCGCCGCGATCACCTGCGGCGATGTCGCCTCAAGCGTTGCGACCTTGCGGCGCTTGAGTTCCCCCGACAGTTCCGGCTGCAGCAGGTTGTAGGTCCCTGCCGATCCGCAGCACAGATGCGGGTTTTCCGGCTCAACCACGTTGAAACCTGCCTTTGTCAGCAGCGTCTTGGGCGTGGTCTTGATCTGTTGGCCATGCTGCAGCGAACAGGCCGAGTGATAGGCGACGCGCAGCGCATCGGTCTTGCCTTCGGGCAGACCATGCGCGTCCAGAAACTCGGTCACGTCACGCGCCAGCCGTGCCACACGCTCGGCCTCGGGCTGCATCGGATCGCCTGCGAAGATCTTGCCGTAATCCTTGACCGTGGTGCCGCAACCCGAGGTGTTGATGATGATCGCGTCCAACTCCCCCGCCGCGAGGAAGCCGCGAATAGTGGCGCGGGCGGAATGCAGCGCGTCCTCTTCGCGGCCCATGTGATGGGTCAGCGCGCCGCAGCAACCGAAGGCCTCGGGGATCACCACCTCGCAGCCCGCACGACGCAGCAAACGGATGGTCGCGTCGTTGATATCGGTGTTCAGCGCCCTTTGCGCACAGCCGGGCATCAGGGCCACCCGCGCCCGCCTCGCGCCAGTGGGCGCGAAGACCTGCCCCTGATCGTTGCGGCTGACCGGCGGGAACTGTTTCGGCGCCATCGCCAGCATCGCCCGCAGACGCGGATCGGGCATCAGACCGGCGAATGGCCGCGCGATCTTGGCACCCAGCAGCGCCAGCCGGAAACGCCCCTGATAGGGCAGCACTTTCGCCAGCATCCAGCGCAGGGCGCGATCCCGCCACGGGCGGCGATAGGTCTTTTCGACATGGATGCGGGCATGGTCGATCAGATGCATGTAGTCCACGCCCGAGGGGCAGGTGGTCATGCAGCTAAGGCAACTCAGGCAGCGGTCCAGATGCTTGACGGTCTTTTCATCCGCATCGCGCCCGTTTTCCAGCATGTCCTTGATCAGGTAGATGCGGCCCCTCGGGCTGTCGAGTTCGTCGCCCAGCACTTGGTAAGTGGGACAGGTCGCCGTGCAGAAGCCGCAATGGACACAGGCGCGCAGGATCTTGTTCGAACGCGCGACCAGCGGGTCCTTGAGCTGCTCTTCGGTGAAATTCGTCTGCATGGAACCCTAGCTGGCAAAAATCCGGCGAGGGTCAAACCGCTCGCTCAGGCTGGCATTGAGGCGCGCGACCACCGGGTCGGGCAAAGGCAGGGTCAGGGCCGCGGCCCCGCTGACGCGGATCGCATGGCCCGACCATTTCGGCAACGCGGGCACCTCGCCCGCAGGCAGGGCCACCCAGATCAGGCTGCCACCCCAGTCGACCGCCAAGGGTTGTGGCAGGGTCGCCAACAGCACGGGCGCCTCGGACGGGCGGCAGATGATGCGCCATAGATCGCCCTCGGGGGCGGTGGGAACCATGCGGGACCAGCTTGCGCCATCGCCCTCGGCCACTTCGCCAAAACCCGCCAGTTTTTCAGTCAAGGCGCGGCGACGGATGGCGACGGAACCTTCCAGCCCCTCGATACGGATCAGCGCGCCCTGCCCCGGAAACCATGCCGCGCCCGAGACATCGTATGGCCCGGTCAGCGCGGTGGTCAGTGCGGCGACCGATCCCGCCGCATCCAAGCCCGGCAAGGCCAAAGTGGCCACGCAAGGCGGGATCGGCGCGGTTTTCAGTGCCACCTCGGTCAGCACGCCCAGACGCCCCCGCGATCCGGCCATCAGCTTGACCAGATCGTAGCCGGTGACGTTTTTCATCACCCGCCCGCCATTCTTGACGATCTCGCCCTGCCCGTTGACATAGCGCACGCCCAACAGCGCATCGCGGCAGGCCCCCGCTTGCACCCGGCGCGGACCCGAGGCATTGGCCGCGACCACGCCCCCGATGGTCGAGCGGGGACGGGCATCGGGCTCAAAGGCCAGCATCTGGCCCTCGGCAGCCAGCGCCGCCTGCACCTCGGCCAAGGGCGTGCCCGCACGCACCACCAGCGTCAGCGCGGCGGGCTCATAAAGCACCACCCCGCGCAGGCCCGAGACATTCAGCCGCTCGCCCTGCCCCTCGCCGGGATTGAGCCGCGTCCCGCCACCGATCGGCGACAGGGGCGCGCTGGCAGAACGGATCAGCTGGGACAGATCGTCCTCGGTTTCAGGCCGCATTGCGGATGCCCTCGCGACGGGGGGCCGAGACGGCCAGCGGAAAGACCTTGGCCGCATTCAGCAGCCAATGCGGGTCGAAGACATCCTTGACCCGCATCTGCGCCTCAAGGTCGATATCGGTGAACTGGGTCGTCATCAGCTCGCGCTTTTCGACGCCGACGCCATGTTCGCCGGTCAGGCAGCCGCCGACCTGAACGCACAGCTTCAGGATTTCGGCCCCCAGTGCCTCGCAGCGTTCCAGATCGCCGGGCTGGTTGGCATTGTACAGGATCAGCGGATGCATGTTGCCGTCGCCCGCGTGGAAGACATTGGCCACGTCCAGCCCGAATTCCGCCGACAGACGCGCGATTCCGGCCAGAACCTCGGGCAGCGCGCTGACAGGGATGGTGCCGTCCAGACACATGTAGTCGTTGATCTGCCCCATCGCGCCAAAGGCCGATTTCCGGCCCAGCCAGATGCGGCGGGATTCGTCCTCGGATTTGCTTTCGCGGAACTCGATCGGGGAAAAGCGCGCCGCAATATCCCCGATCAGGCGCAGCTGTTCGTCGATCTCGGGGGGCGTGCCCTCGACCTCGATGATCAGCAGCGCCTCGCAATCGGGGTAGCCGGCATGGGCGAATTCCTCGGTGGCGCGGATGCAGGGGCGGTCCATGAATTCGATGGCGACGGGCAACACGCCAGCGCGGATAATGGCAGCGACGCAGGCCCCGGCGGTTTCCGAGGCGTCAAAGGCCACCAGCACGGGACGCGCGCCTGCGGGTTTGGGCAGGATACGCAACGTCGCCTCGGTCACGATGCCAAGCTGACCCTCGGACCCGCAGACGACGCCCAGCAGATCCAAGCCCGGTGCCTCACCCATCGGCCCCCCCAACTCGATGACGGAACCGTCCATCAGGACCACGGTCACACCCAGCAGATTGTTGGTGGTGACGCCGTATTTCAGACAATGCGCCCCGCCGGAGTTCATCCCGATATTGCCGCCGATGGCGCAGGCCAATTGGCTGGAGGGGTCGGGCGCGTAAAAGAAGCCCGAAGCGTCCACCGCGCCGGATACGGACAGGTTCGTCCGCCCGGCCTGCACGCGGATGAAACGGTCCTCAAGGCTGGTCTCCAGCACCGCGCTCATGCGCGACAACCCGACGACCACGGCATCTGCCGTCGGCATCGAGCCACCCGCCAAGCTGGTCCCCGCACCGCGCGGGACGACCGGCACCCCCATGTCATGGCAGATGCGCAGGACGGCTGCGACTTCCTCGGTCGTGGTGGGCAGCACCACCGCCAAGGGCGGGCAGCGATAGGCCGACAGCGCATCGCATTCATAGGCGCGCGTCTCGGCCGGGTCGTCGATGACCGCGCCGGGCACGACCTGACGCAGCCGCGCGGCGATAGCCTCGCGGCGTGCAATGACGCGCGGATCGGGCTGGGGCATCTGCATCAGATGCGCGCCCTGTTCCTGTTCGGGATTGCCGCCATTTGCCCCCTCCAACGCAATGGTAACATTGACTGGATAGACCTGCGGCAATGCTCTGGCAACCGCCGAACGGCGCGGCTAGTCTGGCGGCATGGAAAGCAGCAGCGCCCTGATCTCTGGTCCCTTTACCGCAGCCGATCTGGCCGCGGTGGCATGGCTTTTCGTCACCTGGTACGCGGTCGGCTGGTTCACCGAGCACCCGCCCAAGCACTACCCGTCGGTTTCCGTGCTGATGAAGGAATACCGCCGCGAATGGATGCGGCAATTCGTGACGCGCGAGCCGCGGATCTTTGACGGCAATATTCTCGCCTCGCTGCGCGAGGGAACGGCCTTTTTCGCCTCGGCCTGCCTGATCGGCATTGGCGGCGGGCTGGCGCTGATCGGCAATACCGAGCAGCTGGCCGGCGTCGCGCGGCAATTCGACATGGAGCATGTCCCGGCGCTGAAATGGGAAATCAAGATCGTCGTGGCGCTGTTTTTCGTCGCCAATGCCCTGCTGCGCTTCATCTGGTCGCATCGGCTGTTCGGCTATTGCGCGATCATGATGGCCGCCGTCCCGAACAAACCGGACGACCCCCATGCGCTGCCCCGCGCCCTGCAAGCGGCCGAGATCAACATCACCGCCGCCAAAAGCTTCAATTCCGGGCTGCGCTGCGTCTATTTCTCGTTGGGCGCCTTGGGATGGCTGGCCGGACCGCTCTGGCTGTTCATCGCCACGATGGCGGTGCTGGCCATCTCGATCCGGCGGGAATTCGCCTCAGGCTCGCGCCGGGTAATCCTCGAGCGGCTGCCCTGAGGCCCGCGCCTGCCACCAGGCGATTGCCAGAACCACCAGACCCGCCAGCGACAGCCCGACGCCGACCAGCCCCGAGGAACGCCAGCCCCAGCCTGCGGCCAGCGCCATGCCCGCCAGCCAAGGGCCCAGTGCATTCGCGGCGTTGAAGGCGGCATGGTTCATTGCGGCGGCCATGGATTGCGCCTCTCCGGCGACCTCCATCAGGCGCGTCTGCAACGGCACCGCCATCGAGGCCCCGACCCCGATGATGAAGGACGATGCGATCATCAGCACCCAGTTCCCCACCGCCAACGAGGCGATACCCTGCGTCAGCGCCATGAAAACCATCAGGACAAAGGCCGCGCGGAACTCGCCCAGCCGGATCGTCAGCCTTGCCGCGCCGATGCTGCCGATCGTCATGCCGACGCCAAAGGCCGAAAGCAGCGCCGCGACCGCCCATGACGGCGGATTGGTCGTCGCCAGCATCGCTGCCGACAGGAAGGAATAGACCGCAAAGACGCCGCCACAACCGACCGCGCCGACCAGCAGGGTCAGGATCACGGCAGGGTTCTTCAGCGCTTTCAATTCGCCCAGCGGATTGGCCTTGGCCGGTGCACCGACACGCGGTGCCAGGCGCAGGATCAGCCAGCCCGCGATCAGCGCCAGAACGCCCGGCAGCGCAAAGCCCCAGCGCCAGCCCAAGCCCTGCCCCAGCACCCCCGCCAGCGGAACCCCGGCGATATTGGCGATGGTCAGGCCCAGCAGCACCTGTGTCACGCCCTTGGCGCGCTGCTCGCGCGGCAGGGCATCGGCGGCAAACAGCATGGCGACGCCCAGATAGCCGCCATGCGGCAGACCGGCCAGAAAGCGTGTGAAGACCAGCGTGCCATAGCCCGGCAGCACCGCTGCCAGCAGGTTCATCACGCCGTAAACCGCGATCAGCCCCGCCAGATAACGCCGGCGTGGCAGCCTGGCCCCCAGGATCGAGGTGATCGGCGCGCCGACGACCACGCCCAGCGCATAGGCGCTGATGACATGGCCCGCTTGCGGCTCGGTAATGCCCAGATCGCTGGCATACCAAGGCAAAAGCCCCATTGCGGCGAATTCCGAGGTGCCAATGGCGAAGGATCCCAGCCCAAGAGCAAGGATGGCAAGTTTCAGGTGCGGCTGGGGCGGCATGGCGTCACATTCCGGGACTTTGAGGGGAGGGGTAGGTTTGCGATAACAGATCGCCCCTTTCCCTGTCAGTGCGCCCCCGGACAGGCCAGCCTTGCGCCTAGCGCATGGCTAGCTTTGCCATGCCGGTTTTGCCTTAGCAAAGAAGGCGTTGATGCCTTGCTGCGCCTCGTCCCCCTCCCATACAGCAACCAGCGCATCGATGGTGCTGTCGATCACATCCGCGTCGATACGCGGACCAAGGCTGCGCGCAAGGCGTTTCGCCGCCGCCACCGCGCCGGGTGCGCAGGACAGGTAGGGGGCGATTTCGGCCTCAATCGCCCCGTCCAGCGCATCAAGCGCGACAACCCCTGCAATCAGGTCCAGCCGCGTCGCCTCTTCGGCGTCAAAGGCGCGCCCCGACATGAAAACGCGCCGCGCCTTGCCCTCACCCAGCCGCGCCAGCACATAGGGGCCGATGGTCGCGGGGATCAGACCCAGCCGCGTCTCGGTCAGGGCAAAGCGGGCCTGCGGGACCGCTACGGCCACATCGCAGACCGAGATCATGCCGACGCCCCCGCCAAAGGCATTGCCTTGGACCCGCCCGATCAGGGGCTTGGGCAAGGTGTTCAGCGCGTTCAGCATCATCGCAAGTTCCCGCGCCCCTGAACGGCGCGTGTCCGAATCCGCAGCCATCTGGTCCTGCATCCAGCCCAGATCCCCGCCCGCGCAGAATGTCTTACCCTCGGCCGCCAGCACCACCACGCGCACGGCGGGATCGGTGCCAAGGATCTGCGCGGCTTCGGTCAATTCGCGGATCATCTGCGCCGACAGGGCATTGTGCTTGTCAGGCCGTGCCAGCCACAGCGTCGCCACGCCGCGCGCGTCGGTGTCGATGCGGATTGTTTCCATCATTCCCCTCCTCGCAGGGCGCGGGCCATATCCGCAGCCTGTTCGATCACGGCCATGTCCAGTCCGGTGTCATAGCCCAGCGCCGCCAGATGCGCGGCCACGGCTTCGGTCGCGACATTGCCCTTGGCACCCGGCGCATAGGGACAGCCGCCAAGCCCGCCGACGGCGGCGTCAAAGACCCGCAACCCGCGCGCAAGGCTTGCGTCGATATTCTGCAGCGCCCGGCCCGCCGTGTCGTGGTAATGCCCCGCCAGCTTTTCGGCGGGCAACTCATCCAGCACCGCCGACAGCATGGCGTCGATGGTTTCGGGACGGCCTTGTCCGATCGTGTCGCCAAGGCTGACCTCATAGCAACCAATATCGCGCAAAGCGCTTGCGACGCGGGCGACATTGCCGGGCGGCGTCGGCCCATCATAGGGACAATCCGTCACCACGCTGACATAGCCCCGGACCGGAATGCCATCGGCTTGCGCCGCCTGTGCCACCGGGGCGAAGCGCTCCAGACTTTCAGCGATGGTCGCGTTCAGGTTGGCTTTGCTGAACCCTTCCGAGGCCGAGGCAAAGATCGCGACCTCATCCGCACGCGCAGCACGCGCGCCCTCATAGCCCTTCATGTTCGGGGTCAGCACTGCATAGCTGACGCCGGGGGCACGGGTGATCCCCGCCATGACCTCGGCCGCGTCACCCATCTGCGGGACCCATTTCGGAGAGACGAAGCTGGTCACCTCGATCCGGCGAAAGCCTGCGCGGGACAGCAGATCGACCAGCGCGATTTTGTTCGCCGCCGGGATCAGGCGTCTTTCATTCTGCAGCCCGTCGCGCGGGCCCATCTCAAAAATTTCAGCGCGTTGCATCGGGAATCTCGTAGAATTCTCGGGTATAGATCAGGGGCGTTCCGGGCGCCGGAAATGCCGCCTGAAAAGCTGGCCGTGCAGCGCAGCGAGCGGCATAGGCGGCAAGCGCCGGGCGTGCGCTGAAGCGCACGAAACGGGCGGCAAGCCAAACCGAATAGCCGATCTGGCAATCGACACCCGAGAATTCCCCCAGCAGCCAGTCGCGATCCTTCAGCGCTGCTTCAACCAGCCCCAAAGCGCGAGACAGCCGCGCGGCCTCCAGCTTCATCACCGTGGGTGAGCGCTGCCAGTCCTCGCGCAGCATGATGTGGTGCTGGGTCAGGTTGGCCAGATGCTGACCAAGGGTTTCGCCGAAATGCAGCCAGTCCAGCCATGCGGCGCGGTCCGACGCACCCGGCGCGCGGGCAAGATGCGGCGCGCGGGTCTCGCACAGCCATTCGGTGATCGCGCCGGATTCGTGCAAGGTGACGGGGCCGTCCTGCAGCGCCGGGACCCGCCCGACCGGGTGGATTCCCACATAGGGCGGCTGGCGCATCGAGCCGTCGAAGAAATCCAGCGCCTCTACCCGGAAATCGCAGCCGATCTCATGCAGCAGCCACAGCGCCCGCATCGAGCGTGACAGCGGCACATGCCACAGGGTCAGGTCAGTCACTTTCTTCCTCCAGTCGGACCAGCGGGGCACCTGCCTCGACCTGATCGCCCGCCTGCACCAGCACCTCGGCCACATGGCCGTCGCGCCCGGCTGTCAGGCTGTGTTCCATCTTCATTGCCTCAAGGATCGCCAGTCGATCACCCGCCGCGACCTGCTGTCCGGCGGTCACGAACACCGCCTTGACCAGCCCCGGCATGGGCGAGAGCGTCAGCCCTCCCCCGGTCTCGGCCCCGCCGCGCGCCAGTGGATCCAGCGGGGTCAGCGTCAGCGAGCGCCCGCCAAAGACGCTGGTTCCCGCCGCATGGGACACGATCCGCGCCCGTCGAGGCCGGCCATCCACCCACCAGCGTCCGCCCTCATATCCGATCTCATGCGTGGTGCCGTCCAGCGTGACGCGGGCCGCGCCGGGACCAAGAACCTCCAGCACCGCCTCTCCCCCATCCCACGCAATGGTGCGGCGCAGGGGTTGCCACAGGGTGATCCCGCCCCGGATCATCGGATCGTCCAGCCCGGCAAGGCCAAGCACCGCAAGCGCCCGCGTCCCCGGATCCGGCTCGGCGGCCTTGACCAGCGCGGTCAGGTCGCGGGCGATCAGGCCGGTATCCACCTCGCCCTTGCCAAAGCCCTCGTGCCGGGTCAGCGCGATCAGGAAGTCCAGATTGGTGACCGAGCCCGCAACCTCGGTGTCGCAAAGCGCCGCCTCCAATGCGCGCAGGGCGATGGCGCGGGTGGCACCATGCGTGACGACCTTGGCGATCATCGGGTCATACCACGGGCTGATCTGGTCGCCGGGGCGGACGCCAGACTCGATGCGGGCCTGAGCGGGGAAATGCAGATGTGCCAGCGTACCCGTCGCCGGCAGGAAGCCTGCCGGCACATCCTCGGCGTAGAGCCGTGCCTCGAAGGCATGGCCCTTGATCGAGAGTTGCGCCTGCGATGCGGGCAGCGGTTCACCCGAGGCCACGCGCAGCTGCCATTCGACCAGATCCACGCCGGTGATCAGTTCGGTCACCGGATGTTCGACCTGAAGGCGGGTGTTCATCTCCATGAACCAGAAACCGTCGGGGCGAAGACCGTCGCGGCCATCGACGATGAATTCGATGGTGCCTGCGCCCGCGTAATTTATCGCCTCGGCGGCACGGACCGCCGCAGCACCCATGGTGGCGCGCATGTCATCGGTCATGCCAGGGGCCGGGGCTTCCTCGATCACCTTCTGGTGGCGGCGTTGAAGCGAGCAGTCGCGTTCGAAGAGGTGGACCGCGCGTCGGCCGTCGCCAAAGACCTGCACCTCGATATGGCGGGGCTGCTGGATGTATTTCTCGATCAGGACCGAGGGGTTACCGAAGGCGGTAGCGGCTTCGCCCTGCGCGGATTGCAGGGCGGTGGAAAAATCGACGGGGTCCTCCACCAGCCGCATGCCCTTGCCACCACCGCCCGCGACGGCCTTGATCAGCACCGGGTAGCCGATTTGATCCGCCTGATGGGCGAGATGATCCGGGTCCTGATTGGCGCCGTGATAGCCCGGAACGACGGGGACGCCCGCCTGCTGCATCAGCACCTTGGCGGCGTCCTTGAGGCCCATCTGGCGGATCGCTTGCGCCGAGGGGCCGATGAAGATCAGACCCGCTACGGTGACGGCATCGACGAAATCCGGATTCTCGCTCAGAAAACCGTAGCCCGGATGGATCGCCTGCGCGCCGGTATCAAGCGCCGCGCGAATGATCGCGTTGCCGCGCAGGTAGCTGTCGCGGGGCGCGGGGCCGCCGATATGGACGGCCTCATCGGCCAGCGCGACATGGCGGCTGCCACGGTCGGCATCGGAATAGACCGCGACCGTGCGTACCCCCAGCCTGCGGGCGGTGTCGATGACGCGGCAGGCGATCTCGCCGCGATTGGCGATCAGGATTTTCTGGAACATACGGCATCCCGGTTGCTGGGCCCCGAGCCGGGGGTTTCACACCCCCGGACCCCCGTGGGGTATTTCTGAAACGAAGAAATCATCCGAGCGCTCCGGACAGGACACTGGCCGTCTGCGCGTCGAAGGCGACCAGCGTGACGGTCAGGCCAGCGCCATGGCTGCGGATGGTCTGAACGACGATGCTGGCGGCGCGGTCCGGCGGGAAGCCGTAGATCCCGGTCGAGATCGCCGGAAAGGCAATGGTGGTCAGGCCGTGGTGATGGGCAAGAGCCAGGCTGGAACGGTAGGCCGAGGCGAGAAGGTCATCCTCGGACGCGTTGCCGCCCTGCCAGACCGGGCCGACGGTATGGATGACATGGCGGGCAGGCAGATTGTAGCCGCCGGTGATCCGGGCCTGCCCCGTCGGGCAACCGCCGAGCTTACGGCATTCCTCCAGAAGGCCGGGACCGGCAGCGCGGTGGATTGCGCCATCGACGCCGCCACCACCCAGCAGCGTCCGGTTCGCGGCATTGACGATGGCATCGACCCCAAGCGTGGTGATGTCGCCTTGCCAGACGCGGATCAGGGGCTGGGCGGTCATGCCAGCACCTCGACCAGCCGGAAACGCTCGCAGACCAGCACCATATCCGGGTCATAGCCACCATTGCGGCTGAAATAGGCGATATGGCCCTGACGCCAGTCGTCGAAATCGCCCTCGCCCTCGGCCAGGGCGAAATCCTCGGGGACATCGCAGAAGCGGCGGAGCGTGACCTCGGTGGTTTCGATGATCAGGGCCGGGTTGCCGTCCCAGTCCAGCGCCACATCGCGACGGCCCACCTGCGGTACGGGCTCGGCATCGTCGAAATCGCGCAAGGCGCCGCAGGTGGCGGTCTTGGCACCAGAGCGGACCAGCGCCAGAAGCTGGTCGCACAGCTCACGCGAGTCGCCGAATTTGAAGCTGACCTGTGTCATCCGTCACATCCTGAAAATGCCGAAGCGGGTCGGCTGGATCGGGGCGTTCAGGCTGGCGCGCAGCGACAGGGACAGCACATCGCGGGTCTTGCGTGGGTCGATCACCCCATCGTCCCAGAGCCGGGCCGAGGCGTAAAGCGGGTGGCTTTGGCGTTCGAACATCTCGATGGTGGGCCGCTTGAACTCGACCTCATCCTCGGGGGACCATGTGCCACCCGCACGTTCAATACCGTCGCGGCGGACGGTGGCCAGCACCCCTGCCGCCTGTTCGCCCCCCATGACCGAGATGCGGGAGTTCGGCCAGGTCCACAGGAAGCGCGGCGAATAGGCGCGCCCCGACATGCCGTAATTCCCCGCGCCGAAGCTGCCACCCACCAGCATGGTGATTTTCGGCACATTGGTCGTCGCCACCGCCGTCACCATCTTGGCGCCGTGGCGCGCGATGCCTTCGTTTTCGTATTTGCGCCCGACCATGAAGCCGGTGACGTTTTGCAGAAAGACCAGCGGGATGTTCCGCATCGAGCAAAGCTCGATGAAATGTGCGCCCTTCTGCGCCGCTTCCGAAAAAATCACGCCGTTATTGGCAACGATGCCGATGGGGCAGCCTTCCAGATGGGCAAAGCCCGTGACCAAGGTCTCGCCGAAGCGGGCCTTGAATTCGTCAAAGCGCGAGCCGTCGACAACGCGGGCGATCACCTCGCGGATGTCATAGGGGGTGCGCAGATCGGCGGGGACCACGCCGAGGATGTCGCCCGGGTCATAGGCGGGTGCTTCGGGCGATTGCCATTGCACCGTCTGCGGCCGGGGTCGGTTCAAATTGCCGATGGCGCGGCGGGCGATGGCAAGGGCATGGGCATCATCCTCGGCCAGATAATCGGCCACGCCCGACAGGCGCGTATGCACATCGCCGCCGCCCAGATCCTCGGCGCTGACAACCTCGCCGGTGGCGGCGCGGACCAAAGGCGGGCCTGCCAGAAAGATCGTGCCCTGATTCTTGACGATGATGGTCACGTCGGACATGGCCGGGACATAGGCCCCGCCCGCCGTGCAGGACCCCATGACCACCGCAATCTGCGGGATGCCCATGGCCGACATCTGCGCCTGATTATAGAAGATGCGCCCGAAATGGTCGCGGTCGGGAAAGACCTCGTCCTGATTGGGCAGGTTCGCGCCGCCGCTATCGACCAGATAGACACAGGGCAGATGGCATTCCTGCGCGATCTCTTGTGCGCGCAGGTGTTTCTTCACTGTCATCGGGTAATAGGTGCCACCCTTGACCGTCGCGTCATTGGCGACAACCATCACGTCCTGACCATGAACCCGGCCAATGCCTGCGATCACCCCGGCACAGGGGGCCGCGTCGTCATACATGCCATGAGCCGCGGTCGCGCCGATTTCTAGAAAGGCAGAGCCGGGGTCCAGCAGGTTCGCCACCCTTTCGCGTGGCGGCATCTTGCCCCGGCTGACATGGCGTTCCAGCGCCTTGGCACCGCCCCCCGCCGCCGCACTCAGCGCGGCCTCGCGGATGGTGGACAACGCGGTCAGATGCGCCTCGCGATTGGCGCGGAACGTATCCGAGGACGGCAGGGCATTGGATGAAAGCTTCATGGTTCCCGCATGTTCCTGAGTTCAAGGGCACGGTGCGCCGTATGCTGCATCCGGCAATTGGCCGAGGCGATGCTGCGCATGCTGCCGCCCTCAAAACGGTCATAGGCGATCTGGCAATCGGCATCGCGCAGCGCGATCCAGCCCCTCTGCGCGACCTGCAACTGATCGCTGATGCCGGGAATCTTGGCGAACTGGTCGCGGGTCGCCTTATATTCGCGGTTCAGGATCGTGTCCCATTCCGCGGCCTCGGCCATGGCGCAACTGCTGATGCCGACGGTGGTCGAGCCCACCTTCGCCTCGCAGATCCCGGCGGCCATGCCGATGCAGTCGGGATCGACCGCGCCGGGCGGGGCCTTGTCGAAACAGGCCGCGATCACGGATTTGTCGACCTGCGCGTCCTGCGCCCATGCCGACACGGGCAGCAGGGCCAGAACCAAGGCGAAATGCACCCTCATGCCAGATCCATCAGCTGGCGGCCGATCAGCATGCGGCGGATTTCGGATGTGCCCGCGCCGATCTCCATCAGCTTGGCATCGCGGAACAGGCGGCTGACGGTGCTGTCGTTCAGGAAGCCCGCGCCGCCCAGCGCCTGCACCGCCTGATGGGCCTGAACCATCGCCTGTTCGCTGGCGTAAAGCACCGCGCCCGCCGCATCCTGACGGGTGACGCGGCCCGCATCGCAGGCACGCGCGACCTCATAGACATAGGCGCGGGCGGTGTTCAGCGCGACATACATGTCGGCGATCTTGCCCTGCATCAGCTGGAACGATCCGATCGGCTGGCCGAATTGCTTGCGGTCGCGGACATAGGGCATCACCTCGTCCAGACAGGCGGCCATGATGCCGGTCCCGATGCCCGACAGCACCAGCCGTTCGTAATCCAGCCCCGACATCAGCACGCGCACGCCGCGCCCCTCGCCGCCCAGCACGTTTTCGAACGGCACTTCGCAATTTTCAAAGATCAGCTCACCGGTATTCGAGCCTCGCATGCCCAGCTTGTCGAAATGCGGGCTGGTCGAGAAACCCGCCATGCCACGTTCCACGATGAATGCGGTGATGCCTTTGCTGCCCGCATCCGGGTCGGTCTTGGCATAGACGACCAGCGTATCGGCGTCAGGCGCGTTGGTGATCCAGTATTTGTTACCGTTCAGCACGTAGCGGTCATTGCGCTTTTCCGCCCGCAGCTTCATCGAGACGACATCGCTGCCCGCGCCTTCCTCGGACATGGCCAGCGCGCCGACCGTCTTGCCGCTGCACAGGCCGGGCAGGTATTTCGCGCGCTGCTCATCGGTGCCGTTCAGCTTGATCTGGTTCACGCACAGATTCGAATGCGCACCATAGGACAGGCTGATGCTGGCACTGGCGCGGGCGATTTCCTCGGTCGCGACGACATGGGCCAGATAGCCCATGCCCGCCCCACCCCATTCCTCGGGGACGGTGATGCCCAGCAGGCCCAGCTCGCCCATTTCCGACCATAGATCGTTGGGAAAGGCGTTCTGGCGGTCAACCTCGGCGGCAATGGGTTTCAGCCGCTCCTGCGCCCAGCGATGTACCATCTCGCGCAGCGCATTCACGTCCTCGCCCAGATCGAACTCCATCCCCGAAGTGAACAAGCGCCAACCCTCCCAGTTATTGAACAAACGTTCATTTAATCTGTTTATGAGGGCCCCGCCCGCCCCCGTCAAGGCATCTGGATGCTGCGCCGCGCTCCCTGAGTCGGGCAAGCCCGCCGTTGACTTGTGCTGGCCGCCGCGCGATCCCATGCAGATGAGCCAGACCGCCCGCCTGCTGATCGCCCGACATGCCCCATTGGCCCAACCGGGGCTGGCGGGACGGCGGGATGTGGCGGCGGATTGCTCGGACCGGGCGGCGCTGAACTGGTTGCGCGGGCAGTTGCAGGCGGAGCAGGTCTGGTCCAGCCCCGCCCTGCGCTGCCGCCAGACCTGCGACGCGATGGGATTCGGGCCGCAACTCATCCCGGCGCTGTGGGAGCAGGATTTCGGCAAGTGGGAGCGGGACGGAGCGCCCGATCTGGGCGAGATGTCACCCGAGGCGCTGGCCGCCCATTGGCCCGATCAGGGCGAAAGTTTTCTGGACATGGCCGCGCGGGTGCAGCCGGTTCTGAACGCGGCGCGCGGAACCGTCGCCATCATCGCCCATGCCGGCACGGTGCGCGCGGGGCTGGCGATGGCGGTTGGCCCGAGCGCGCTGTCATTCTCGGTGGCGCCGCTATCGCTGACGATCCTCATCCGCCATCCGGGCGGCTGGGCCGTGGAATGCGTGAACCGGCTGGCGCCCGGCTGATTACGCAGGCTTCCAGTCGAAAAAGTCCGAAGGCGCGCGGGACAGCAATTCACTGGCCAGATCCTCGCCCATGGCGGGACCGTCGGCGGGATTACCGAAGCGCTCGGCGGCAATGACCTCGCCCCCATCGGGGCGCAGGATCTCTCCGCGCAGGCGCAGCCCACCCTCGACCAGTTCGGCCAGCCCGGCAATGGGGGTCTGGCACGAGCCGTCAAGGCGGCGCAGGAAGGCGCGCTCGGCCTCGACCCGCAGGGCCGAAGGAGCGTGATTGATCGCGGCCAGCAACGCGGCCGCACGATCGTCCAAGGCGCGACGTTCGACACCGATGCAGCCCTGCGCCACGGCGGGCAGCATGTCGTCAGGCTCAACCGCGCCGCGTGCGACATGGGTCATGCCCAGCCGCGCCAGACCCGCCATGGCAAGAAAAGTCGCAACAGCAACGCCATCTTCAAGCTTTTTCAGACGTGTCTGGACGTTTCCTCGAAACTCGACCAGTTGCAGGTCAGGCCGCCGCGCCGCCAGTTGCGCCCGACGGCGCAGGCTGGACGACCCCACCACCGCGCCCTGCGGCAGGTCGGCGATGCTGGCAAAATCCCGCGACACAAAGGCGTCGCGCACATCCTCGCGCGGCAGGTAGCAATCGATCAGCAGGCCATCGGGCTGAACCGTCGGCATATCCTTCATCGAATGCACGGCGATGTCGATTTCGCCCGCGGTCAGGGCGTCCTCGATCTCGCGCGTGAACAGGCCCTTGCCGCCGATCTCTTTCAGCGGGCGGTCCAGCACGCGGTCGCCGGTGGTCTTGATCACCACGATTTCGAATGCATCCAGCGGCAGGTCATGCGCCGCCATCAGCCGGTCGCGGGTTTCATGCGCCTGCGCCAAGGCCAGCGCCGAGCCGCGCGTGCCGATGCGTAAAGGGGTCCGGGGGTCGGGCATCTGGGTCATGCACAAGGGCTTAGCGCCCGCCCGCGCCCTTGACAACGGGGACACGCACGCCATGAAGGCCCGAGCGAGGTGAACATGACCCAGAAAACCATCCTGCGCGCCCTTGCGGGGGAACGCCTGCCTACCCCTCCGGTGTGGATGATGCGCCAGGCTGGGCGCTACCTGCCCGAATACCGCGCCACCCGCGCGCAGGCGGGTGACTTCCTGTCGCTGTGCTACAACCCGGATCTGGCCGCCGAGGTGACGCTGCAGCCGATCCGCCGCTACGGTTTCGACGCGGCGATCCTGTTTGCCGACATTTTGCTGATCCCGCAGGCACTGGGGCTGGACCTGTGGTTCGCGACCGGCGAAGGGCCGCGCCTGTCCACCATCACCCACGCCGATCAGGTCGCCGCACTGAAGCCCGTGGACGCGATCCACGAGACGCTGTCCCCGATCTATGAAACCGTCCGCATCCTTGCCCGCGAATTGCCGCGTGAAACCACGCTGATCGGCTTTGCGGGCGCTCCTTGGACGGTCGCGACATACATGATCGCCGGTCGCGGCACGCCCGATCAAGGCCCCGCCCATGCTTTCAAGGCCGCCGACCGCGCCGCCTTCACTGCGCTGATCGACCGCGTGACCGAGGCGACCATCGCCTACCTCTCGGCCCAGATCGAGGCCGGGGCCGAGGTCGTCAAGCTGTTCGACAGCTGGGCCGGATCGCTCAAGGGACAGGATTTCGACGATTTCGCGCTGGAGCCCGCCCGCCGCATCATCGCCGCGTTGAAGGCCAAGCACCCCGACACCCCGATCATCGCCTTCCCGCGCGAGGCTGGCCCCCGCTATGCCGGATTCGCACGCGCGGTCGGGGCCGATTGCGTGGCGCTGGACAATTCCGTCAGCGCGGATTGGGCGGCAGCCGAGGTGCAGAAGGATGGCTGCGTGCAGGGCAATCTGGACCCGCGGCATCTTGTCACGGGCGGCGAGGCGCTGGCGACCGAGACCCGGCGCATCGTGCAGGCCTTCTCGAACGGGCCCCATATCTTCAACCTCGGCCATGGCATCACCCCCGATGCCGACCCCGACAACGTCCACCGCATGCTGGAAGCGGTCCGGGACTGATATGCTTTGGATTGCGGCCACGCTGATCGCCTCGGCGGCGCAGACGGCACGCAATGCCGCCCAGCGCGGGCTGACAGCCCAAGTCGGCACGATCGGCGCAACGGCGGTGCGCTTCATCTTTGGCCTGCCCTTCGCGGCGGCCTTTCTGGCGCTGTGGTCGCTGTGGAAGCCGATCCCCCTGCCCGACCTGACGGTGCTAGGCTGGGTGGTGCTGGGCAGTACCGCCCAGATCGCGGCGACAGCGCTGATGCTGCTGACGATGAAGACCCGCGGCTTTGGCGTCACCACCGCGCTGCTGAAGACCGAGCCGGTGACGCTGGCGCTGATCGGCGCACTGATCCTGTCCGAGCCGCTGGGCCCGGCGCGACTGGCCGCGATTGGGACCGCAACCCTTGGGGTCATGCTGATCTCGGGCACGGACTGGCGCGGCGGCGGATGGCGCGCGGTCACTCTCGGCATCGGTGCAGGCGTGCTGTTCGGTCTGTCGGCGATCGGGTTCCGGGGCGGAATCCTTGCTTTGCCGGACGGGGATCAGGCCACCCGCGCCGCCACCGTGCTGCTGATCAGCCTGTCGCTGCAAAGCCTGATCATGCTGGTCTGGCTGGGGGTGGCGGATCGCCGCGCGCTGACCGGCATTGCCCGCAACTGGCGGGATTCGCTGCGTGCGGGCTTTCTGGGCGCTTTCGCCTCACTGTTCTGGTTTCTGGGCTTTGCGCTGACGGCTGCGGCCAATGTGCGAACCTTGGCCTTGGTCGAGGTCCTGATGGCGCAGCTGGTATCCGGTCGCATCCTGCGCGAGGGCACGAGGCCACGCCAACTGGTTGGCATGGCCATGGTCGTGGCGGGCGTAGCTGGCCTGATCGCGGTCAGTGCCCGGTGATTACCGGCAGGACAGACAGCACCAGCAGCCCGGCCATCGCCCAGTTGAACAACCGCAACCGCCGCGGATCTTGCAGGACGCCGCGCAACCCCTGCCCCATTGCCGCCCAGATCGCGACCGACGGCAGGTTGACCAGCGTAAAGACCAGCGCCACGGCGAACTCTCCGCCCGCCCCGGCCGAATAGGCCGAGAGCGCGCCCAGCGCCATCATCCACGCCTTGGGATTGACCCATTGAAAGGCGCAGGCCGCCAGAAAGCTCATCGGCCGGGCGGTGCTTGCAGCGGAATCGGATTGCGGCGCTGCCGAGCCCGCGATCTTCCATGCCAGCCATAACACATAGGTAAGGCTAACCCACTTCATCACTTGCGCGATGGCCGGGTTGGCGGTGATGATCTGCGCAATCCCCAGCCCGAGGAGAGCCACCATCGCCCCGAATCCCAGCGCCACCCCCAGCATATGCGGCAGCGTCCGGCGCAAGCCGAAATTCGCCCCCGAGGCCATCAGCATCAGGTTGTTCGGCCCCGGCGTGACCGAGGTCACGAAGGCAAAGGCGACAAGGGCAAGAAGGACGTGTTGGGACATGGGATGGATCTCTTGGGTTGCGATGCAATTCTATTACAAATCGCCTGCAATTTTTGATCAGAGATTTTCCAGAGCAATCATATGATGCAACCAGATACCGACACCGATGCAATATCCGCGCGGATATTGCAGATCCTTTCCCGCAATGGACGCATCCCGAATCAGCAACTCGCCGCCGAGATCGGCCTGTCCCCCTCGGCCTGCCTGCGCCGGGTGCAGGAACTGGAACGCCGCGGTGCGATCACCGGCTACCGCGCGGTCATTCATCCCTCGGCCCGAGAGGCGGGTTTCACCGCCTATGTCACGGTGGGCCTGTCGCGCCATTCGAATGAGGCCCAGCAGGCGTTCGAGCGTGCCTGCCTGGCCTCGTGGCAGGTTCGCGAATGCCACAACATCACCGGATCGGTGGAGTACTTGCTGCGGGTCGAGGTCCGCGACCTTGAAGCCTATCGCCGCTTCCACACCGAAGTGCTGGGGGCTTTTCCGCAGATATCGACGATCACCACCCATGTCGTGATGAACTCGCCCAAGGATGACCGCGCCTGATCGGCAAGTCGGCCGCGGATTTAACCGCTGCAGGGGTATTTAAGAAACGGTGAAATTCAGGCGTCGCGGCCCGCCATTCACCGTTTCCCAAATACCCATATCGCAACGCCGGCAAGGGAAACGGACTTTCGGCCCTGGACACGAGCGGATACAAGGTCGCATGACCCTGCCCACCCTTTCCCACGATCAGGCCGAAGCCTGGGACACGCTGGCCGCGATGCTTGAGGAATCGGGCGTCGATCTGGTTTCCGAGGAGGTCGTCCCGGCCACGCCCGGCAAGGGACGCGTCATGGCGGTGATCGGCAAGGCCGGGTCGGGCAAAACGCTGCTGCTGGCGGAACTGACCAAGGCGCTGAAGGCAGCCGGGGTCGATATCGTCTCGGGCGATTACGAAGGCCGCAAGCGCAAGGAACGGCGCACCGTCGCGATTTTGGCGCCGACCAACAAGGCCGCGTTCGTGCTGCGCATGCGCGGCGTGCCCGCAACGACCATCCACCGCATCCTTTACACCCCGGTCTATGACCCGGATTACGAACGCATTGCCGACTGGCTGACCGGCGCGGGTGAGCGTCCGCAGGTCGAGGGCGTGATCGAGGGGCTGACCGATGCCGCGCTGGACCGCGCCCATGCCTTTTACCAGCAGCACGCCTCGATCCCCGGCGCGCTGGCTGCCGCCGGGCTGCGCGGCTCGGATTTCATTCAGGGCTGGAAGCGGCGCGAGGACGGGCTGGATATCGGGCTGATCGACGAGGCCTCGATGCTGGATGAGCGCCAGTTCGAGGACCTGCGCGAGATATTTCCAATCCTTGTCCTGTTCGGCGATCCGGCCCAGCTGGCACCCGTCGGACAGTCAGGCGAAATGGTCTTTGACAAGCTGGCGAAATCCCAGCGGTTGGAACTGTCGCGCATCCATCGCCAGACCGACGACAGCCCGATCCTTGATCTGGCCCATGCGCTGGCCGATCCCGATGTCGATTTTCCGACCTTCGAGCGTTTGGTGCAGGACGCCGCCCGCCGCGACGACCGCGTGATCTGGGCCGAACGGGTCGAAAGCGACTTGATGGCGCTTAGCCCGGTTCTGGTCTGGCGCAACATCACCCGCGTCAAGCTGATCCAAGCCTTTCGTTCGGCCTATGGCGCGCCGGGCGATGCGTTGCTGCCGGGGGAGCCGCTGATCTGCGACGGGCTGGAACTGCCCCTGAAGCATCGCAAGAAGCGCATCGACCTTGAGGCGCGCGGGCTGATCAAGGGGGCGCAGGTCATCTATCTGGGTCCGGGCCGCAAACCCGGCTTTTCACGCCTGCATGTCGTGGGGGCCGAGGACCCGCGCCTGTCCGCCGCCTCGATCGTCAAGATCGAGATCCCCGATGTCGAGGAGCCCTTCATCCCCTTCGCCGCGCGCATGGGCGCGACCTTCCTGCATGGCGCTGCGGTGACCATCCACAAGGCGCAGGGGTCGCAATGGCCGGATGTGCAGGTCTTTGCCCCGGATATTTCCGCCGCCGCATGGTCGGGCCGAACCGAAGCAGGCGTGCCCTTGTGGAAGCGGCTGACCTATGTGGCGATCACCCGCGCGCAAGAGCGGCTGCATTGGATCGTACGGTCACGCCTTGCCCGGCCCAGCGCGCCCTTGGGCATTGATCATCTGGAAGCCGGGCCAGCCGCCTTGCAACTGGAAGCCGAGACCGAGGACTAGGCCTCGGCCCGGCGCAGCCGCTTGCGGGTCGAGCCGGGGCGGATCTGCTCCATGCGCAGAAGCAGCGCCTCGACCACGGATTCGCGCGGCAGGCCAGTTTCCTGCGAGATGCGCAGCAGCCCGAAATTCACCCGCGCGATTTCCTGATAGTAGCGGGTGAAGCTGTAGTTGATTGCCGCCCCCGCCACCGCGCCCAGTACCGGCACAGCCTGCGCCGCGAATTTCTGCGCCAGCGAGGTCGACAGCTTTGGCGCAACCCGTGCGATCAGCGTCTGCACCGTCTGGCCGGTAATGGTCATTCGGGCAGTGAGCAGGCCCAGATCGGCGGCATCATCCGCCGCCAGCGGCCCCGCCGCGGCAAAGACCTGCAGCGCCTCGCGCCGGGCAATGTCGCTGTCGGGATCAAAGCCATGTTCAGCCGCGATATCCATGATCGCACGCAGCAGCAGTGTCACCGTCACCGGCAGTTCCAGCGTCGCCCCGGCGACACCGGCCAGACCGCCCACCGCGCCGGATGTGGTCGACAGCATCCGGTTGAACCAATCGCCACGCTCGGTCAGCACGCCGCGCGACCGCGAGGCCGCGTCAAAGGCGCGGTTCAGCGCGGCATAGGTCAGCCGGTCCATTCGCGAGCGGACGGGCTTGGGCAGGCGGTCGATCAGCCCTTCGGCCTTGCCGCCGATGGCGCTGAGCAGCTCCATGCCGATGCCGCCTGCATTCAGGTAGCGCCGCGCCAGCCGGTCGATCTCGGCATGGACGGTCGGATCGGTAATCGGCGGCAGCACCGCCTGACGGGTCGGGACTGGGGAATGATCGGTCATCCTGAGGACACTTGGCCTTTCCTGTTCGCCCGCAATCGGCGGGCCATGATGAAACATATAGGAACCGATTGGTTCAGTTTCATCGACCTGCGGCATCCCGGCGGATTTCAGCGCTTGGCAGAGCCGTCCATCTCGACGCAGGTCTGGCTTTCGGGGGGATCGCGGCGGATCTCGGCCAGACCGGCCGCGACATCGCCGCCGGTTTCGCGGCTGACATGGCCTTCGACCCCCAGCCACGCGCCATCGACCAGATCCAGCCCCAGCACCCGGTCGGGGTTGGTGGGGGGCGGCATCTCGACGCGTTCCAGCTTGGAAAAGCCAAAGCGGCGGTAATAGGGCAGATCGCCGACCAGCATCACCCGCGCCCAGCCCAGCTCCCGCGCCCGGCCAAGGCTTTCGCGCATCAACAGCCCGCCCAGACCCTCGCCCTGCGTGGTCGGGTGAACCGAGACCGGCCCCAGCAGCAGCGCGGGCTTGTCCCCCACCCGCACCGGCCAGTAGCGGATCGCCCCCAGCAGCACCCCCGACCCGTCCCGCAGGACAAGGCACAGCGCCTCGACCGGGGGCACGCCGTCTCGCAGCCGATACGAGGACAGGGCCGTCCGTCCCGGTGCAAAGCACAGGTCCATCAGCGCCTCGACTTCGGGCGTGTCATTGGGGGTTTCGGGGCAGAGTTCGTACATTGAGTCTCCCGATTCACTGCGCGCGCATGCGTGTTGGGGGCGGTGTTTCGCGGCCCCCTAACATGCATGCGCGCGCGCGAAAACATCCCAAGTCCGGCAGCGCGCAAAAAGTTGCCCGGCGCGCGGCAGGACCCGTGCCGTTGGGGTCATGCTTGACGGGAAACTGCCGGGCAGGCACAGCGTTCCCATAGTCGCGTGACGTAAGCGCGACACCCGACACCCCCGGATGCGAGGCTGCACGATGTTCTATCGACCCGAGGCTGGCCATGGCCTGCCCCATAACCCGCTGAATGCCATCGTGGCTCCCCGGCCGATCGGCTGGGTCTCGACCCGTGGCCATCTGGGCGACAATCTGGCCCCCTATTCCTTCTTCAACCTGACGGCCTATACGCCGCCGCAGGTGATGTTCGCCTCGACCTCGCAGAAGCCCGACCGTCCGGGCACCAAGGACAGCGTGGCCCAGATCGCCGAGACGCGGGTGTTTTGCGTCAACATCGCCGATGGCGCGATGCGCGATCAGGTCAATGCCAGCTCGGCCGCGCTGCCCGCCGGAGCCAACGAGTTCGAGACCGCCGGGATCGAGGCCGCCGAATGCGAGACCATCGACTGCCCGCGCGTCCTGCGCGCCGCCGCCTCGCTTGAATGCCGCATGACCCGGATCATCCGTCTTGCCGGCGAGGCCAATGTCATGGTGCTGGGCGTCGTGACCGGCATCCACATGCGCGAGGACTGCATCGTGAATGGCCGCTTCGACCTGCGCCGCCACGGCTGGTTGTCCCGGCTTGGGTACAAGGATTATACGGCCACGACTGAAACTTTCGAAATGGAGCGCCCCTGATGGAAAAACCGGCCAAGCGCAGCCGAGACACCCGCGAGGTCCGCGACTATATCCGCACGATCGTGGACTTCCCCAAGGAAGGCATCATCTTTCGCGACGTGACCACGCTTTTCGCCGATGCGCGCGGTTTCCGCATGGCCGTGGACCAGCTGCTGGCACCCTATGCGGGCGAGCCGATCGACAAGGTCGTGGGGCTTGAGGCGCGTGGCTTCATCCTTGGCGGCGCGGTGGCGCATCAGCTGTCGGTGGGCTTCGTGCCGATCCGCAAAAAGGGCAAGCTGCCCGGCGCGGTGCTCAGCCAGGCCTATGCGCTGGAATATGGCGAGGCCGTGGTGGAAATCCACGACGACGCGCTGAAGCCCGGCGACCGGGTGCTGATCGTCGACGACCTGCTGGCCACGGGCGGCACGGCCGCGGCGGGGATCTCGCTTTGCGAGCGCCTTGGGGCCGAGGTGATCGGCTGCGCCTTTGTCATCGACCTGCCGGAACTGGGCGGGCGCAAGCTGCTTGAGGATCTGGGTCACGAAGTCCACGCCCTGACCGCCTTCGACGGCGCCTGATCTTGCGGCGCGCGGGACGGATGGCTAGGTGATGAGCATGGACAAGAAACCGCCTTTGACCCTGTACCTTGCCGCCCCGCGCGGTTTCTGCGCGGGCGTGGACCGCGCGATCAAGATCGTCGAGATGGCGCTGCAGAAATGGGGCGCCCCCGTCTATGTCCGCCACGAGATCGTGCATAACAAGTTCGTCGTGGACAGCCTGCGCGACAAGGGCGCGGTCTTTGTCGAGGAATTGGATGAGTGCCCGACGGACCGTCCGGTGATCTTCTCGGCCCACGGCGTCCCAAAAGCCGTCCCGGCCGAGGCCCGCCGCCGCGAGATGGTCTATGTCGACGCGACCTGCCCCCTTGTCAGCAAGGTCCATGTCGAGGCCGAGCGCCACCATGCCGCAGGCCTGCAAATGGTGATGATCGGCCATGCCGGTCACCCCGAGGTGCTGGGCACCATGGGCCAATTGCCCGAGGGCGAGGTTTTGCTGGTCGAGACGGTCGAGGATGTTGCAGGCATCACGCCCCGCGATCCGGCGCGTCTGGCCTTCATCACCCAGACCACGCTGTCGGTCGATGACACCGCCGCCATCGTCGCGGCCCTGAATGCCCGCTTCCCGGCCATTGTCGGTCCGGCCAAGGAAGATATCTGCTACGCCACCACCAACCGTCAGGCCTCGGTCAAGGCGATTGCGGGGCGGATCGATGCGCTGTTCGTGATCGGCGCGCCCAACAGTTCCAACTCGCGCCGTCTGGTCGAGGTGGGTTCCGCGGCAGGCTGCGCCTATTCCCAGCTTGTCATGCGCGCGGACCAGATCGACTGGCGGGCCATCGAAGGCGCGCGTGCCGTCGGCGTCACCGCAGGTGCCAGCGCCCCCGAGGTTCTGGTCGATGAGGTCGTCGACGCCTTCCGCGACCGCTACGAGGTGACGGTGGAACTGGTCGAGACGGCCCGCGAGAACGTCGAGTTCAAAGTTCCCCGCGTATTGCGCGAGGCGTAAGCCTCGGCACCCTGCCCCATCGGTCAGATAGGACGCCTTGGCTGCGTTCTGCTATTCTGACCGCGTCGGCTGCGGCCAAGCGGGTCGCAGCCCCTTGGGTGGAGTGATCCGACATGACCGTCTATCTGATCGCAGAACTGAAGGTGACTGACGAGGCATGGCTGCCCGAATATGTCGTGCGTGTCCATGAGATCGCCGCGCGCCATAACGGCCGCTACCTGTCGCGCAGCACCAATATCGAGACGCTCGAAGGCGAACCGCGCGACGTGACCGGGATCGCGCTGCTGGAATTCCCCTCGCGCGATGACGTGCTGGCCCTGATGAGTGACCCGGAATACGTCCCCTATGGCGAGGCGAGGCGCAGGGGCTCGATCTGCCATTACCGCCTGATCGACGATACCGACATTGCGGGGGCGATCCCCTATCTGACGAAACCGGACATCGCCTGAATCTTCGGCGCATTGTCCGATTGCCCGTTTCAGATTCCGCCGCTTATGCTGGCGGCGCTGACCGGGGCCGGGCTGGCCACGGCAGAGGCTCGAGGGAGGAGACCCCAGAATGACCGTCTTTCTGATCGCCGAAGTGAAAGTCACCGACGATGCCTGGATTCCCGATTACGCGGCAAAGGTCCATGACATCGCGGCGCGCCATAACGGCCGCTACCTGTCGCGCAGCGGCAATATCGAAACGCTGGAAGGCGAGGCCACCGACGAGACCCTGATCGCGCTGATCCAGTTTCCATCCCGCGAGGATGCGCTGGCCTTTACCAGCGACCCCGAATACCTGCCCTTTGGCAAGGCGCGGCAGGATGGCTCGGTCAGCCATTTCCGCCTGATCGACGATACCGACATTGCCGGGGCCATCCCCTATCTGAACAAGCCCTCCTGAGATTGCAGGGCGGTCGGTTGCATCCCGCTTGCACTGGCCGCCCCCGGACTTCCCGCCTATAGTGCCCGCCATATGGCCCGCAAGGGTTTGGTGATTTCAGTAGTCGGATCGAAAAATGCGTCTTTATTCAATGCCTTCTTCTGGAAACAGCTACAAGGTGCGGCTGCTTCTGTCGCTTTTGGGCCGGGACTGCCCGACCTTTGACGTCGAATATGAGACCACCGCGCTGGACACGGCCAAGGCCGAGGGCCGCCTGCCCTTTGGCAAGGCCCCGGTGCTGGAACTGGACGACGGCCGCCTGCTGCCGGAATCGAACGCGATCCTGAACTGGCTGGGCGAAGGCACGGATTTCGTCCCCGCCGATCCCTTCACCCGCGCCGAGATGCTCAGCTGGATGTTCTGGGAACAGAACCAGCATGAGGGCGTCGTCGCGGTCCGGGCCGCGCTGCTCTACTATCCCCAGCGTCGCCATCTGGCCACGCCCGAACGTCTGGCCGAGCTGCTGGATCGCGGCCATGCGCTGCTGCAGGTCATGGAGGATCGTCTGGCGGCACAGGACTGGCTGGTCGGCGACAAGGCATCGGTCGCGGATATCTGCCTTTACGGCTATACCTGCACGGCGGGGACGCGTGGCGGCTTCGACATGTCGCGCTTCCCGGCGATCAACGCTTGGCTTGACCGCATCGCCGCCCTGCCCGGCTATAAGGCGCTGGACGCATGAACGCGCTTTTCGCCTGGACCGACGGGGCATGCAGCGGCAATCCCGGCCCCGGCGGATGGGGCGTGCTGATGCGCGCCATGGACGGGGACGCGATCCTGAAGGAGCGCGAACTGTCCGGCGGCGAGGGCGACACCACCAATAACCGCATGGAGTTGATGGCCGCGATTTCCGCGCTGGAGGTGCTGACCCGCCCCAGCGAGATCACCATCACCACCGACAGCGCCTATGTGAAAAATGGCGTGACCCAGTGGATTCACGGCTGGAAGCGCAATGGCTGGCGCACCGCCGACCGCAAGCCGGTCAAGAATGTCGAGCTGTGGCAGCGTCTGGACGCGGCTCAGGCCCGCCACCAGGTGCGCTGGGAATGGATCAAGGGCCATGCCGGGCATCCTGAAAACGAGCGCGCCGATGAATTGGCCCGCGCCGGAATGGCCCCCTACAAGCCCGCAAAGGCCGCCGGGTGAGTCCCGAGGACGCCGTTCCTTTCCTTGATTACGCCAGCGTGCTGGTCTTTGCCCTGACCGGAGCGCTGGTCGCCAGCCGCGCGCAGCTTGATCTGGTCGGCTTCATCTTCTTCGCGACGCTGACCGGCATCGGCGGCGGCACGCTGCGCGACCTGCTGCTGGGTCAGGACCCGGTCTTTTGGGTCGGGCGGCCGGGATTGCTGGTGCTGACCTCGCTGGCCGCGGTGCTGGTGTTTTTCACCGCGCATCTGTTCGAAAGCCGCTACAGCCTTATCCTGTGGCTGGACGCGCTGGCATTGGCCGTGGCGGTCCCCGCCGGGGTCGATGTCGCGATCGGGGCCGGAGCCGGTCCGATCGTCACGGTTGCCATGGGGATCATCACGGGCACTTTCGGCGGCATGGCTCGCGATACCGTCGCCAATGAATTGCCACTGATCCTGAAACAGGGCGAGCTTTACGTCACCGCGACATTCGGCGGCGCGGTCGTCGCCGTCGTGCTGATCGGCATCGGCTGCCCCGGAGTATGGGCGCTGATCGCCTGCGGCATCACGGTTTTCGCGCTGCGGGCAGGCAGCATGCTGCTGGGCTGGAACCTGCCCACCTATCGCCCCCGCCCGCCCAGGAACAAGGGCTAGGCCTCTGACCAGACCGCCATCTCGGTCCCGCCGGGTTCGCGGAACTGGAAGCGCCGCCCGCCGGGAAAGCTGAATATCGGCTTGGTGATTTCCGCCCCTGCCCCGCTGACCTGCGCCAATGCGGCCTCAAGATCCTCGGCCTTCAGGATGACCAGCGGCGGGGCCAGCGGTGCAGCCGCGATCCCGCCCGAGACACCCGCATCCGCCAGTTCCTGATATTCAGGACCGTAATCGTTGAAGCTCCAGCCAAAGGCGCGGCTGAAGAAATCCTTGGTGGCGGCGATGTCGGGGGAACTGAATTCCAGATAGTCGATCTGCATGGCAGCCTCCGGGTTTGTTCCCGTTTTGTTTACGCCCTGCGCGGGTTCAACGCAAGATCGGAGGACGCCCGCCCGGCGCAGGGCGCATATTCTCGACCCCCATGCGCAGACCGGCACCGATACGATGGGCCAGATCGGACCAAGCCGCGGCAACGTCTGCGGGCAGGGTCCGGCGCAGGGTCTCGTCGAACAGCATCAACCAGTCGGCGAAATGGGGCGGCTCGACATTTCCGGCGCGCATATGCGCCTGCATCGGGCTGCCGTCATAGCTGCGCTCATACAGGATGGCATTGCGCCAGAAGGCGGCAATCTTGGCCTCATGCGTGGGCCAGTCGACGACATGGGCGGCAAAGACCGGGCCAAGCACCTCGTGCCGGCGGATGGCTGCGTAGAACACCGCGACGACGCGGTCGATATCTTCGGCAGAGATGGGAAAGCGCGCTGGGATCATTGCCGGGATATGGGCCGGGCGCGCGCGGGGTGCAAGTGGCCGGTTCGTCGCGCTTGCAGGGGCCGCACCCGTTTCCTATAACCCGGCGCATGTTCAGCATGGGCCGGATCTTTCGAATTATCCGCCCGGCGGCGTAGGGGTTCCTCGCCGTCGGGTTATCTACGCCTGCCCTCCACCCGAAGGATCCCCGCCAGATGAGCGAAACGACCTCGACCGCGCCCGACTATCGCGACACCGTCTTCCTGCCCCAGACCGACTTCCCCATGCGTGCGGGCCTGCCCCAGCGCGAGCCGGAATGGCTGGACCGCTGGGAGCGCATGGGCATCTATGACCGCCTGCGCACCAAGAAGGGTCGCGCGCCCTTCATCCTGCATGACGGCCCTCCTTATGCGAACGGCCATCTGCATATCGGCCACGCGCTGAACAAAGTGCTGAAAGACTTCATCACCCGCAGCCAGCAGATGATGGGCCGCGACGCCCGCTATGTGCCGGGCTGGGACTGCCACGGCCTGCCGATCGAATGGAAGATCGAGGAACAGTACCGCCTGCAGCAAAAGAACAAGGACGACGTCGATGTCGTCGAGTTCCGTCAGGAATGCCGCAAATTCGCCGAAGGCTGGGTGGAAACCCAGCGCGAGGAATTCAAGCGCCTTGGCATCATCGGCAAGTGGGAAGACCCCTACCTGACGATGAACTACCACGCCGAAGCCGTGATCGCGGCCGAGTTCATGAAGCTTCTGATGAACGGCGCGCTGTATCAGGGCTCCAAGCCCGTGATGTGGTCGCCGGTCGAGAAAACCGCCTTGGCCGAAGCCGAGGTCGAATATCACGACCATACCAGCCACACGATCTGGGTGCGGTTTGCGGCGCAAGGCGCGCTGGACGGGGCCTCGGTGGTGATCTGGACCACGACCCCTTGGACCATCCCGCAAAACCGCGCCGTGGCCTATAACCCGACCATCGCCTATGGTCTGTACGAGGTCGGCGCTGTGCCCGAGAACGCCACCGCCAAGACCGGCGAGAAGCTGGTGCTGGCCGACGCGCTGACCGAGGGCGTGATGAAATCCGCCAAGGTCGAGGGCTTCACCCGTCTGCGCGACGTCACCGCCGCCGAGATGGAAGGCGTGCTGCTGGCGCACCCCTTCCGCGGCGTCGAGAACGGCGCGGCTGAATGGGATTACGACGTACCCCTGCTGCCGGGCGACCATGTCACCGAGGATGCGGGCACGGGCTTTGTCCATACCGCGCCCAGCCACGGCGATGACGACTATCAGCTTGGCCTGAAATTCGGCCTGCCGATGACCTATAATGTCGAGCCGGATGGCAGCTACCGCGCCGATCTGCCGCTGTTTGGCGGTCAGGCCATCCTGACGCCGGAAGGCGCGGAAGGCCCGGCCAATGTCAGCGTCATCAAGCAACTCGCCTATTCCGGCGCGCTGCTGGCCAAGGGCAAGGTCAAGCACAGCTACCCGCATAGCTGGCGCTCGAAAGCGCCGCTGATCTATCGCAACACCCCGCAATGGTTCGCCTCGATCGACAAGGCGCTGACCGATGGCATGGGCGAATATGGCGACACGATCCGCGCCCGCGCGCTGGCCTCGATCGACCGGCTGGTGAAATGGACGCCGCAAACCGGGCGCAACCGCCTGTTCTCGATGATCGAGAACCGCCCCGACTGGGTGCTGTCGCGTCAACGCGCTTGGGGCGTGCCGCTGACCTGCTTCGTCAAGAAAGGCGCGCGCCCGGACGATGCGGACTTCCTGCTTCGCGATCAGCGCGTCAATGACCGCATCATCGAAGCCTTCGAGAAAGACGGCGCAGACGTTTGGTATCACGACGATTTCAAGGCGAAGATGCTGGACGGCGTGGCCGATCCCGAGGCCTATGATCAAGTCATGGATGTGCTGGATGTCTGGTTTGATTCCGGCTCGACCCATGCTTTCGTGATCCGTGACCGCGCCGATGGCTCGCCCGACGGCATCGCCGATCTGTATCTGGAAGGCACCGACCAGCATCGCGGCTGGTTCCATTCCTCGCTGCTGCAAGCCTGCGCGACCAAGGGCCGCGCGCCTTACAAGGGCGTGCTGACCCACGGCTTCACGCTGGACGAAAAGGGCATGAAAATGTCCAAGTCGCTGGGGAATACCGTCGCACCTGCCGATATCATCAAGGAATATGGTGCGGATATCCTGCGTCTTTGGGTGGCGCAGTCCGACTACACCACCGACCTGCGCATCGGTAAGGAAATCCTGAAGGGCACCGCCGACAGCTATCGCCGCCTGCGCAATACGCTGCGCTTCGTCCTTGGCAACCTTGACGGCTTCGACGCCGCCGAGCGTGTCGAGGTCAAGGACATGCCCGAACTGGAACAGTGGGTGCTGCACCGTCTGGCGCAGATCGACCACCAGCTGCGCAAGGGTTACGACGCCTATGACTTCCAAGGCGTCTTCCAGACCGTGTTCCAGTTCGCGACCGTGGACCTGTCGAGCTTCTATTTCGACATCCGCAAGGACGCGCTTTACTGCGACGCGACGGACAGCCTGCGCCGCCGCTCGGCCCGCACGGTGCTGGATATCCTGTTCCAGCGTCTGGTGACCTGGCTTGCCCCGATCCTGCCCTTCACCATGGAAGATGTCTGGCTGAGCCGTAATCCCTCGGATGACGACTCGGTCCATCTGCACGACTTCCCGGTGACGCCCGCCGACTGGCTGAACGAACCGCTGGCCCGCAAATGGGAGGCGATCCGCCGCACCCGTCGCGCGGTGACCGCCGCGCTGGAAATCAAGCGCACCGACAAGGTGATCGGCGCCAGCCTCGAGGCTGCTCCGGTCGTCCATATCGAGGATGCCGAAGTGCTGAAGGCACTGAAATCGGTAGATTTCGTTGATATCTGCATCACCTCGGACCTGAGCCTGACCGCCGACCCGGCCCCGAACGAGGCCTTCCGCCTGCCCGATGTCGCGGGCGTCGGCGTGGTCTTCGAGGCTGCTGAAGGCGAAAAATGCGAGCGCTGCTGGAAGATCCTGCCCGATGTCGGCACACATGATCATGCCGGCACCTGCGAGCGCTGCGACTCGGCCCTGAGCTGATCCAGCGTTTTCATGAACAAGAAAGCCCCGGCGTGCTGCGCCGGGGCTTTTCATTTTTCCGGGGTCAGCGGAACCACAACCCCTCTCGTTTCAGCCGATGACGGATCGCCTGTTCCGAGATCTTCCATTCGCCCGCGAACATCGGGCGGATCACCTGCCGCCCTTCGTTCCTTGCGACAAGACGGCTGACCTCCTCATCCTCGGCAAACAGGTCTGCCAGCCTCGGGCTTTGGATCAATTCCTCGGCCAGCGACATCGCGGCATCGGATTCGCGCGCGTAAAGCAGCGAAAGGTTGCGGTAATGGCAGGTCACATCGCCATCGAGTCCGGACAGATCGGCAGTGGGCCGTCCACCGCCAAGCCCGTGGACCACCAGTGGCAGGACGACCTGATCCAGCCAAGGATCAAGGCTTTGGCACGCCAACTCGTCCCCCGGATCGGCATTCACCTCCAACGCGTATGTCAGGAAGCGCCGACCGAATTCCTTGGGATCGGCACCAAAGAACCAACCCGCGTTGAAATAGAGGTAGCGCTCCCAATGCTCGACCGGCTGCGAACGGTCAAGCGAGCTGGCGAAGTCCAGCCCAAAGCGGTCATAAAGCGACCGCCAGATATCGCCGTATCCCGGACCGTAAAGCGGCGGCGCGGGCCATGTCCCGGTCCGCCGCATCGACGCCGAGGGGCGGGCAAAGTCGATGGGCAACCGATCCAGCGGACCAGTCACCAGCGTATCGCTGTCGAAAAAGATGAACGGCTCGGATTCCGGCAGGACTGCCAGCGCCTCGATCTTGTTGCCGTAGGGGTAGTCCTTGCCGAAATGGCGGGCGGTGAAGGGCCGGATCTCGGCCCCGTATGCGCCAAGCAAGGTTCGGGCAGCATCCGAGATCTGCGTCTCGACCCCTTCCCACGCCTCGGCCTCTAGCGGTTCGGCCACGATGAGCCGCCCCTGCCAGTCAGGCGCGTTCCGCCGCAGGCTGGCCGCGAACAGCACTGCCTCGCGTTCCAGCCGACCGGCCTGCGCAATGATCAGGATGTTGAAGGCGCGCGCGGGCTTTGCCACGACCGGTGCTGTCGCCCCATCTGCCTCCACTCCACGCCCGGATTTGCGCTCGGCGCGTTCGGCCTGATTCGCCGCACGTCGCGCCTCGCGCTCGGCTTGGTTCGCCTCTCGCCTTGCAAGACGTTCGGCAGCCTTGTCCATTTTGTCCTTCGCAGGGGCATCCGCCCCCGACACATTTTCTTCCTTGCGTGGTCCGGCCACGTTCGGCACCTCGGATGGGATGGTTGGCTGACTTGGGGAAATATACACGCCCCGGATGAGCGGAAGATACCGGTTTCCATGTGAAAATTACACGAAAACCTCACCAAAAAGCCAGCTATCGGGATAGCGGCATTACGGGCAATCTCATAGTCAGCCGCGTAACGATGTTGTTGTTTTATTTGTATGGCTAGACCGGGTGAGATTGGCAGTACTCTCACCCGGTCGAGATTTCCAGACGACCCTGATCGGGTCCGTCTTCTGACACCATAGCCTCAGAACGCGTTTTGCGAAAGCCTCTCGATGACAAGGCACGACTTTTAGCTATGTTAGATTAAAGATTTAGCGGAGTTTGCCTGTTTTTTTGCCATGAATTAACTAACAACCTGAAATTGCGGCCTAATTCAAACCGCAATCCCTTGGCGACCAGCCAAGTCGGTGAAAAACTGCCAGGCCACTCGCCCCGAGCGCGAACCACGCGTCGCCTGCCACTCGATTGCCTCGGTTCGCAGGTCTTCATGGCTGATGGTGACGCCGTAAGCATCGCAATAGCCACGGACCATCGCCAAATACTCGTCCTGCGAGCATGGGTGGAAGCCCAGCCACAGCCCGAAACGATCCGAGAGCGAGACCTTCTCCTCGACCGCCTCGCCGGGATGGATCGCGGTCGAGCGTTCGTTGTCGATCATGTCACGCGGCATCAGGTGACGACGATTCGAGGTGGCGTAAAGGATCACGTTCGCGGGCCGACCCGCAATGCCGCCATCCAGAACAGCCTTTAGCGACTTGTACTGCGTGTCATCATGGCTGAAGGACAGGTCGTCCGAGAACAGCACGAAGCGCTGGTCCGCGGCCTTGCCCAGAATGGCCAGAAGCCGCCCGACCGAGCCCAGATCCTCACGCGCGATCTCGACCAGCACCAGCGGCAGGCCCTGACGCCGGACCTCGGCATGGACGGCCTTGACCAGCGAGGATTTCCCCATCCCGCGCGAACCCCAGAGCAGCGCGTTATTCGCCGCATGCCCCTGCGCAAACTGCATGGTATTGGCCAGCAGCGTATCGCGGGAACGGTCGATGCCGATCAGCTGGACCAGATCGACGCGGCTGACCTCGGCCACCGGCTCAAGCCGGTCGGGATCGGGATGCCAGACATAGGCGCTGGCCTCGGAAAAGCTGGGCTCGGGTGCAGGCGGGGGGGCCATGCGCTCCAGCGCCTCGGCGATGCGGACCAGAAGATTACTCGACATCGGCTTCCTGCTCGTCCAGATCGCGCTTCTTCTCGATGCGGCGCACGAGATAGATCGAGATCTCGTAAAGGCCATAGATCACGCTGAACAGCACCACCTGACTGATGACATCGGGCGGTGTGATCATCGCGGCCAGCACCAGAATGACGATGACGGCATAGCGGCGCACGCTGGCCAGCCCCTCGGAGGACACCAGCCCGGCCTTGCCCATCAGGGTCAGCGCGACCGGCAGCTGGAAGGACAGACCGAAGGCCAGAATGAACTTCGTGGTCAGGCGCAGATATTCCTCGACCGAGCCCTGGAAGACGACCCCGGCCCAAGGTTGCGCCGCCGTCGTTGCCGTTGCCGCCGTCCCCGTTGGATCATCAGGCAACGCCAGCGGTCCCTGCTGGAAGCCCAGGAAGAAGTCGAAGGCCCAAGGCAGGATGACGTAATAGGCGAAGGCCGCGCCGATCAGGAACATGATGGGCGACGCCAGAAGAAACGGCAGTAGCGCGTTCTTTTCGCTGCGGTAAAGCCCCGGCGCGACAAAGCGCCAAAGCTGATAGCCGACCACCGGGAAGGCCAGAACAAAGCCGCCGAAAAACGCGATGCGCATGGCGACAAAGAAGCCTTCCTGCAGCTTCAACAGGATCAGGCCGCAGGTCTGGCCGCGCTTTTCCAGCGCATGGCAGATCGGCTGGGTCAGGAAATCGAAGATCGGGTTCCAGACGAAATAGCACAGGACCATGGCCACGACGAAGGCCAGAACCGACCAGATCAGCCGGGTGCGCAGCTCGGCCAGATGCTCGATCAAGGGAGCGGAGGAATCGTCGATATCTTCCGACTTGGCAGATTTAGTCGCCACGCGGCAGCCTTTCCTGTCTGTCTATTGGTCCGAGCGTCGCACCGCGTGCAGCCGCCGCTTGCCCCCTGCCGTGTCGCTTCCCGCATCATCCGCGACGGGATGCGGGGCCTCGACGCCCGGCGCGGGCGGCAGCGGCGCATCAGCAGCAGGTGTGGGCGCAGGAGCAGGCGCGGCAAAACGCGAGCCTTCGGGGAAGGCCTGAGGCGCGGCCGGGGCCGCAGGATCGGGCACCGGCCCGGTCTTGGCGGCTTCGTCGCGGGGGTTCAGCGGGTCCCATTTCTCGAAACGCTCGGTGGCGCGCTCAAGCGCGTCCAGCCCCAGCGATTTCTTGGAGGTCAGCGAGTTCACATCCCTCAGCGCCTTGCCGGCCTCATCCAGACCCGAGGATTTCGCCGCATCCTCCATGGCGCTGGTGAATTCGCGCGCCATGCCGCGCGCGCGCGCCGTCAGCCGCCCCAGCGTATGGAACAGCTTGGGAAGATCCTCGGGGCCAATGACGATCAGCGCAACAACGCCGATCAGCAGAAGCTCGCTCCAGCCGATATCCAGCATGGCGGTTCAGTTCAGCCGGTCAGAGTTTGTTCTGATCGGCGGGCGTCACGTCGCGCAGACCCGCATCAGCGGTCATGCGGGCGCGCTCGGCGTCCAGCTTGGCGCGTTCGGCGGCCAGCTCGGCGCGGGCCTTGACGATGTCGTCGGTCGAGTTCAGCTCAAGCTCTTTCGCTTCGGCCTTGTCTTCTTCTGCGCCGTCTTTGACGCCCTTCTTGAAGGCGGTGATTCCCTTGCCGACCTCGCCCATCAGGGACGAGACCTTGCCGCGTCCGAAAAGGACCAGAACGACGATCGCGATCAGCAAAAGCGCCATGGGGGAAGGTGCGTGCATGTGTTTACCTCCGTGGCACGACCCATCAGGCCGTGCATAGCATAGACTGCATTCGATATAGGGTGCGCGTGGCCATCGGGAAACCCCCAAACGCGTGATCCCGGCCGCCATTCGCGACTGCCTTCCCAGTCGCCACGATCCGCGACATACTGAGGCAAGACATGGATAGCACCCAGATCATCAGCGCTTTCGTTACCCTGTTCGTCGTCATCGACCCTGTCGGTCTGGCGCCGCTGTTCATCGTCTTGACCAATGGCATGAGCACGCAGCGGCGCCGTCGGATCGGTTGGCGCGCCGTGATCATCGCGGGCGCCCTGATGACGTTGTTCGGCCTGGCCGGAGAGGCTATCCTGAACGGCATCGGCATCTCGCTTCCGGCCTTCCGCATCGCTGGCGGCATGCTGCTTTTCCTGACCGCGCTCGACATGCTGTTCGAACGCCGGACCCAGCGACGCGAAGGCCAGACCAAGGACGAGCCCGAGCGCGACGATCATGACGATCCGTCGGTCTTTCCGCTGGCCATGCCGCTGCTGGCCGGGCCCGGCGCTTTGGCGACGATGATTCTGCTGGTCAATCAGGACCCAAACCCCGCGCATACATTGATGATCCACCTCGTCATGCTGGTTGTCCTTGCACTGGTCGCGGTGATGTTCGCTCTGGCCGGTCCGATTGCCCATTTACTGGGCAGGACCGGAACCATGGTGGTCACGCGGCTGTTCGGGATGCTTCTTGCCGCGCTCTCGATCCAATTTGTGATCGATGGGCTGAAAGGATCGGGACTCGTGTAGCATGGCAGAAGATCTGGGCCGCCTGACCTATCTGGTTCTGCTGCTGGTCGCGATCGGAGGCTTTTTGCTGGTCGAATTGCGTGCCCAGCCCGGCCGCACCCTGCGCCTTGCCGCCGCATGGGGGATGATCTTTCTGGGCGTGATCGCCATTGCCGGTCTGTGGGGAGAGATCCGCCAGACCGTCTCGCCCCAAGCGCGCATCCTTGACGGCGACCGGATCGAGGTTCCTCTGGGCGATGACGGGCATTTTCATCTGACGGTCGATGTCAATGGCGCGCCGATCCGCTTTGTCATCGACACCGGCGCGACCACCATCGCGCTGGGACAGACCGATGCGCGCAAGGCCGGGATCGATCCCGACGCGCTGGCCTATATCGGTGCCGCGCGAACCGCCAATGGCAATGTCCAGACAGCGACGGTGATGCTCGACAGCGTCAGCGTCGGTGACATCCACGACAGCAAGGTGCCCGCGCTGGTGCTGAAATCCGATCTGGACATGTCGCTGATGGGCATGTCCTACCTGTCGCGCTTCGCCCGCGTCAGCATCGAGGGGAACCTGCTGATCCTTGAACGCTAGCGCCTATTGCTTGCGTTCCCAGCGGCCATCCGCCTCGGACCAGTATTCGGCCTCGACCCCGCCCGCCTTCAGGTCGCGCCATTGCGCGCGGGCGCGGTCCAGCGCCTCGGGATCGTTGCCGTCAAAAATGATGCAGACGCGGTCCAGCCCGGCGCATTCGGCGGCGGGAACCTCGGCCCCATCCAGCGCGATCACGCAGCGGGCGGCATTGGGTGCCGCCTGCCCTTCGACCGTCAGCAGCACCGGCTGGCGGTCGTCGTGCGGGCCTCCGGCCAGCCCATGGGGCAGGAAGCCCTCGGCCAACCAGAGGTTTTCGTCAAGCGCGACCTGCCGCGCACGGTCCCTGCCCCGCAGCTCGACCCGCCAGCCCGCCTGCAGGCTTTTGCCCAGAAGCATGGGCAAAAGCTGACCGGGGGCCGAGCGGGTCAGGTGATAGAACAGGGCCGAGCCCATCAGGCTTTGGTCTCGAAACGGTCGCGGACCAGCCGGTTCAGCGTCATCACGCCCCAGCCGGTTGCACCTTTCGGTGCGAGCGCCGTCGCACCCGGCGGCAGAGCCACGCCCGCGATGTCCAGATGGATCCACGGCACGTCCTTGCCGATGAAGCGATGCAGGAACTGCGCCGCGGTGATCGAACCCGCAGGCCGGCCGCCGGTGTTCTTGATGTCGGCCAGACGCGAGTTGATCAGCTCGTCATAAGCGGGCGAGATCGGCAGACGCCACGCCCCCTCGCCCTCGGCCTTGGCAGCGGCAAGAAGCTGATCGGCGAACTTGTCGTCATTGGCAAAGACGCCGGCGTTTTCATGGCCCAGCGCGATGATGACCGCCCCGGTCAGGGTCGCCAGATCGACGATGGCGCTGGGGTTGAAGCGCTGCTGCGTGTACCACAGCACGTCGGCCAGCACGAGGCGACCTTCGGCGTCGGTGTTGATGACCTCGATCGTGTCGCCCTTCATCGACTTCACGATATCGCCCGGTCGCTGAGCCTTGCCGTCGGGCATGTTCTCGACCAACCCGACCAGACCCACGACATTGGCCTTGGCCCGGCGCAGCGCCAAGGTGCGCATGACGCCCGCGACGACGCCCGCGCCGCCCATGTCCATGGTCATTTCTTCCATGCCCGCTGCGGGCTTGATCGAGATGCCGCCGGTGTCAAAGACCACGCCCTTGCCGACCAGTGCCAGCGGAGCTTCGTCCCCACCACCGTTCCAGCGCATGACGACGACCTTGGACGGGCTTTCCGAGCCCTGCCCCACACCCAGCAGCGCACGCATGCCCAGCTTGGCCAGTTCGTCCTCGTCCAGCACCTCGACCTCAAGGCCCAGCTCCTGCATGGCCAGCAGGCGGTCGGCGAAATCGCTGGTGGTCAGGACGTTGGCGGGTTCGTTGACCAGATCGCGGGTAAAGAACACGCCCTCGGCCAGCGCGGCGCCATCGGCGGCCTTGCGGGCCAGCGCCTCGGGGTCCCTGTGCATGAAGGTGACGCGGCCACGCGGGGCGTCGACATCGGCTTCGGCCTCATCGCCATCGGATTTCTTGGTTTTGTAGGCCGAGAAGTCATAGGCCCGCAGCGCCAGCCCCAGCGCGACCTCGGCGGCCATCGGGTGGTCGCCCGCCAGCACCAGCGCCTCGGACTTGCCCAGACCGGCACCAATCGACGCCCCGGCCTTGCGGGCGGTGGTCACATCGGTCGGACGCGGCAGCGACACCAGTTGCAGCGCATCGGCCTGAAGCCCGGCAGGAAAGGCCAGATCCAGCGCCTTGCCCGGCTTCACCGCTTTCCATGCGTCCGAGGCCAGCGCCCGGTTCACCGCCTCGCGCGCCGCGCGCGGCAGACCCGCGGGGACCCGCCCGGCCGACGACACGAGGATCGCGATCCGTCCCTTGCGCGCGGCAAGTCCGGCGCCGTCGGTTGCGGTGAAGGAAATTTCGACCGGGGTTGCCATCAATCAGCTCCTTGAATTGATGCGTGTGAGCGGAAACTAGTCACCCGACAGGCAGTTGACCAGAGCCGGGTCTTTCGCAAATCCTGCTCAGAGGCTAAGCAAACTGCAATGCCCCCTCCGCGAAAGACCCCATGCCCCGGATCGACCGCTACATCCTGTCGCAGCTTCTGACCCTGTTTGGGTTTTTCGCGCTGGTTCTGGTATCCGTCTACTGGATCAACCGGGCCGTTTCCCTGTTCGAGCAGCTGATCTCGGACGGGCAGACAGCGCTGGTGGTGCTGGAGTTCACCGCGCTGACCCTGCCCCTGGTAATTTCGGTGGTGCTGCCGATCGCGGCCTTTGCTGCCTCGGCCTATGGCACGAATCGGCTGGCCTCGGAATCCGAGCTGGTGGCGATGCAGGCGGCGGGCATGTCGCCCTGGCGATTGGCGCGACCGGTGCTGGTCTTTGGCGTGCTGGTGGCGCTGATGGTGGCGCTGCTGGTCCATTCGATCGTGCCGTTGGCGCGCGGGCGGATGGCCGACCGGCAGGCCGAGATCGCCCAGAACGTCACCGCCGAATTCCTGCGCGCCGGATCGTTCCAGTATCCGGTCAAGGGCGTCACCCTGTATATTCGCGACATTGCCCCTGACGGGCGGCTTGAGGACTTCTTCCTTGAGGATGCGCGCGATCCGACCAATAAGGCGACCTACACCGCGACCGAGGCGCTGGTGGTCAAGACCGCGAACGGGCCAAGGCTGGTTCTGATGCGTGGCATGGCCCAGAACCTGCGCCTGACAAATGGCCGCCAGCAATTGTCCGTCACCCGCTTCGATGAGCTGGCTTATGACATCGGCTCGCTGGCGGGGTCGGAAGGTCAGCGCAACCGCGACCTGCGCGCCTATTCCACGGCCCGGCTGCTTAATCCCGATGCGGCGCTGCTGTCGGCGACCGGAAACAGCCGGGATCAGGCGCTGGCCGAGGCGCATGAGCGGCTGGCCAAGCCCTTTCAGGCCCCGGTTGCAGCCATGCTGGGCTTTGCCATGCTGCTTCTGGGCGGCTTCAGCCGCTTTGGCGTCTGGCGGCAGGTGATCTGGGCGGTGGTCGCGCTGATCGTCGTGCAGTTTCTGGGCACGGCCGCCGAAAATCAGGTTGCGCAGAATGCCTCGCGCTGGCCGCTGATGTATGTTCCGCCGCTGGTGGGCGGGCTGATCTGCATCGGCGTGCTGTGGCTGGCCGCACGTCCACGCGGGCCGAAACGGCGATCCGCCCCCACGGAGGACGCGGCATGATCCTGTCCGCCTATGTCGCGCGGCGCTTTCTGCGCACCCTGCTGATGATCGCCGCGATCTTTGCCGCCATCCTGTTTCTGATCGACATCGTCGAGCAGATCCGCCGCTTCTCGGGCGAGAATATCGGGCTGGCAGGCGCGGCGAGGCTTTCGGCGCTGAACATCACCGCCAGTTTCTATTCGATCCTGCCGCTGGTGACGGTGCTGGCCGGGATCGCGATGTTCCTGAACATGTCGCGCAGCTCGGAGCTGGTGGCGATCCGCGCCTCGGGACGATCAGGGCTGCGTATCCTTGCCGCGCCTGCCGTCGCGGCGGCGCTGGCGGGCATCCTGTGCGTCGCCATTCTGAACCCGATGGTCGCGGCCACCACCAAGCATTACGATGACGCAGTGACGCGGCTGCGCAGCGATGGTGGCCAGACCGTCAGCCTTGGCGAAAGCGGCGTCTGGCTGCGTCAGGCACTGCGCAGCCGCGACGCCGACGGGACCGAGACCATGGGTCAGGTCGTCATCCGCGCCACCCGCGCCAGCCCCGACGCGACCACGCTTTACGACGCGACCTTCATGGTCTTTGCGCCGGATGCCGGCCCGACCCGCCGTATCGACGCCGCCGAGGCCCGTCTGACCCAAGGCGCGTGGCAGCTTTCCGAGGTCAAGGAATGGCCTCTGACCGACCCGAACCCCGAGGCCACCGCCCGGACCTATCCGCGCATGGAACTGCCGACCGACCTGACCGCCGCCCGCATCCGCGACAGTTTCGGCCGTCCCGAGGCGATCCCGGTCTGGAAACTGCCGCAATTCATCCGTGGGCTTGAGCGTGCCGGCTTTTCGGCCCAACGGCACAAGGTCTGGTTCCAGATGGAGCTGGCGCGCCCGCTGCTGATGGCCGCCATGGTCGCGATTGCCGCCGCCTTCACCATGCGCCACATGCGCGGGCGCAAGATGGGAATGTTGGTGCTGGGAGCCTTTGGCTGCGGCATCGGACTGTTCTTCTTGCGCAATTTGGCGCAAGTTTTGGGTGAAAACGGTGACATTCCCCCGGTATTGGCCGGATGGACGCCGCCGATCGTTGCGCTGCTTTTCGCCCTTGGGGCGCTTTTGCGGCTGGAGGATGGTTGATGCATAGGAAATGGCGCGCCAAGAACGCCAGAAAAACAGGGCGCAAAACCGCCCCCGCATGGTTGCTGGCCGCCTGTGCTGGGCTGGTTCCCGCCGCTGCGGGCGCGCAGACCCTGATGACCGACGGCCAGACCCTGCCGATCTATGAACAGGACGATGGTTTCCTGTCCAATCGGAATGTGGGGCCTGCGCTGGCCCCGACCGAAACGCCCGACGACAACCAGCGCCTTGCCGACGGGACCGAGGCGCCGCACCGGCCGACATCTGCCTCGCGCCCGGCCTCGGTCCATATTTCCAATGCGCCGGGGGCGGCTGCCGATAACAGCCCGGCCACCGTTCTTGCTGATTCCGTGACGCTGGATGCGCAGGACCGGCTGACCGCCTCGGGCGGGGTGGTGGTCTGGCATCAGGGCACAAGACTGATCGCCTCACGCGTGATCTATGACGGCAAGACCGGCGGCGCGGTGATCGAAGGGCCGATCCACGTGACCAAGCCCGGCCTGCGCGGCACCCAGGACGAGACCATCGTCATCGCGCAATCAGCCCAGCTTGATGCCAACCTTCAGGATGGCATCCTGCGCGGCGCGCGGCTGGTGCTGGCGCGGGAAATGCAGATGGCCGCGCGCGAGATGCGCCGCGAGCAGAACGGCCGCATCACCGTCCTCGACAATGTGGTGGCCTCAAGCTGCCAGATCTGCGCCGAGGACCCGATTCCGCTATGGGAGGTCCGCGCGCGGCGCATCACCCATGACGCCCAGACCCGGCAGCTGCATTTCGACCAGCCGCAATTCCGCGCCTTTGGCGTTCCCGTCGCCAGTTTCCCGTCGCTGACCGCACCGGACCCCACGGTCGAGCGGATGACCGGCTTCCTGCGCCCGCAATTCCGTACCACCTCGGCTTTGGGGGTCGGCTTCAAGCTGCCTTATTTCATCACGCTGGGCGATCATGCCGACGTGACGCTGACGCCCTACCTGGCCGCCAGCCGCACCTCGACGCTGGAGCTGCGCTACCGTCAGGCCTTCTCGAATGGCGAGATGGAGTGGAACGGCGCGATCAGCCGCGACGATATCGAGCCGGGCGAGACGCGTGGCTACCTGTTCGGCGCGGCGCGCTTTGAACTGCCGCGCGGCTACATGCTGGGGCTGCAGGTCCAGATGGCCAAGGACCGCGCCTATCTTCTGGATTACGACATCACCGATGCCGACCGGCTGTGGAGCGGCGTGACGCTGGACCGGGTCAGGCGCGACCGGATGATGACGGCGCGGATCGGCAACTACGAATCCCTGCGCGACGACGAACCCGACGACACCACGCCCTCACTGGTCGCGGATGCACTGTGGCAGCGGCGCTGGCAGCCGAATTACATCGGCGGCATCGCCAATCTGGAATGGTCGACCCATGCCCATCGCCGCTCCTCGAACGAGGATGTCATCGGCCGCGACATGGCGCGCGGATCGGTCGGCATGGGCTGGCTGCGCACCGAGATCCTGCCCTACGGCATGGTCGGCGAGGTTCAGGGCCAGCTGAACGCCGATCTCTATCATATCAAGCAGGACAGCAATTACGACGATTGGGTCGTCCGCGCCGATCCGACGCTGGCCGCCGAATTGCGCTGGCCCTTTGCCCGCCATGCCGATGGCGTGACCCAGATCATCGAGCCTGTGGCGCAGCTGATCTGGTCCCCCGACCGCGAAGAAGAAGACAAGGTCCCGAACGAGGACAGCACCCTGATCGAATTCGACGAGGGCAACCTTTATTCGCTGGACCGCTTCCCCGGCTGGGACGCGACCGAATCCGGGTTGCGGGCCAACTTGGGCGTCAGCTGGACACGGATCGACCCCGAGGGATGGCAGATCGGCCTGACCGCGGGCCGCGTGCTGCGCAGCCATCCCGACCCGGCCTTCAACGACAGCGGCCCCTTGGGCGGCAAGGCCTCGGACTGGCTGCTTTCGGCGAACTATTCGGGGACGAACGGGCTGGCATTGGTGAACCGGGCGCTGTTTGACGACAGTTTTTCGCTAAGCCGGAACGAAACCCGTCTGGGTTGGCTCAGACCGGGGCTGCAGATCTCGGCCGGGTATCTGTGGATGGACGCCGACCCCAGCGAGGATCGTTTTGAGGATGTCTCGGAACTGACCGCGATCGCCGGATGGCAGGTCCGCGACGGCTGGTGGGCCAGTGCCGAGACCCGCTATGATTTCAGCGCCGACCGCGCGCAAAAGACCCAGTTGGGGCTGGAATATCGCAACGAATGCGTCACCGTCGAAATGTCGGTCGAACGACGCTTCAGCGACTCGGACACGCTGAACGAGGATACCAGTTTTGATCTTGGCATCCGTCTGGGCGGCTTCGGCAAGCAGTCGTCTGGTCCGGGAACGGTGGCGCGCCGCGCCTGCCTGCGATAAGGTCCGGCAAAACCATGCGACGAGGGAACTGATGCGTCGAATTCTTCTGGGGGCGGCACTGGCCGCAATTCTGGCGGGAACGGGAACCGTGCCCGGACCCTTCACGCATCAGGCACAAGCCCAGTCCGGCCTGTTCCAACCCGTCGTCTATGTGAACGACTCGGCGGTCACCGGCTACGAGATCGAACAACGCGCCCGCTTCATGCAGATTCTGCGCGCGCCGAACAACGACCGCGCCTCGGTGGAAAAGGCGCTGATCGACGACCGGCTGCGCAGCTTTGCCGCCAAGCAGGCCGGTATCGCCGCAACGGACGAACAGATCACAGCTGGCCTTGAGGAATTCGCCAGCCGGGGCGGCATGGGCGTGGACCAGTTCGTCCAGCTGCTGGGCCAGAGCGGCGTTGATCGCCAGACCTTCGAGGATTTCGTCGTCTCGGGCCTTTTGTGGCGCGAATTCGTCCGCGCACGCATGGTCGGTCAGGTGACCGTCAGCGATGCCGAGGTCGAGCAGGCGATGAAAAACATCATCGAAACGCCCGAGATCACGCATGTTTCCTTGTCCGAGCTGATCATTCCCGCGCCTCCGGGCGAGGAAGGCAAAGCGATGGCACTGGCCGAGCGTATCGTCAGCCAGACCGGTTCCGAGGCCGATTTCGCCGCTTTCGCGCGACAATATTCGGCGACGCCCTCGGCCCAGCAGGGCGGACGGCTGCCGATGACGCCCTTGGCGAACCTGCCGCCCTCGCTGCGGCCGATCCTGCTGCAGATGCAGGCGGGCACGATCAGCCAACCGCTGCAGGTCGAAGGTGCGGTTGTCCTGTTCTTCCTGCGCGAGACGCGCGGCACGCAGCGTCCCGGTGCGACCGAACAGGTGCTGGATTACATCCGGGTGCGTCTTGCCACGGCGCAGGAGGCCGCAAACTTCGCCGCCCGCGCCCGGACCTGCGACGAGCTTGAAGCCGCGACCGGACAGGTTCCCGCCGAGCAGGTGACACGCCAGACCCTGTCGCAGGGCCAGATCCCGCAGGGCGAGGCGATTCGTCTGGCGACGCTGGACGACAATGAAACCGCAGTGGTCAATTATGGCGGCACCGTCGATCTGCTGATGCTGTGCAAACGCAGCCCGGCGCTGCTGGCGAATGCGCCCGAGGCCCCGGTCGCGACCGGCCCCGACGATCCGGCCCGCCCCGCCAATGCGCTGCCGGTGCGTGACGATATCCGCGACCAGATCTTCAACCGCAAGATCGCGGCCGCGGCGGATAACTACCTGGCCGAGCTTCGCGCCAACGCGATCATCCGCCGGCCTTAAGACCTGCGCAGACTCCGGCATAAGCCGGAGTTATTTGGACAAGAAAGAACATGAGCGTGCATCGCCCCATCATCCTGACCTGTGGCGAACCTGCAGGCGTCGGTCCCGAGCTTGCGCCCAAGGCGCTGGCTGCGGGCGTGCCTTTTGTCTTCATGGGCGATCCGCGCCATCTGCCTGCAGGCACGGAATGGATCGAGGTCCGATCCCCCGATGAAACGGTCCCGCCCGGTGTCTTGCCGGTGTTGCGGCATGATTTTCCCGCACCCGCCGTTCCGGGTCGCCCCGATCCGGCCAATGCGGCAGGCGTGATCGAGGTCATCGCCCGCGCCGTCGGATTGGCCATGTCAGGTCAGGCGGGCGGCATCTGCACCCTGCCGATCAACAAGGAAGCCCTGAAGACCGGCGCGGGCTTCGCCTTTCCGGGCCATACCGAATATCTGGCGCATCTGGCGGGCGATGTCCCGGTCGTGATGATGCTGGCTTCGACCACGGTTTCGCCGCCCTGCCGGGTGGTGCCCGCCACCATCCATATCGCGTTGAACGAAGTGCCGCGTGCACTGACGCCCGAGGTGCTGACGCAAGCGATCCGCATTACCGATGCCGCGATGCGTCGCGACTTCGGGATTGCCGCGCCTCGGCTGGCAATAGCCGGGCTGAACCCGCATGCGGGCGAAAATGGCGTGATGGGGCATGAGGAGACCGATTGGATCGCGCCCTTGCTCGCGCGGCTGCGGGCCGAGGGTTTCGATCTGGCCGGGCCACTGCCCGCCGACACGATGTTCCACGCGCCAGCGCGTGCGCGCTACGATGCGGCGATCTGCGCCTATCACGATCAGGCGTTGATCCCGATCAAGACTTTGGATTTTTCGGGCGGGGTGAATGTCACTCTGGGCTTGCCCTTTGTGCGCACCTCTCCCGATCACGGAACGGCTTTTGACATTGCCGGCAAGGGGTTGGCCGATGCGGCCAGCGTGATTGCCGCCTTGCGCATGGCCCATGACATGGCGGAGAAAAGATGAGCGCGATCGACGGATTGCCCCCGCTGCGCGAAGTGATCGCGCGGCACGACCTGCAGGCCAAGAAGCAGCTTGGCCAGAACTTCCTGCTGGACCTGAACCTGACCGCCAAGATCGCGCGGGCGGCGGGCGATCTGACCGGCTGCGACGTGATCGAGGTCGGCCCCGGCCCCGGCGGGCTGACCCGCGGTCTGCTGGCCGAAGGTGCGCGCCATGTGCTGGCCATCGAAAAGGACGCCCGCGCCCTGCCCGCTTTGGCCGAGATTTCCGAGGCCTATCCGGGCCGTCTGCACGTGATCAACGGCGACGCGCTGGAGATCGACCCGCTGGCGCATCTGACGCCGCCGATCCGCATTGTCGCGAACTTACCTTATAATGTGGGCACGGAACTGCTGATCCGCTGGCTGACGCCTGCCCAATGGCCGCCCTTCTGGCAATCGCTGACGCTGATGTTCCAGAAAGAAGTTGCGGAACGCATCGTGGCGAAGCCCGGCGGAAAGGCCTATGGGCGCTTGGCGGTGCTGGCGCAATGGCGCTCGGACGCCAAGATCGTGATGACGCTGCCTCCGGAAGCCTTTGTTCCCGCGCCCAAGATTCACTCGGCTGTGGTCCATTTGACCGCTCTGCCCGAACCCCGCTATCCCGCCGATCCGGCGGTGCTCAGCCGGGTCGTTGCGGCAGGCTTCAACCAACGCCGCAAGATGCTGCGTGCGTCCCTGAAGGGACTGCATCCGGCGATGGAGGATCTGCTGCTTGAGGCGGGGATTGCGCCGACATCGCGGGCCGAGGAAATCGGTCTGGAGCAATTCTGCGCGCTGGCGCGGGGTCTGGCCGCCGCGCCACGCTAAGCTTTCGCTTCGGGCTTATTCGCCCGAAGCCTTTTCGGTGGCCGGAGTTGCCGGAGCCTCGGCCGCATCTGCATTAGCCGCAGCGGCGGGTTTACGGCGCGTGCGCGGTGCAGCAGCAGTCGTCGTGCCAGCCGTCGCGCTGGTTGTCGTTCCGAGCGTGCTACGGGTACGACGACGCGGTGCGGCGGGCGCTTCCTCGGCGACGACAGGCTCGGCAGCAGCCTCAGTAGCGGCGGGCGCGGCTGCAACCGAAGCAGCAGGTTCGACCGGAGCAACTGCCGCGGGCTGGGTCTGTGCGGTTTCCGGCGTCTCGACCGGACCGCCCTGCTCCTCGGCCGAAATCACCGGCGGAAGACCGGCTTCCTCAGCAGGCGGCTGCGGACGCTCAGAGGTGGTGCGTTCCTCGCGGCGATCATCACGACGATCTTCGCGACGCTCGTCCCGGCGATCATCGCGGCGGTTGTCGCGGCGATTTTCAGAACGATTTTCAGAACGATTTTCGTTGCGGGATTCGTCGCGGCGGTCGTCATTGCGGTTGTCGCGGCGGTCTTCGCGACGCTCGTCATTACGCTCGGCGCGCTGGTTCTGGCCGTTCTGGTGGCCATTGCCGTTATTCGCGTTGCCGTTGTCGCCCTGCACGGCCTCATCGCGGTCGTCGTCGCGCGACGCGCCGTTCTGATGCTGCTGGCGTTCGGCCTGCTCGCGCTGCGCCTCACCCAGCATGCGGGTGTAATGTTCGGCATGCTGAAGGAAGCTCTGCTCGGCCACGCGGTCGTTCGACAGCTGGGCATCGCGGGCAAGCGTCAGATATTTCTCGATGATTTGTTGCGGCGTACCACGCACTTTGCCCTCGGGACCCGAGGAATCGAAAACGCGGTTGACGATATTCCCCAGCGTCGTGCGCTGGCGGTTCGACTTGTTACGCGAACGGGATTTGGATGATCTCATCAGCTTGTTGTCAATTCATGGTCCGGCAAGGGCCGGCTCAGGTTGGGGTCAGATTGGGGTCAACTCTTGCAGCGGGTGCCAGTTCAGGTGCGGCCCGAGGCCCTGTTCCTGCGTTACCAGTTTGAGGCTGAGTTACTGACCCGTGCGTGGGCGCTACGCCCCCGTCACATCTGCCACTAAACATCCCGCAACGTTGCTGACAAGCATAAATTTCGCCGTTCCGCGGCTTTTCGGCATTTAGATGCCGTGCTGCCCGGCTTTATGACCAAAGACGACGCGATCGCGGCCATCCAGGTCCTGCCGAACCGTCACACCGGCCAGACCGGCATCGCGCATCAGCGCCGATACGGCCTGTCCCTGGCTTGGTCCGATTTCGACCATCAGACGCCCCATCGGAGCCAGATGGCCGGGTGCCCCTGCACAAAGCGCGCGATAGGCGGCCAGCCCGTCGCCCTCATCGGTCAGGGCCATCCGGGGTTCCCAATCGCGAACCTCGGGGGACAGACCGGGCATTTCATCCAGTGCGATATAAGGCGGGTTCGAGACGATCAGATCGAACGTCCCGGTCACGGCGTCAAACCAGTTCGAGACGGCGAATTCTGCCTGTACACCGATCATCTGGGCATTGCCCCGTGCCACATCAAGGGCAGCGGGCGACAGATCGACGCCCATGCCACGCGCCTGCGGACGGTCCGCCAGCAGCGAGATCAGGATCGCCCCCGTCCCCGTGCCAAGGTCCAGCACCGAGTCGAAGGGTTGCGACAGGGCCAGTTCGACCAGCAGCTCGGTTTCGGGGCGCGGGTCCAGCGTGTCGGAGGTCACCCGGAAGTCGTGTTTCCAGAAAGCCCGCCGTCCCATGATCTGGCTGACCGGCTGGCGCGCAGCGCGGGCAGCGATCATGGCCTCATAGGTCGCAGGCAGGCCTTCGGGCACCAAAGCGGTCAGATGATCGCGCAGCGCGTGGCGGGGAATCGTGCGGTCCAGCACGCGGCCCAAGGCATACAGAAACAGGATCTGCGCATCGCCGGCCGCATTGTCGATACCGGCGTCGCGCAACCGGATCTCGGCTGCGGTTACGATCTCGCGTCCGGTTTGGGTCATGCGACTTCGGCGGCCAACCGGGCCGCCTGATCGTGGGCGATCAGGGCATCGGTGATCTCGGTCAGGTCGCCGCCCATGATCCGGTCCAGCGCATAAAGCGTCAGCCCGATGCGGTGGTCGGTCATCCGGCCCTGCGGGAAGTTATAGGTGCGGATGCGTTCGGAGCGATCGCCCGAGCCGACCTGAGACTTACGGTCGGCGGCGCGTTCGGCATCGGCACGCATGCGTTCCATGTCGTAAAGCCGCGCCCGCAGCACCGCCATCGCATTGGCGCGGTTCTGGTGCTGGGATTTTTCCGAGCTAGTGACGATGATCCCGGTCGGCAGGTGGGTGATCCGAACCGCCGAGTCAGTGGTGTTCACGTGCTGGCCGCCTGCCCCGCTGGCGCGCATCGTATCGATGCGGATGTCGCTGGCGGGGATGTCGATATCGACATCTTCAGCCTCGGGCAGCACGGCGACGGTGGCGGCGCTGGTATGGATGCGCCCGCCGGATTCGGTTTCGGGCACGCGCTGGACGCGGTGGACGCCGGATTCGTATTTCAGCCGGGCAAAAACGCCCTCGCCCTCGATCCGGGCCATGGCCTCGCGCACGCCGCCCAGTTCGGATTCCGACAGTTCCAGAAGCTGGAAGTTCCAGCCCCGCGATTCCGCGAAACGGCGATACATGTTGAGCAGGTCGCCCGCGAACAGCGCGGCCTCGTCGCCGCCGGTGCCGGGGCGGATCTCAAGGATGGCCGGACGGGCATCGGCCGCATCCTTGGGCAGCAGCGCGATGCGCAACTGATGCTCCAGTTCGGGCATCGCGGCACGCAGGCGGGACAATTCGTCCTCGGCCAGTTCGCGCATCTCGGGATCGGCCAGCATGGCCTGCGCCTCGCGGATGCCGTCATCGGCGGCGCGCCACTCGGCAATCTGGGTGACCACCGGCTTCAGATCCGCATATTCGCGGCTGATCCGCGCGATATCCTCGGCAGCGGGTCCGGCATTCAGCAGCGCCTCGAGAAACTCGAAACGCTGAACGATCTGGGAAAGTCTGTCCTGGGGCAGCATGCCGCAGGGATTAGCCCCTGCGCAGCGCTGCCGCAAGGCCGATCGGGTCGAAGGACGCTTGCCCAGGGGCACCTCCTGCCCCGAAAATCGGTGATTGGCAGAAGCGCGGCGCCGGACTACACCTGACCTTACGACAACAGAGGGTTACGGGCCGACGCCTGCTTGCCAAGATCGCAGCACGGATCGTCCCATCACACCCACAAGCAACTGACTGCAGAACCTACCCGATTGGAACAGCACAGGAGCATGATCGTGAAGACACCCCTTATTCTTGGCGCATTGGTACTTGCTGCGAGTGCCTGCGCCAACCAGACGCCAGCACAGCAGCACGAGGTCGCCTGTATCACCGGCAGCTTTACCGGCGCGCTACTTGGCGGCGCGGCAGGCAGCCTGATCGGCGGCGGGACCGGGCGGGACATTGCCATTGCGGCAGGTTCGGTAGCGGGTGGCTATGCCGGCCAGCGCTATTCTTGCGGCTAAGGAGGAAAACCATGAACAGAACATTTTCTGCCGTCGCGATCTTCCTGCTAGCCGGTGCCCCGGCCTTCGCCCAGGCCACGGCCGAGCATCTTGCCGCCATGGACACCAACGGGGACAAGGCCGTGGACGCGACCGAGTTCGCCGCCTTCGCGGACAAGGTCTACACGACGCTGGACGTCGACAAGAATGGCGCCCTGTCGCAGGCCGAGGTTGGCAGCACCATCTCGGCCGAGCAATTCCAGGCGGTCGATGCCAACAAGAATGGCAGCCTCAGCAAGTCCGAATTCGCAGCCGCGTCCAAGGCCGATTTCGCGGCATCGGATCTGGACAAAAACGGCAAGCTGGACTGATCGAACCCGGCGACACCGCGATGTTCGCGCAAAGAAAAAGGGCCCGATCGGGCCCTTTTTACATCGCTATCCGCAAGGCTTACTCGGCCTTGACGGCTTCGATGGTGATCGAGATCTCGACCTCGTCCTCGACCGCCGGGGCGAATTTGCCCAGGTTGAATTCCGAACGCTTGATGGTGGTTTCACCGTCAAAGCCCGCGACTTCCTTGCCCGACATCGGGTGCGCGGCGACCTGGTTCAGCTCGACTTCAAGGGTGACGGGCTTGGTCACGCCGTTCAGGGTGAAATCCCCGGTGACTTTCGCCTCTTTTTCGCCATCCAGTTCGACCTTGGTCGATTTGAAGGTGGCGACAGCCGCGCCCTGATCGGCGTTGAAGAAATCGGCGCCAAACAGGTGCTTGTCCAGTTCGGGCGAAACGGTCTTGAGACCCGCCAGCGGGATCGTGGCCTCGACCGAGGAATTGGCCGGGTTTTCAGCGTCCAGCATCAGCTTGCCGGTCACGCCGTTGATGATGCCGGTGCTGTTCGAAAAGCCCATATGGCCGTATTCGAACACGACCTGGCTGTGCGAGGGGTCGAAATCATAGGCGACCGGCTCGGCATAGGCTGCGGTTGCACCAAGAAGGCCAAGAACTGCGATCGGGGCGAAAAGGGATTTCATGCGGGTCTCCTGATGGAAATGGTCGTGATTGCTGTTGTGATCAGGAAATGCGACAATAACAACAAAGGTTTCCATGACATTTTCTGACAAAAAAGTGTTTCCCCACCGCGTTGAAACTGTGTCGCCGCTATGGCGATTTTGCCGGGATTTACACGGTTTGCGCTTGCATCTGGCGGTTTCACCGATATAAGGCCCCATCCTTCTGCAAATGCGAAACCGGCGCAGCCTCTCGTGGCGGGCGTAGAAGGTGTTACCCGCCGTTGAAGTGCGCCTGACATAAAGGTTGCAGTCATGCCGCTTTACGAGCATGTGCTGATCGCCCGCCAAGACCTGTCGAATACGCAGGCCGAAGGGCTGATCGAACACTTCTCGACCGTTCTCGCCGATAACGGTGGTAAGGTCGTTGAAAACGAATACTGGGGTGTCCGCACTCTCGCCTACAAGATCAACAAGAACCGCAAAGGCCACTACGCCTTCCTGCGTTCGGACGCGCCCTCGGCCGCCGTGCAGGAAATGGAGCGCCTTGCCCGCCTGCATGACGACGTCATGCGCGTGCTGACCGTCCGCGTGGACGAGCACAAGGAAGGCCCCTCGGTCCAAATGCAGAAGCGCGACGAGCGCGAGCGCGGTGATCGTGGCGACCGCGGTGATCGTGGTGATCGTGGCGGCGACCGTGGTGATCGTGGCGAACGCCGCGAGCGTCGCGACCGCGACGACCGGAACTAAGGGACAGGAACCAGAACAATGGCTAACAAACCCTTCTTCCGCCGCCGCAAGGTTTGCCCGTTCTCGGGCGACAACGCTCCTGCGATCGACTACAAAGACACGCGCCTGCTGCAGCGTTACGTTTCGGAGCGTGGTAAGATCGTTCCGTCGCGCATCACCGCCGTCTCGGCCAAGAAGCAGCGTGAGCTGGCCCGTGCCATCAAGCGCGCCCGCTTCCTCGCCCTGCTGCCCTACGCCGTGAAGTAAGGAGAGACGAACATGCAAGTCATCCTGCTGGAACGTGTGGCCAAACTGGGCCAGATGGGCGAAGTCGTCAAAGTCAAAGACGGCTTTGCACGCAACTTCCTGCTGCCGCAAGGCAAGGCGCTGCGCGCCTCGGACGCCAACGTCAAGGCGTTCGAAGCTCAGAAGGCCGACCTGGCCGTCCGCAACGACGAGACCCGTGCGGAAGCCCAGAAAGTCGCCGAGAAACTCGACGGCCAGACCTTCATCATCATCCGCTCGGCCTCGGACGCCGGTGCGCTTTACGGTTCGGTCACCCCGCGTGACGCCGCTGAAGCCGCTGCTTCCGAAGGGTTCGCGGTCGACCGTCGTCAGGTTGTCCTGACCGCGCCGATCAAGGATCTGGGCCTGCACGACGTTCGCGTCCACCTGCACCCGGAAGTCGATGCGACGATCGTTCTGAACGTCGCCCGCTCGACCGAAGAAGCGCAGCTGCAAGCCTCGGGCAAATCGATCCAGGAACTGGCCGCGGAAGAAGACGCCGCCGCCGATTTCGAGATCGCGGAACTGTTCGACGAGATCGGCTCGGCCGGTCGCGACGACGACGAAGCCGCGAACTAATCGCAGCTTTTCCGATGAAAAACGAAGAACGCGCCGCAACCCGGCGCGTTTTTTCATGCTTGCCCCCGCCGCAGGCACGGCGGAACATTCCCCCTGCTTGGGGGTTGAGATCCCGAAAGCGAGCTTCGCAGAGGATCAGACCGATGAGCCATCAGCCGCCCTTCGACGAGCACCGCGACGACCTGGACCGGCCCCAAACTGAGGCCGACGTGACCAGTCAGACCCGTTTCGGGCCGCGCCCCGTGCCCGAAGGCCACCGCCCGCATGAGGACCGCGCCGATTATCGCCCGATCCCGCCGCATGGGGATGTGTCGCCCGATGGACGGCGGGCCTACCCTCGTCCTTCGCCGCTGGCGAAATGGATTGTCTGGGGCGGGACCGGCCTTGCCGCTGCCGCATTGACTGCTGGAACCGTGATCGCCGCGCGGCATCTTCTGGGCACATCCGGTCGCAACCACCCGCGCCGCGAACCCTACCGCCCCGAAGACGCTCCGCAGCCGCGCATGCATCTGTCCACCCCACCGGAAAGCCCGCGTGAGCCCGAGCCGCTTGGCCCGCGCCCCCAGCGCCGCAGCCTGATGGAAGAGATCGAATCGAACACCGCCACGCTGACCAACAGCGTCGACAACGTGATGCGCACGGTCACTTCGGCCGTCACCGGCTTTCGCGGGGTCGCGGCGCAGACCAGTGCCATTGTGAAGGAATTCGGCGAAGCGGCGGATCTGGTGCGCGACATCATCGATCGACGCGCGCCCGCTGATCCGCAGGCCGCCAAACGGCCCTTCCACGCCGCCCCTCGCGATCCGGCTACGGGCGAGGACCCGCAGGATGACGAATATGCCGGACCCGCCGATCACGATCCACGCATGCACAGGCTGTAGATGCGGGACCCGTCAGGGTCGGTTCATATCAATGTCGAGATGAATTTGGTGGAGCCAAGGGGAGTCGAACCCCTGACCTCTTGAATGCCATTCAAGCGCTCTACCAACTGAGCTATGGCCCCACCGGAGGTCTGGAAGGCGTCGCCGCCGTTCCGTGGGGCGTCTATATGGGGAGGGACCGACGGGCGCAAGCGGAAAAATCCGCATTCTTGTCGTCCCGTCATATTTCTTTTCCGGACATGCCAAGACAGCCCGCAGCCCCTGACGCAACCGGAACGCGGACATGCCAAATGCGCGCTGATACGCGTATCTGTCTATATTAGCTGAAGGATTTTTTGGTGGAGCCAAGGGGAGTCGAACCCCTGACCTCTTGAATGCCATTCAAGCGCTCTACCAACTGAGCTATGGCCCCACCGTGAGGTCTGGAAGGCGTCGCCGCCGTTCCGTGGGGCGTCGTATAGGGGGGGCACGAAATGGGCGCAAGCGGAAAAAACGCGCCGTCCCCGATTTTTTGACGCGCCAAATCCCGCCCCTGCTTTGGGCACGCGCCCTGCCCTTTGCCAACACGCGCAGAACGCTGAAATCGACCGGTCAAATCGGGGTGCGAAGGGGTCTGCGACCGCCTTGCTTCTTGCTATGGGCGGCAAAATCCCATACCTAGCGCGCTGAAACACGGCGGGGGGCGCGAGGCATGGGCCTGCGTGCCGCAAGGGGCATATCCCTTCCCGCATTCAGGTTGGATGAAGGAACGCAAATGCAGGTCAAGGAAACCCAGAACGAAGGGCTGAAGCGCGGCTACGAATTCACCCTGCCGGCGGCCGATCTGGCTGCGCAGGTTGAAGCGAAGCTGAAAGAGGCCCAGCCCGAAGTCGAGATCAAGGGCTTCCGCAAAGGCAAAGTCCCGATGGCGATGCTGAAGAAGCAATTCGGCCAACGCATCCTGGGCGACGCCATGCAGGAAGCCATCGACGCGGCGCTGCGCGGCCATCTGGAAACCTCGGGCGACCGTCCGGCCCTGCAGCCGAAGGTCGAAATGGTCAACGGCGAGACCTGGAAAGAAGGCGACGATGTCGTCGTCACCGTCTCGTACGAAGCCCTGCCCGCCATCCCGGAAGCCGACCTCTCGGGCGTCGAGCTTGAGCGCCTGGTCGTTGCGGCCAGCGACGAGCAAGTGACCGAGGCGCTGGAAAACCTCGCCAAGAACGCGCAGTCCTTCGAGGACCGCAAGAAAGGCACCAAAGCCAAAGAAGGCGATCAGCTCGTGATCGACTTCAAAGGCATGGTCGATGGCGAAGCCTTCGAAGGCGGCACCGCCGAGGACTACCCGCTGGTCCTGGGCTCGGGCAGCTTCATCCCCGGCTTCGAAGACCAACTGGTCGGCGCCAAAGCCGGTGAAGAAGTCAAGGTCGAGGTGAAATTCCCCGAGGATTACGGCCACCCGACCCTGAAGGGCAAAGACGCGATCTTTGAAACCACCGTCAAGGCGGTGAAGGCTCCGAAACCGGCCGAGCTGGACGACGAGCTGGCCAAGAAATTCGGCGCCGACGATTTGGAAGCCCTGAAGACCCAGATCCGTGAGCGTCTGGAGGCCGAATTCAAAGGTGCCTCGCGCCAGATCCTGAAGCGCGCCCTGCTGGACAAGCTGGACGGCCTGGTCAAGTTCGACCTGCCGGAATCGCTGGTCGAAGCCGAGGCTGCCCAGATCGCCCACCAGCTGTGGCACGAGGAAAACCCGGAAGATCACGGCCATAACCATGGCGAGATCGAGCCGACCGAAGAGCACAAGTCGCTTGCCGAGCGCCGCGTCCGTCTGGGCCTGCTGCTGGCTGAAATCGGCCAGAAAGCCGAGATCACCGTCTCGGATCAGGAAATGACCCAGGCCGTCCTGCGTCAGGCTCGTCAATATCCGGGCCAAGAGCGTGCGTTCTTCGAGTTCATCCAGCAGAACCCGCAAGCCCAGCAACAGCTGCGCGCCCCGATCTTCGAAGACAAGGTCGTTGACCACATCGTCGAAGGCGCCAAGGTTGCCGACAAATCGGTCACCAAGGAAGAGCTGGAAAAAGCCATCGAGGCTCTGGACACGCTCTGATCCCAGCGATCAGCCGGAAATTCAGGCCGTCCCTTCGGGGGCGGCCTTTTTCGTTGCTCGGCGCCCCGCGGCAATTGCGTCAGGCATAAAAAAACGCCCCCACGAGGGGGGCGTTTTCGACAGAACCTTGAGGTTCTATCAGAAGCGGTACGACGCGCGCACTTGGAACAGGTCGGTGTCCAGATCCGCGTTGTCAACGCCGTCAACGTCTTTGAAGTCGTTGCGGGTGTATTCCGCGCCAACGGTGAACTTGTCGTTGATCATGTAGTCGGCGCCGATGCCGTAGGTCATGCCGGTTTCCGACAGATCGCCAAGCTCCAGCTGGGCAACACCCAGGGTGGCGTAGGGCAGGAACTTGCCCAGGTCGTAGCCAGCGCGGCCGCGCAGACGGTACAGGTCGCCGTCCTCGTCGGATTCGTCCAGGCTGATGCGGTTGTAGTCAAGCTCGCCACCCAGGACAAACTGACCGAAGTCGCGCATGTAGCCGGCGTGCACGCCGTAGCCGTCCATGTCGCTGTCGGCCGACTCACCGGCGTAGCTCAGTTCGGCATTGCCTTTGCCGTACTGCAGACCAGCGTAGAAGCCAGTCCAGTCAGCCGAGGCTTCAACCGGCGCTTCGACGATCGGGGTCACGGGAGCCTCGACGACCGGGGCTGCATAGCCACCAGCGTGTGCAGCAGTAGCGGCCAGACCTGCGATGATCGCGAAAGATGCCAATTTCATTGTTTATTCTCCACTCGATAAGAGCGGCTGACCTAACAGTCATCGTATTGAGACAAAAGGCAAAATATTGTGATGGGATAAGTCCGGACCGGCGGAAATCAGCTTATCGGACAACTGCCAAAACGAATGGACAAAACGCACAAAACCCGCGCGGGGCGCGGGTTGTCAGGTGGCGTCGCTCATGGGTTTTCGTGGTGCGGGTGGAGGGACTTGAACCCCCACGCCTTGCGGCGCCAGAACCTAAATCTGGTGCGTCTGCCAATTTCGCCACACCCGCATCTCACATCGCGCTCATAGCAAAGGCTCTGGGGGGATGCGAGGGGGAAAATGCGCGCCCTGCCCCGCAATGGCGCGCAGCACCTGCGGCAGGGTCTCGGGCAGGTCCTCGGCGATCAGACCCGGACCGAAGCAGCGCGCGGATTCGGCATGCAGCCACGCCGCCTGCGACGCCGCATCCAGTGGCGCGAAGCCACGCGCCAGAAGGCCGGTGATCAGCCCGGCCAGCACGTCCCCCGACCCCGCCGTCGCCAACCACGGCGCGGCATTCGCGCCCGTCGCCGCAGCCACGACGCCCTGCCCCTCGGGCGAGGAGATCACCGTATCCGGCCCCTTCAGTAGTACGGTCGCGCCGGACCGTGCCGCCGCCAGCCGCACCGCATCCAGACGAGAGAATGCCGGGCCTCGTGTCGCCTCGTCGCGCAACTTGCGGGCCAGATCGGGAAACAACCGCGCGAATTCTTCATCATGCGGCGTCAACACAACGCCTTCATGCAACTGGGAAAACAACCCGTCCGGCCCGTCGGCAAAGGCGGTCAGGGCATCGGCATCAAGCACCATTGCCCGACCCGATTCCAGCGCCGCGACGACCAGCGCCCGCGCCCGTGCAAGCCCCAGCCCCGGCCCCAGACAAAGCGCATTGATCCGCGGATCGCGCAGGCGCTGCAGCAGCGCCTCGGCATCGGGCAGCGCGTCCAGCATGATCGCATCCAGCCTTGCCGCATTCTCGGGCAAGGCCTCGGGTGGCGGCGCCAGCGTCACCAGTCCAGCCCCCACGCGCAGCGCGGCACGCGCCGCAAGCCGCGCCGCGCCGCCTTTGCCCGCGCCTCCGGCCAGCACCATCGCATGGCCATATCCATATTTATGCCCGCCGCGCTTGAGAAGCTGCGCGGAGGGACCGGCCAGCACGACACTGTCTCCTGCGGCTTCGCTCCACGGTTCAAGCCCGATGTCGCAGACCTGAACCACCCCGCTCAGCGCCCCACCATCGGACAGGACATGGCCCAGCTTGGGTCGGTGAAAGGTGACGGTCAGTTCGGCCTCGGGCAGACGCAGATCGCCCAGAACCCGGCCGCTGGTCGCGCATATCCCGCTGAGTATATCGACTGCGGCGATGGGGCAGCCCGACGCCGCGATGCCCCGCAGCAGCCCGGCAATTTCCGGACCCAGCGGGCGCGTGATCCCGGTCCCGAACAGCGCGTCGATGCACAGCCCGATGCTTCGCCCCGGTGCCATCGAAATCCCGCCTATGCCGCAGGTCTCGCCCCGCCAGAGGGCGGCCGCGCCCTCGGCCTCGATGGTCGAGGGCGCGGCAAGCGCCGCCACGCGCACCGGCCAGCCAAGCCCGGCAAGATGGCGTGCAATGACATAACCGTCACCGCCATTATTGCCCGGACCACACAGAATCAGCGCCTCGCGTCCTGCTGCCACGAAATCGGGCCAATGCGCGGCAATTGCCAGCGCCGCGGCCCGGCCAGCCTGCTCCATCAGGCTGCTGCCGGTCTCGACCCCACTCGAGGTCGCGGCCTCTTCGACCGCGCGCATCTGTCGAGTCGTCAGGATCGGCGAAGAGCTGCCCATATCCACTGCACATCCATTGGGCCTTTTGCACAAATTTATTGCAACCAGACCTGTTTCAGAGTTTCCATGCTGCTTTCCCCATCAAGCCGCATGGACGATCCCCATCAAACCCGCCAATCAGATCGCAGGCAAGTCGCGAGGAAGGAACAGGCGATGAAGAAAGTCGAAGCCATCATCAAGCCCTTCAAGCTGGATGATGTGAAAGAAGCGCTTCAGGAAGTGGGCGTCCAAGGCCTCTCGGTTACCGAAGTCAAAGGTTTCGGCCGCCAGAAAGGTCACACCGAGCTGTACCGTGGTGCCGAATATGTCGTCGACTTCCTGCCCAAGGTGAAGATCGAGATGGTCCTGCCCGACGATCTGGTGGAGGTCGCTGTCGACGCCATCATTTCCGCCGCGCGCACCGAAAAGATCGGCGACGGCAAGATCTTCATCCTTCCGGTTGAACAGGCGATCCGCATCCGTACCGGTGAAACCGGCGACGACGCGGTCTGATCTTCTCGCGATGGCATGACGGGGTCGGCCAAGGCCGGCCCGCACATTTTACCCTGTCCGGCCGCGGCGGTCGGGCCGACTGAATGGAGGAAGGAATCCAATGCAAGTCAAGGACGTACTGGATCTGATGAAGGCGGAGGATGTCGAATATGTCGACGTTCGCTTCACCGATCCCAAGGGCAAGCTGCAGCACGTGACGCTGGTCGCCGACCTCGTCGACGAAGACTTCTTCGAGGAAGGCTTCATGTTCGACGGTTCGTCGATCGCTGGCTGGAAGTCCATCGACCAGTCCGACATGAAGCTGATCCTGGACCCGGCCTCGGCTTACATCGACCCGTTCTACGCTGAAAAAACTCTCTGCGTGCATTGCAACGTGGTCGAGCCGGACACTGGCGAAGCCTATTCGCGCGACCCGCGCGGCACCGCCGTCAAGGCCGAAGCCTATCTGAAGGCCTCGGGCATCGGCGACGTAGCCTATTTCGGCCCGGAAGCTGAGTTCTTCCTGTTCGACGACGTGAAGTACCAGATCACGCCGCAGAAAGTCTCGTTCGAGATCGACGCCGTCGACGCCGCCTGGAACACCGATTCCTCCTATGAGGACGGCAACCTCGGCCACCGCGCAGCCCATAAGGGCGGCTACTTCCCGGTGAACCCGATCGACGCGGCTCAGGACATTCGCGGCGAGATGCTCTCGACCATGAAGCGCATGGGCATCAAGGTCGACAAGCACCACCACGAGGTTGCGACCGCGCAGCACGAGCTGGGCATGATCTTCGGCGGGCTGGTTCAGCAGGCCGACAACATCCAGAAATACAAATACGTCATCCACAACGTGGCCGCCGCCTACGGCAAATCGGCGACCTTCATGCCGAAGCCGATGAAAGGCGACAACGGCTCGGGCATGCACGTGAACATGTCGATCTGGAAAGACGGCAAGCCGCTCTTCGCCGGCGACAAATATGCCGACCTGAGCCAAGAAGCGCTCTGGTTCATCGGCGGCATCATCAAGCACGCCAAGGCGCTGAACGCCCTGACCAACCCGGGCACCAACAGCTACAAACGCCTGATCCCGGGCTTTGAGGCACCGGTTCTGCTGGCCTATTCGGCCCGCAACCGCTCGGGCGCAGTGCGGATTCCGTGGACGGAATCGCCGAAAGCCAAGCGCGTCGAAGCCCGTTTCCCCGATCCGTCGGCCAACCCCTATCTGGCCTTTGCCGGCTTGCTGATGGCAGGTATCGACGGCATCAAGAACAAGATCGATCCGGGTCCGGCTTCGGACAAGGACCTCTACGATCTGCCGCCGGAAGAACTGGCCGAGATCCCGACCGTCTGCGGTTCGCTCCGCGAGGCGCTGGAAGAGCTGGAGAAGGACATGGACTTCCTGCTCGCCGGCGACGTGTTCACCCGCGATCAGCTGGAAGGCTACATCAAGCTGAAGTGGGAAGAGGTCTACGCCTACGAGCACACCCCCCACCCGATCGAATACGCGATGTATTACAGCTGCTGATCCGCAGCCGAGGGACAGAAAGATCGGAAAGCCGCCCGAAAGGGCGGCTTTCTTGCCATTGGCCTGAGATCTATAAAGCAGACAGGCTCAGGGCTGCTGCAACCAGCGGAATGACCATTCGATATATGCCGCCCTGTACACCTGTTGCATGATCGGGAATCATGATCAGGCGCTTCTGATCACTTGAGCTCTGCCTGGAAGGATCAGCATGCCTCAGCGTGCGGCGCGTCCCAAGCATCTTGCGACAGCCTAGCTAACGCCCACACGCCGATCACGGTCCTCCTGCTGAACTGCCCAGCCGGACCTCATCGGCCACCAGCTCGTACAATCCTGAAAATATTAAGCGAAACACGATCCGGACCTGATATCTGACTCCTGCTCAGAAGTCGGCCGGTTCACCGTCCAGCCGAAATAGATCGCAACAAACCCTACCTCGACTAGCTGGGCGACGATTGCGGTTATGCCTTGCCCATCCAGATCGGGCCGAGCGAAGCTGAAGCCGCTTCCTCTGCCCAAGTTCGGCAAGGTAAATGCACTCGCTGCTGAGATGAAGCGGATCTACGCCATCTATGCGCGCCACACCTTCAGCGGCATTCCGTTCCCAGAGGTTCGCAGGGTCTTCAACCTAGCAGATACCAAATCCTGTAACTTCAATAAGGGAGGTCGGCTTAATGGGGATTTCCAAAGCGTCAAGCCAGAGCAACGCAAGCAGATCCTGATAGATGGCCTTTCTGTCGTTGAGTTGGACATCAAGGCATCACAACTGACCATTCTCCACCACATCACCAACACCGGATTGCCGGAAGGAGATCTAAATCAGGTTGAGGGGGCGCCCCGCCCAGTGGTCAAGGCCGCAGTGATAGCCATGATCGGACCGGGAAAGACGGAACTCGAAAGGTGGCCCAAAGAGGCCAGGGAGAGCCTGCTCTCCTGCTCTGATCGCCGACCTTGGCCCGCCCGAAGGCAGAGTTTTCCGACCTCGCTCAGGGTGACGGGCGGGTTGCGCCCCCTGGTTTCGTCAGCATGATCGGGACCTTGTTGCCGATCGCGCCGTGTGGCCGTTCTTCGTTATGGCATCTACGCCAAGCCTCCAGCTTTTCCGCCGCGTCTGCAAGGGTCATGAACCAGTGCTGGTTCAGGCATTCGGTTCGGAACGGGCCATTGAAGGTGAGGAGGGATCAAAAAACAGTCCGGGGGACTGTTATCCCGACGTAAAATGAAGGCGTTGTCGGTCGGCTTTCCTGGGCGCGAGAAGTCCAGAATGACGCCGCGTTGGTAGGCCCAGAGGTCCATATCACGCGATACGAACTCGGTGCCTTGATCGACGCGGATCGTCTTCGGATAGCCAATCTTCCGACATACGTGGTCAAGGGTGGTGACCACATCCTCGCCGCGGTAGCTGAGACGCACGTCCAGCACCGGTACGTGAGCCGCGAGAAGGTGTCGACGACGGTAAGGACGCGGAGCTTCTTGCCTGTCGCCAACTGGTCGTGCCCATTTGGCGGGAAAACAGTCCCCGGACTGTTTTCTGATCCGCCTCATTCCATCGCCCAAACGTCATTGGGGCCGACGGCCTCGGTGCGATCGTCGCGCAGCTTTGCCTTGACCCGCCGCTTCGGCGTTTTGTTTCTGAGCTGCATCCCCAACTCTCTGTAAATACGATAGACTTTCTTGATGTTGATGCCCCAGCCTTCACGATCCAACAAAACGTGGACGCGCCGGTAGCCATACCGGACACCAATCGCCGTCGGGCTCGGACCGATGGCGCCTCGACGGCTCATATTCACAGATCTCACCGATCCGCTTCGCCACGGCGGCCTGATCGGTGCGGCGGGACTTGTAGTGAAACGAAAACCGCTCGAACCCGATGACCCCACAAGCCGTCCGGATCGATACCGCCCAATCGTTGCATATCCCGCGAACCAGTTCGCGCATGCGACCAGGGTGAGCCGGTGGGCACCATTGGTTCAAGCCAACCGGCGAACGAGCTTGCGCCGAATGGCATCCCTGAAGCATCTCGCGGTCGAGCGTGAGGTCGGCCACGACCTTCTTCAACCGTGTGTTCTCGTCCTCGAGTTGCTTCAGTCGCCGCATCTCATCGGGCAGAAGCCCTGCATACTTCTTCTTCCAAGCGAAGCAGGTGGCTTGGCTGATCCCGGCCTTACGGAAGATCTCAGCGGCCGGTGTTCCCTCCTCGCCCTGTTTCAGAATGAACGCCTTCTGTGCGTCCGAAAACTTGTCGCCTTCATGCCAATTCCGCTTCGTCGGGAAAACAGTCCCCCGGACTGTTTTCTGATCCTCCTCAGTCTCCCAGCCAAGGAAGCCTAGCGGAAAACTCCAGATTCAAACGGTCCAGTTTCCGGGGATCAGATCATGCCCTACCTGTAGGCTTTCCAAGTGGCGTCGAGCCTCAGTGTGTGGCTGTTGGCCCTCTTGCTGGCTTCCGTCTGGTCGATGGTCTTCAGAGAGAAGAGTTGGGTCTGCCTCTTCCGAGACACCGGATCACGATGAAGGTCCTGGCAATCTTCGGGAATTCGGCGGCGGTACTACCAAATATTTCCATTGAGCTGGATGTGCCGACACATGGCACAGAGAGACCCGGTTTGGAAAAGGAGTTGCACGTGTGTGTAACCTCATGTGTAATCTGAGGCAACTCCACTGCGCTTCTATCTATCTGATATTTATTGATTAATCAGGAGATTGTGGCGGACAGTGAGGGATTCGAACCCTCGAGACGGTTCCCCGCCTACACACTTTCCAGGCGTGCGCCTTCGACCACTCGGCCAACTGTCCGTGGAGGCCCGTCTAGCGTGATCGACGGGCCTGTGCAAGCGGTCACAGCTTGGAAATTCGCTTCTGTAGCTCGGCAAGTTGACGACGGATTTCATCCATGTCAGCCGAAGCCGCAGACTTGCCACCGGAAGGGGGCTTGCCGATCTCGGCGTCGCCTTCCGGCTCGGGGCCACTGCTGCCGGCCCAGCCAGCGGTCATGGCGCGCAGGAACATCTGCTGCTGACGCTGCAGCGCCTCAAAGCCCGGCATCGTGGACATCGGGTTCGGGAACGTCGCCATGTTCTCCATCAGCTTGGACTGCCCCTCGCGCAGGATCTCGAAGCTGGCGGCAAGGAATTGCGGCACGACGGACTGAGCCTGCGTGGTGTAGCTGCGCACCAGATCGGTCAGCACCTCGATCGGCAGGACGTTCTCGCCGCGGCTTTCATGCTCGGCGATGATCTGCAGAAGATACTGGCGCGTCAGGTCGTCGCCGGATTTCAGGTCCACGATCTGGACCTGCCGCCCTTTGCGGATCAAAATCGCGACATCCTCAAGCGTGACGTAATCGCTGGTCTCGGTGTTATAGAGACGGCGGCTCGCGTAGCGCTTGATCAAAAGTGGCGACGTGTTGTCAACCTCGGCCATGTCTCCTCCGGCTATGCATTTGCAGCATGATGAAAAAACGGTTGCGGAATTGCAAAGAAAATCGCCGCGACCGCATCATGACCCGGACATGAAAAAAGGGGAGCAGTCGCCTGCCCCCCTTCCCTACGATGTTCCGTCCCTCAGACCTTGGCGGCCGAAGCAGCAGCCGCGGCGGCTTTCTTGACAGCAGCCTGAGTTTCGCGCGTGGCGGTCTCAGCGGCCTTCTGGGCGTCAGAGGCCAGATCCTTGCCAGCGGTCAGCATCAGGTCGACGGTGTCCATCTGGACCTTCTTGGCCACTTCGGCAAAGGCGGCCATGTGCTCGGCTGCCATTTCGGCGGCGGCGGTCGCGAAGTCGCTGACGGCCTTCGCGTATTCCGCCGGTTCGTCCTTCGAGCTGGCCAGCTCACCCATGCGGGCGATGGTGTCCTTGGCCCATTGCGAGGTGATCTCGGTCGAACGCTCGGCAGCGGCCAGGGCAACCTTGGCCATTTTCTCGCCCAGCGCGGTCTGCGATTTGAACGCGTCCTGGAAGGACGAGGTGTCCACCGGGAATTTCGCGATCATTTCCTGAAAGGTCTTCGTGAAGTCTGGGGCCTTGGCCATAGTCCGTCTCCTGGATAGGCGCAGAGTGCTGGAGCGCCGGTTAACCTCTACAGCTTCAAATATAGATGCTGCACTGCAGCATTTCAACAGATTTCGCTGCGATGCAGCATTTCTTTTCAGGACCGCTCATGGACATAGGTCCCCGGAGCTGGTCCCAGCCCCTCGCCCGGATCGCGGGCAGCAACCTGTTCGCCCGATTGCGGCGCCAGCCATTTGTCCCATTCCGGCCACCAGCTGCCCTCGCGAAACTCACCTCCCTCGCGCCAGGCGTCGAACCCGTTCTGGAAGCCCTGAGCCGAAACGTAATGGCCGTATTTCTTTTTGCCCGGCGGGTTGATGATCCCGGCAATATGGCCCGATTCGGACAGGATGAAGGTCTTGTCCGCCGAACCCATCATCGCCACGCCGCGCCAACTGTCCCGTGCGGGCGCGATATGGTCGCTTTCGCAAGCAATGGCGCACAGCGGCACGGTCACATCGCGCACGCTCAACGACTGGCCGAACAGTTCGAACCCCTCACCGACAAAGGCGTTGCGCTGGCACAACCCGCGCAGATACTCGACCGCCATCCGGCCCGGCAGGTTGGTGCCGTCGCCGTTCCAGAACAACAGGTCAAAGGCCGGAGGACGTTCGCCCAGCATGTAGCTGCGGATTGCCGGCGCCCAGACCAGATCATTGGCGCGCAGGAAACTGAAAGTCCGCGCCATCAGTTGCGAGGCCAGCACACCGCTGCGCCCGGCCTCGGACTCGATACCGGACACGAAGTCCTCTTGCAGGAAGGCGGTGAACTCGCCCTGATCCGAGAAATCGGTCAGCGTGGTAAAGAACGTCGCCGAATTGACCCGGTCGTCGCCGCGCTGTTTCAGCAGCGCCAGTGTCATCGCCAGTGTCGTGCCCGCGATGCAATAGCCGACCACGTTCAGCTTGGGCTGATCGGTCAGGTCCAGTACCCGATCAAACACGTCCAGATAGGCCGAGACGTAATCGTCCATCCCGATATCGCCGTAGCCCGGTCCGGGGTTCTTCCACGAAACGACGAACAGCGTGTAGCCCTGATCGACGATCCATTTGATCAGGCTGTTCTGCGCCTTCAGGTCGAGGATGTAGAATTTGTTGATCCATGGCGGAAAGATCACCAGCGGAATCGCATGCACCGTTTCCGTCGTTGGCTTGTACTGGATCAGCTCATAAAGTTTGGTGCGGGCGACCACGGTGCCCAGCGTGGTGCCGATATCCTCGCCGACCCGAAAAGCATCGCGATCGGCCAGCGAGACGATGAATTCGCCGCCATGCTGTTCGACATCGCGGACCAGATTCTCCAGCCCCTTGACCAGACTTTCGCCTTCGGTCGCCAACGCCTTTTCCAGCGCGTCGGGATTGGTGGCCAGAAAATTCGTCGGCGCCATCATGTCGATCATCTGGCGGGTAAACCATTCGATCCGACGCCGATCGGACATTTCCGAGACATCCAGATCCGAGGCCGCCTTCTGCATCGCCTCGGCATTGATCTGATACTGGCGCTTGACGAAGTTGAAGAACGGGTGGCTTTCCCAAAGCGGGTTGGCAAAGCGGCGATCCTTGGGCCCCTCATCGGGCGGGGCGCGGAAGGTGCCCCGCGCCAACGCAGCCTGTGCCTCGGCGAAATGGCGCAGGGTTTCACCCCAATAGCTGACTTGCTGTTCCATCACCCGTTCGGGCTGCTCGGCCACCAGCTTGACCCAGGCGGCGGCGGCGGTGGTGAACAGGTCGGCCCCCGGCCCCTCGACGCCGGGATTCTTGGGCCGACGCAAGGCGAGCGCGCCCAGCAGCCGCTGGGTCAGCGATTCGATCCTCTCGATGTTCTGGACCAGTTGTTCGGGCAGACGGCTATGTTCGCCAAAGGCCGCCTCCATGAATTCGGCGGTGGTGTGGCTATGCGGTGCGTCGCCCTGCACAGTGGCTGGCGGGCGCGAGGGCGGCGCGACAGGGGCCATGATCTCGGCAGGCTCGACCGGCTCGACCGGCTCTACGACCGGGGCTGGCTTCTTTCTGGGCTTGCGGTGCAGCGAGGTCCGGGTATCGACGCGGGCGGTCGTATGCGTGCGGCCCAGACCATTGCGGGCCCCCGGCTTCTTGCTGGCCGAAACGCTGGCGGGCTTGGCCAATACGGGCTTGGCAGGGGTCAGCATCTGATCGACCGATGCCGTCTCGATTTTGGGCTTCGCGACACGCTTCCGCACGGGCTTTTCCGCAGGCTTCGTGGCCGCAGCTTTTTCCACGGCGGGCGATTCGGTGGTCGTCGGGGCCGCTTTACCGGCCTTTGGACGATTGCCCGATTTCGCCGCATTCCCCTTGCCCGTCACACCCTTGGGCTTATCGTCCTCTGCGGCCATAATTGACAATCCTCCGTCATCGTCAAATCATTATGCCTGTCCCGAAACGCAGGTAAAGCCGACTCCTCTCCGGCAGGCCTGAACATCATGAGTAGGCAAGATGGCGACTTACAAGGGTGCCAAGGGCATCATTTCCTACGACGTGATGGAAACGTACCGGAACACCAACGAATGGCTGGGGGCGACGGCGCGGGCGCTGGGATCCTATCCCGCCTTCGCGATGATCCCGCATCCGATGTTCAAGCTGATGTCCGCCTGGGGGCGCGTGACCGAGCGCAGCTTCTCGCGCATGGTGATCAAGCCCGATTGGGAAATCCCGCCGATCGTCTCTGAGGATGGGCAGGATCACATCGTCTATGTCGAGCCGGAGCTGACCCGCCCCTTCGGCGATCTTGTCCGCTTCCGCGTTGCCCGTCGCGAACCGATGCCGCGCAAGGTGCTGCTGGTCGCACCCATGTCGGGCCATTACGCGACGCTTCTGCGCACCACCGTCACCTCGCTGCTGTCGGATTGCGATGTCTATGTCACCGACTGGCACAATGCCCGCGATATCCCGGTCAGCGCCGGTAAGTTCGACATCGAAGATTACACCCAATACCTCGTCGATTTCATCCGCCATCTGGGCCCCGATACCAACGTGATCGCCGTCTGCCAGCCCGCGCCGCTGGCTTTGGCCGCGACCGCGATACTGGCCGAGCATGAACCGGCGGCCCAGCCCCGTTCGCTGATCCTGATCGGCGGCCCGATCGATCCCGACGCCGCCGCGACCGAAGTCACCGATTTCGGCAACCGCATGACCATGGGAGAGCTGGATTTCCTGCTGATCCAGCAGGTCGGCTTCAAGTATCGCGGTGCCGGGCGCATGGTCTATCCCGGTCTTGCGCAGCTTTCGTCCTTCATCGCGATGAACGCCGACACCCATGCCCGCGCCTTCATCAACAAGATCTTCGCCGAGGCCCGCGGCCTTGGCTCGGAAGGCGACAAGCACAACACGTTCTACGACGAATATCTTGCGGTCATGGACATGACCGCCGAATTTTACCTGTCGACCGTCCAGCGCATCTTCAAGGAACGCGAGATCGCGCAGAACCAGTTCAAGGTGCATGGCCGCCGGGTCGACCTGTCGAAAATCCACGATGTCGCCATCATGACGGTAGAGGGCGCGAATGATGACATCTCGGCCCCCGGCCAATGCGTCGCCGCGCTTGACCTGTGCAGCGGCGTGCCCGAGGGGCGCAAGCAGCAACATCTGGAACCCGGCGCCGGGCATTACGGCATCTTTGCCGGGAAAAGCTGGCGGCTGAACATCCGACCTTTGGTGCTGGACTTCATCGACGAACAGGCCAGCACCAGCGGCCCGGCGAAAAAACGCCGCATCAACAAGCCCGAGGATTGCGGCCGCACCGTCGCCAATGATGAGGACGGCAAGCTCGCAATCTGAGCCGCGATCAGCCCCGTTCCAGCACTTCCGCGACCGAAGCCCCGATCAGTTCAAGACAATCGGGGGTCGAAAAGCGGTGATCCGCGCCCTTGACCAGCGCCAGCCGCATATCCGGCCCCGTGGCATGGTCCAGCAGGCTGGTCGCCCAATGGACCGGCACGTCCTCATCCGCTGTCCCTTGCAGGAAGCGCACCGGAAACGGCAGGTCCAGCGGCGCGGACATGACCAGATGGTTGCGCCCACCCTCGATCAAGCGACGGGTGATGACATAGGGCGCGCCATATTCGCTGGGAATGGCGACTTGCCCGTCGCGCAGCAGCATCTCGCGCTCGGCCGGACCGAAGGCGGCCCAGAAGCCCTGTTCGGTGAAATCCGGCGCAGCGGCAATCGTCACCAAACCGGCCAGCCGTTCCGGCATGGCGCGGGCGACCAGCAGGCTGATCCAGCCTCCCATGGACGACCCCACCAGCACCTGCGGCCCCGTCGTCAGCGCCGAGATCGCGGCGACGGCATCCTCCAGCCAGTCGCCGATGCAGCCGTCCTCGAAACGCCCGTCCGATTCCCCATGGCCCGAATAATCGAAGCGCAGAAAGGCACGGCCCCGCGCCTGCGCCCATTCCTCCAGCCAGACCGCCTTGGTGCCCTGCATGTCCGACCGAAAGCCGCCCAGAAAGACCACGCCCGGCCCCTGCCCGGCAATGCGGTTATAGGCGATGCGCCGACCCTGCGGCGTTTCAAGAAACTCGGTCATTGAATTCGTTCCTGTGTTTTGGCCGACGGGCACAAGGCGCGGCATCACACCCTTGCCTAACCGCATTGACAAGCCGTCTCAATCCGTCCAAATCCGCCGGACATAACCCGCAACCGGGCGTTCCGTGGGCGCCAAACCGACGAGGAGGACTGCATGTCCCAGATCTCGCTTACTTTCCCCGATGGCAATTCGCGCGACTATCCCGCCGGCATCTCCGCCGCCGAGGTCGCAGCCTCCATCGCCCCCAGCCTTGCCAAGAACGCGATTTCCGCCAGCCTTGATGGCGCGTATATCGACCTGCAATGGCCGATCCATCAATCCGGCAAGATCGCTATCAACACGATGAAGGACAGCGAGCCTGCGCTGGAACTCATCCGCCACGACCTCGCCCATATCATGGCCCGCGCCGTGCAAGAGCTGTGGCCCGACGTGAAAGTCACCATCGGCCCGGTCCGCGATCAGGGCTGGTTCTATGATTTCGACCGCGCCGAAGCCTTCACCCCCGAGGACCTTGGCCAGATCGAAGCCAAGATGAAGCAGATCATCGCCGCCCGCGACCCGGTCCGCACCGAGGTCTGGGACCGCGCCCGCGCCATCGCCTATTACGAAGAGCGTAACGAGCCCTTCAAGGTCGAGCTGATCGCCCGCATCCCCGAGGGCGAGGATCTGCGCATGTATTGGCATGGCGACTGGCAGGACCTTTGCCGCGGCCCGCATCTGCAAAATACCGGGCAGGTCCCGGCCGATGCCTTCAAGCTGACCCATGTCGCTGGGGCCTATTGGCTGGGCGATGCCTCGCGCCCGATGCTACAGCGCATTTATGGCGTGGCCTTCCGCAATCGCGACGACCTGAAAGCGCATATGACCATGCTGGAGGAGGCCGCGAAACGCGACCACCGCAAGCTTGGTAAGGAAATGGAACTGTTCCACTTCCAGGAAGAAGCGCCGGGCATGGTCTTCTGGCACCCGAATGGCTGGACCATCTATCGCGAGCTTGAAGCCTATATGCGCCGCCGCCTGATCCGCGCGGATTACAAGGAAATCAAGACGCCCCAGGTCGTCGACCGCATCCTGTGGGAGAAGTCGGGCCATTGGGAAGCCTACCGCGAGAACATGTTCATCGTTGAGGTGGACGAGGAAGGCGCCAAGGAAAAACGCATCAATGCGCTGAAACCGATGAACTGCCCCTGCCACGTTCAGGTCTATAACCAAGGCCTGAAATCCTATCGCGACCTGCCGCTGCGTCTGGCCGAGTTCGGCTCGTGCCACCGCTACGAATCCTCGGGCTCGATGCACGGGCTGATGCGCGTGCGCGGCTTCGTGCAGGACGACGCGCATATCTTCTGCACCGAAAACCAGATCGAGGCGGAATGCGCGGGCTTCATCAGCCTGCTGTCCTCGGTCTATAAGGACCTCGGCTTCGAGAAGTTCGACATCAAGCTGTCGACCCGCCCGGATGTCCGCGTGGGCTCGGATGAGATCTGGGACAAGGCCGAGGCAGCGCTTGCCGGTGCCATCGAGCATCTGGGCCTGCCCTATGAGGTCAATCCCGGCGACGGTGCCTTCTATGGCCCGAAACTGGACTTCAAGCTGACCGACGCGATTGGCCGCGAATGGCAATGCGGCACGTTCCAATGCGACTTCAACCTGCCCGACCGTCTGGGTGCGGAATTCGTCGCCGAGGACGGCCACAAGCACATGCCGGTCATGCTGCACCGCGCCGTGCTGGGCAGCTTTGAGCGTTTCATCGGCATCCTGATCGAAAACTACGCGGGCAAGATGCCGCTGTGGCTGGCGCCGCGTCAGGTCGTCGTCGCCTCGATCGTTTCGGGCGCGGATGATTACGTCCATGAAGTGGTCAAGACGCTGCGCGCCGCCGGCATCCGTGCCGAGGCAGATACCCGCAACGAAAAGATCAACTACAAGGTCCGCGAGCATTCCGTTGGCAAAGTGCCGGCCATCATGGCGATCGGCATGAAAGAGGTCGAGGAACGCAGCGTTTCTGTCAGACGCCTTGACAAACAGGGCAGCGAAAGCTTGAAACTGGACGAAGCGGTTCAGATGCTTTGCTCCGAGGCAACGCCGCCTGACATGCGCTGAGGCTGCCGCAATATCAGCGACATATTGCCGAAAACGTCGAGCGTCTTCATGACGCTCGGCGCATTACCGCTTGCCTTTTTTAGCGAATCATTCATCCTCTCGGACGCGTGAGCACGACTTTCTACCGCCTCCCTCTACGGGCAGCCGGAATATACGAGAAAGGGCTGCACGGCCCGGGGCAATCTCGCACCGGGTAGTTTTCGAAGGAGAGACGGTATTATGGCTACCGGCACCGTAAAATGGTTTAACGCCACGAAAGGCTATGGCTTCATCGCACCCGATGATGGCGGCAAGGACGTTTTCGTCCATATCTCGGCAGTTGAGCGCGCTGGTTTGACCGGCCTGAACGACAACCAGAAGATCGCCTACGAACTGCAATCGGGTCGTGACGGTCGCAGCTCGGCCTCGGATCTGAAGCTGCTCTGATCGCACGCCGAATTTTCGAACGGCCCGCCTTGGCGGGCCGTTTTGCGTTCTGCCTAGCATCTTTCTTGCAAAAATATCCTGCGGGGGAGTCGCGTCAGCGACGGGGGCGCAAAGCCCCCCTTTCTTTGCGCGCCGCTTGCCCCTATCCCGACGCCGCAGACATAAGGGGACAGGATGACGCAACCGGCACTACAGCTTATTCGGACCGGACTGGTCACGCCGGACCGTCTGGCCATGTCGGTGATCGGTCTCAGCCGTGCTGACCGCTGGTCCTATGCCCGGTTGCATCACACGATCCTGTCTATGGCCGGGGCGATGCGGGCATCCGGCCTTGCGCCGGGCGACGTTCTGGTCTTTGCCGCTTGCGACCGCCCCGAACACGCCATCGCCTTTCTTGCCGCCACTGCAGCTGGACTGCTGCCCGTGACCGATCCGTCCAAGGCAACCCACCATCCCACGGCAACCCTGCTATTGTCCGGGGAAACCGCAGACCCAACCCGGCCACGGCTTGACCTGCGTGAACTCGCCCAAGGTCAACCGCTTGACGACTGCGATCCCGGCACCAGCCCGACCGGCAACCCCTTCGACCTGACTGCGCAGGACCGGATGCTGATCACGGGCGGGACCGGCATGGACCTGCTGACCACGCTTTTCGCGACATGGGCACAGGGGGCAGCGGCACTGGTTCCCAGCCCTACCATGACACCTGCGCAATGGCCGCTGCTGGCATCGCGTCATGGCACGACGGTTCTTGCCATGGGGCATCAGGAGCTGGATCAGCTGATGGCGCAGGACTGGAAGCCCTGGCCCGCACTGCGCCAAGCCGTCGCGACCGATGCAGTGCCGGACGATCTGGCGGCCCGCTGGCAGGACCGCACCGGCCTACCCCTGCTCAAGACCGAAGGACTTGCGCCGCCCCGGTAAAAGCGCGAATAGGCGCATTCGCCCTGCCACAGCCTTTCCATCGCAAGGACAGAACATGACCCAACAGGTTCGCCTCGACATCTTTGCCGATCCCGTCTGTCCCTGGTGCCTGATCGGCAAGGCCGAGCTGGACCGGGCGCTGGAAAGCCGCCCCGAGCATCCCTTTGCCATCACTTGGCAGCCCTTCCGGCTGGACCCGCAGATGCCTCAGGCCGGGATGGATTACGTCGCCTACATGAAGATGAAGTTCGGCGACGAAAAGGGCATCATCGCCGCGATGAAACCGGTGATGGAGGCGTCCGAACGGCTGGGGCTGTGGATCAACCCCTCGCTGATCGAGCGCGTGCCGAACACGCTGAACGCCCATCGCCTGCTTTACTGGGCGGGCCTTGAGGCTGCGCAGACCCCGGTCATGTCGGGCCTGATGCGCGCGCATTGGCGCGAGGGCAAGAACATCTCGAATCCCGACGTGCTGGTCGCCATCGCCGAGGGCGCGGGCATGGATGGACAGATGGTCCGCCGCCTGCTCGCCACCACCGAGGACCGCGATGAGGTCGCCTCGCGTGAGATCCACGCCCGCCAGCGCGGCATCAACTCGGTCCCGACCTTTGTCGTGGCCGATACCCATGTGGTCAGCGGCGCCCAGCCCGCCAGCCTGTGGATGCAGGTCATTGACGAGCTGACCGGGAACAGCCCGGCCTAACCGGCCTCTTCCTCGAAGCTGAAGATCGCCAGACTACGCTCGCGCTCATTGACCTTCATGCGGCGGTTGATCGGGGCATGGGCACGGGCCGAGCAGTCGGGCCGCTCGCACAGATAGCAGTTCAGCCCGATATCGACCGGCCGCGTCCGTTCAAGGTCGATCCCGTCGGCATAGACCAGCCTTGGCGCATAGGACACGTCGCAGCCCAGTCCGATCGCCAGCCTTTGCGCTGGCGCGCCATGCATCCCGCCCGCCCGCGTCACTGTGCGCGCGATGGAAAAGTAGCTGGCCCCCTCGGGCATGCGGATCACCTGCGTCTGGACGCGCTCGGGCGTCTCGAAGGCGGAATGGATGTTCCATAGCGGACAGGTCCCGCCAAAGCGCGAGAACGGGAACCGCCCGGCACTGAACCGCTTCGAGATGTTCCCCGCCTGATCGACCCGCACAAAGAAGAACGGAATCCCACGTGCATCGGGGCGCTGCAACGTGGTCATGCGATGCGCCGCCTGCTCGAAGCTGGAGCCGAAACGGTGGCTCAGCAATTCGACATCGTAGCGCGCCGATTCACAGGCGGCGAGGAAACGCCCGTAAGGCATCATCAACGCCGCCGAGAAGTAATTCGCCAGACTGACCCGCAACAGCGACACCGCAGCCGCATCGGACAGCCCGGCTTGCGCCACCAGCCCGGCGATCAACTCCTCCTGTTCCAGCCGCGCCAGCAGCACACCGATCTGGAAGCGGCGGCTGGACTGGCCCAGCAACTCGGAAATCATCAGCTCGCCGCGGTGGAAATCGAAGCGCCGCAGCTGATCGCCCATGACATGAGAGGGCAGGATGCGGACATGGATGCCATGTCCGGCCAGCCGGTTGGTCAGTGCCAGATGCGGCTCATTGCGATGCAGCGCCAGTTCCTCGGCCAAGGCTTCGGCGGCGCGGTCGACCGGATCGACATAGTTCTTTTGCGCATAGAACCAGTTCCGCACCACATCGACGGGACGCGAGGATTCGGCAAACGCCTCGACCTTGTCGCGGTCGGTCATCGGGTTGTCATCGGCCATCGGGCGCAGGATCGCTTCACGGTGGCTGTCATGCAGCCGCACAAAGGCCGCCGCGATCCGGGGCGAGGCCTGCAGCACCGCCTCAAGCTCCGCCCGCGGCAGGTTCGCGACCCCCAGAACCGGGTCCTTCAGTGCGGTCGAGAAATCCGCCGCCAATTGTGCATCGGTCGCGGGCGCCAGTTCCGAGATGTTCAGGTCATAGACCTGCGCCAGCTTCATCAGAAAGCGCGCCGAGGCGGGGCGCTGATCGGCCTCCATCAGGGTGATGTAGCTGGCGGAAACCCCCAGCTCGGTCGCCATCTGCGCCTGCGTCAGCCCCAGCGATTGCCGCAGCATCCGCAACCGCTGGCCGATGATCAGTTTCTCGTTGCGTTTTGTCATGTGACAAACCTTACAAAGCGGCCGCAAAGCCTGTGACAAACCCTACCACCATACCCGATAAGGACCCGCGATCCCCAATCAAATAGTGCATTACATTTCTGACATTACTAACGTGACATTCATAGGCCAATCAACAGGAGCCGAAAATGCCGCTCGATCGCAACGCACCCCCGCTGCCCCCCGTTGTCCTGCGCGCCGTTGCAGGCTCGGAACATGTGCTGACCCCCGATGCGATGACCTTCGTGGCCGAGCTGCAGGCCCGTTTCGGACTGCGCCTGCACGCGCTGATGGTCGCCCGCGCCCGCCGTCAGGAACGGCTGGACCGGGGTGAGCTGCCCGATTACCTGCCCCATACCCGCGAGATCCGTCAGGGCATCTGGCAGGCCGCCCCCGTCCCCGCCGCCCTTGAGGATCGCCGGGTCGAGATCACAGGCCCCGTCGACCGCAAGATGATGATCAATGCGCTGAACTCGGGCGCGCGGGTTTATATGGCGGATTTCGAGGACGCGACCTCACCCAGCTTCAAGAACATCATCTCGGGTCTTGCGAACCTGATCGACTATCGCGACGGGACGCTGGATTTCACCGATGAGACGACGGGCAAAGCCTACCGCGTCGGGCCGAACCCGGCCCTGCTGATCATCCGCCCCCGCGGCCTGCATCTATCCGAGGCCAATGTCCTGATGGGCGGCCAGCCGGTTTCCGCGGCGCTGTTCGACTTTGCCCTGTCGCTGTTCCATTGCGGCCGCGCGCTGGCTGCGACCGGACGCGGACCATTCTATTACCTGCCGAAGCTCGAAAGCCACGGCGAGGCCAAGTTCTGGAACGAGGTCTTCGTCTTTGCCCAGGAACGCATGGGCATTGCGCAAGGCACGATCAAGGCCACCGTCCTGATCGAGACCCTGCCTGCCGCCTTCGAAATGGACGAGATCGTCTGGGAACTGCGCGACCATATCGCCGGGCTGAACTGCGGGCGCTGGGATTACATCTTCAGCTACATCAAGAATCTGCGCAATCATGCCGCCTATGTCCTGCCCGACCGCTCCAGCCTTGTCATGGACGAAGCCTTCCTGGCCACCTATGCGGCGCGCGTCGTCAAGGTCTGCCACCGTCGCGGCATCCATGCGATGGGCGGCATGTCGGCCGCGATCCCAGTCAAGAACGACCCCGAGGCCAATGAGGCCGCCTTCGACAAGGTCCGCGCCGACAAGCGCCGGGAAGTCGGCATGGGCTTCGATGGCTGCTGGGTCGCCCATCCCGATCTGGTCCCCGTTGCGCAGGCGATCTTTGACGACGCCATGCCCGGCCCGAACCAGATCAGACGTCCGCGTCAGGAATGGCGGATCGAACCCGCGATGCTGCTCAAGCCGCATCAGGGCAAGATCACCGAAACCGGCGTCCGCCTGAATGTCTCGGTCGCCATCGAATATCTGGCGCAATGGCTGCAGGGCCGCGGCGCGGTTCCGATCCACAACATGATGGAGGACGCCGCCACCGCCGAGATCAGCCGTGCCCAGCTGTGGCAATGGATCCGCCACGGCGCGCTGGTCGCGACCGAATTCGGGGATGAGCGACGCCTGACCGCCGACTGGCTGGGCGAGTTGGTCCAGGCCGAAATCGTCTCGATCCTCGAACGGCTTGGGCCGGACCGCTTCCATCGCGGGCGCTACCCCTCGGCGGCGCGGATCGTGCTGGAGGCCGCGACCGCGCCCACCCTGCCCGATTTCATCACCACGTCCGCCTATGACGTGCTGAACGCCCTCGACTGAGCGCACCCTTTTCGGCGGGCCACGGCCCGCCCCCTATCCAAAATTCCTGAGGAGGAAATTCATGTCCAATCGCAAGACCTATGCCGAACTGCGCGCCGAAGTTGCCGCGCGTTACCCCTCGGGCCAGACCCCCGGTGGCGTCACGGTCGACGATATCGTCCAGCTGCGGATGCAGAACAGCTATGACACCCATCTGGACATCGCCCGCGACATGGCCAAGGTGATGCGCGCCGACATGGCGGCCTATGACGCCGACAGCAGCAAGTTCACGCAATCGCTGGGCTGCTGGTCGGGCTTCCACGCCCAGCAGATGATCAAGGCGGTGAAACGCATGCGCGGCACCGCGCGCGGCACCTATGTCTATCTGTCCGGCTGGATGGTCGCCGGTCTGCGCAACCGCTTCGGCCACCTGCCCGACCAGTCGATGCATGAAAAGACTGCCGTTGCCGACCTGATCAACGAAATCTACGTCTCGCTGCGTCAGGCCGATGAGGTGGCGATCAACGACCTGTTCAAGGCACTGAAGGACGCCCGCAAATCCGGTGATGCGCTGGCCGAGAAGAAGGCGATCGAGGCCATCGACAGCTTCGAGACCCATGTGGTTCCGATCATCGCTGATATCGACGCAGGCTTTGGCAACGAACACGCCACCTACCTGCTGGCCAAGGAACTGATCAAGGCCGGTGCCTGCGCGCTGCAGATCGAAAACCAGGTCTCGGACGCCAAGCAATGCGGCCATCAGGACGGCAAGGTCACCGTGCCGCGCGAAGACTTCATCGAGAAGCTGCGCGCCTGCCGTCTGGCGCTTGAGGAAATGGGCGTGGACGAGGGCGTCATCGTCGCCCGCACCGACAGCCTTGGCGCAGGCCTGACCCAGAAGGTTCCGGTCAGCCAACGCCCCGGCGATCTGGCCGCCGAATATATCAAATGGCTCAAGACCGAGGCGATCACCGACGCGAACCCGATGCAGGAAGGTGAGCTTGCGATCTTCCAGAACGGCCAGTTCGTGAAGCCCGCGCGCATGGCCAATGGGTTGTTCCCGTTCAAGGAAGGCACCGGCCGCGCCCGCGTCATCGAGGATTGCATCGTCAACCTGACCCAGGGCGGCGCGGACATGCTGTGGATCGAAACCGACACCCCGAATGTCGATGAGATCGCCGGCATGGTGAACGAGATCCGCAAGGCTGTCCCGAATGCCAAGCTGACCTATAACAACTCGCCCAGCTTCAACTGGACGCTGAACCTGCGCAAACAGGTCCGCGAACAATGGCTGGCCGAGGGCAAGATCAGCGCCGCTGACTATCCGGATGGCAATGAGCTGATGAAGGCTGATTTCGACGCGACCGAACTGGGCCTTGAGGCGGATGCCCGTCTGCAGCGCTTCCAGACCGATATCTCGGCCCGCGCTGGCGTGTTCCACAACCTGATCACGCTGCCGACCTTCCACCTGACCGCGAAATCGGTGGACGAACTGTCGCGCGGCTACTTCGGCGACCAGAAGATGCTGGCCTATGTCAAAACCGTCCAGCGCGAGGAAATTCGTCGCGGCGTCTCGGCGGTCAAGCACCAGCACGAGGTGGGCTCCGATCTGGGCGACACCTTCAAGGAAATGGTCGGCGGCGAGCGCGCGCTGAAGGCCGGTGGCCATGCGAACACCATGAACCAGTTCGCCGCCGAGTGATCCTGCAGCCGCGCGACCGATGTCCCTTTGCGGGATTCGGCTAAACCGGTCGCGCGATTACGGGAAACAGGGACACCGCCCCACCCTCGGGGCGGTGTTTCCGTTTTGTCAGGAAGAACGGGTCGCTATTAGCCCGTCCCCTCAGGCCGCATTGGCAAGGCCTGCACGGCGCATCATCTGCGCCGATTTCGATATTCTTGCGTTTTCCCAGTCAGGGAAAAACAATGACATGCGCCATTCAGCAGTGTGCTCAAGCTTCGATTTCTGGATTGCTCCGGCCCTCGGGCAGAGCGCCACCACTTTGACTTTATTCGAAAATAAGGGAAAGTGGTGGGCGACCCTGGAATCGAACCAGGCATGGGTCTCCCCGGCGGAGTTACAGTCCGCTGCCGCACCTTGCAGCACGTCGCCCGCCGATCACTTTCGGCGTGGGGCGGTGATTACCCATAGCGAGCGGGGGCGTCAAGCGCAGAAGCGCAAAAAAACGCGTCATCCACAGGAAGTTGCTGCGACCCTGCGAAAGGTTGCATTTTTCCGTGTTTTCTGCGCAACCAGAACCGAAATCGAGGAAACGCCATGGCCGAGAAACCGCAGAAAACCAAGAAGCCCACCTGGGTCATCGATAAAGAGCGCGCACGCCGCGCCGCTGCGGCCGAGACCGTGTGGCTGTTCGGCCTGCATGCGGTGCGCGACGCGCTGGCCAACCCCGAACGGCAAAAGCTGCGGCTGGTCGTCACCCAGAACGCGCTGGACCGGCTGGGCGATATTCCCGACGGTATCGAGCCTGAAATCACCGACGCGCGCACCTTCGACCGCGTCGTGCCCCTGCCCCCCGAAAGCGTCCATCAGGGCGCGGCGCTTGAGGTCAAGGCGCTGACATGGGGCAAACTGGCCGATCTGGCACTGTCGGGGCCGGGCAAGCCGCTGCTGGTCGCGCTGGACCGCGTCACCGACCCGCATAATGTCGGCGCGATCCTGCGCTCGGCCGAGGTCTTTGGCGCACGTGCGGTCATCGCACCGTCGCGCCACAGCGCCCCGGAGACCGGTGCCTTGGCCAAGACCGCTTCGGGTGCGCTGGAACGCCAGCCCTATCTGCGCGTGGGCAATCTGGCCGATGCGCTGATCGAGCTGAAAGAGATGGGCTACACGATCATTGCCCTTGATGGCACCGGCGAGGAAACCCTGCCCGAGGCACTGGAGGCCCTGCCGGGCCGGGCGATCTGCCTTGTCTTCGGGGCCGAGGGCCCGGGCCTGCGCGAACGCACCCGTGAGACCTGCGACAAGATCGTCCGCATTCCCTTTGCCGCGGATTTCGGTTCGCTCAACGTGTCGAATGCGGCGGCGGTGGCGCTTTACGCAGCCTCACGGAACTGAGCGCAGCCTTCACATCGCGGATAGGCTGCTGGGGCAGTGGTTGAGAATCACGGGCCGATTTGCCAAATGCAGGGTAAACCAGCCTTTCCACAACCAGCAGCCGCCATGCTTCGTTATGCCGCCCTTCTCCTGTCGTTTGCCGCCGGGCCGCAACTCGCGTCGGCGCAGGATTGGGCGTTGAACGGAATCGATCCGGTCGGCTACCGGCAAGAGGGCGCGGCCCTGCCCGGCCGGCCCGACATCGTGACCATGTGGCGCGGTCAGGCGTGGCATTTCGTCTCGGAGGGCAATCGCGAGCGGTTCGAGGCGAACCCCAAGGCCTTTGCGCCGGGTCTGGGCGGGCTTTGCGTCGTGGCCCTGTCCGAAGGCCGCTCGGAACCGGGAAACCCCCGCTATTTCGCGGTGATCGGCCAGCGCACCTATCTGCTGCGCTCGGAAGCCGCCCGCGAACGCCTGCTGGCCGACCCGCAGGACATCCTGATGCAGGCCAAAGCGGTCTGGGCACGGCTTCATCCTTAGATTCTCACTTTTCCGCGAGAGGAGTGGAACTTTCAGGCCACAGTTGTCATTTATTTCATGACATGAGCACGGAACGCTCATGTCAGATCACTGTCCCTCGTTCCGCGACTTGCGCCCGGCCAACTCTGGACCGGGCGCTTTTTATGTGCGACTTTAGGTTGAGATCTGGGGGAGGATCACATGGAATTCGCCATACTCCGCGACGTCGGTAGTTCGCCGATGGACGTCGATATTGCACGAATCGCCCGCGAGACCCGCTGCATCGCCATGGTCGGCCTGTCGCCGAATGAACACCGCCCGGCCTGGGGCGTGGCGCGCTTCCTGAAGTCTCAGGGTATTCGGGTCATTCCGGTCAATCCGGGCCATGCGGGCAACCACATCCTTGACGAGCAGGTCTATCCCGACCTTTCGGCCATCCCGACCGATATCCCGGTCGACATGGTCGATATCTTTCGCCGGGCCGAGGCGGTTCCGCGAATCGTCAATGACGCGATCGCCTATCTGCCGCGGCTGCGCACCATCTGGATGCAGCTTGGCATCCGCCATCCTCAATCCACGGAATGGGCACGGCGTCAGGGGCTGACGGTGATCGAGGATCGCTGCCCCAAGATCGAGTTCCCGCGCTTTCTGTAAATGAAAAGAACCCCGGACGCGGCAGCATCCGGGGTTCCGCACGGCGTGGATGGGCCACGCCGCATGCCTTGGGATTACACGTTGGTGTAAAGCCCCTCATAGATCGGGCCCAGCGTATCGACCTCGAACAGCGAGCTGACCGAGGTGCCGTTCCAGATGTTCAGGATGGCTTGGGCAAACATCGGCGCGGTCGGGACGATGCGGATGTTGCTGGCGCTTTTGACATGGTCGGTCGGTTCGATGGAATCGGTGATGACCAGCGATTTCATGACCGAGTTCTGCACGCGCTCGACCGCCGGGCCGGACAGGACGCCATGGGTGATATAGGCATGGACTTCGGTCGCACCATGCTCGGTCAGGACCTGAGCGGCCTTGCACAGCGTGCCGGCGGTGTCGCAGATGTCGTCGACGATGATGCAGGTTTTGCCGGTCACGTCACCGATCACGGTCATCTCGGCGATCTCGCCGGGTTTCTCGCGGCGTTTGTCCACGATCGCCAGCGGTGCGCCGATGCGCTGCGCCAGATCGCGGGCGCGGGCCACGCCGCCGACGTCGGGCGAAATCACCATGACGTCCGACAGGCGGTTCTTGAAGTGGTGCAGGATATCCAGTGCAAAGACCGGAGCCGCGTAAAGGTTGTCCACCGGGATATCGAAGAAGCCCTGGATCTGGGCCGCATGCAGGTCCAGCGTCAGGACGCGGTCGACACCGGCCTCGGTCAGCAGGTTCGCAACCAGCTTGGCGCTGATCGGGGTCCGCGCCTTCGAGCGACGGTCCTGACGGGCATAGCCGAAATAGGGGATCACGGCGGTGATGCGCTGTGCCGACGACCGCTTCAGCGCGTCCGTCATGATCAGCAGTTCCATCAGGTTGTCGTTCGCCGGGTTCGAGGTCGACTGGATGATGAACATGTCCTCGCCGCGGACGTTCTCATAGACCTCGACGAAGATTTCCTGATCGTTGAAGCGCTCGACACGGGCTTCGATCGGGGCGACATTCATGCCGCGATGCATCGACATGCGGCGGGCAATCGCATTGGCCAAAGGCCGGTTCGCGTTGCCCGCAATCAGCTTGGGTTCGGTCATGGCCGGCATGGCTTGCTCCGTCATTCTGAATATGGCGTATTGGTGCTGGATTCGTAAGATTGCGCCCCGCTTATCACCGCGTTAGCTTGCCCGCAAACCCCGGAGGGCCGCTTATGGCGCATATCGACTATTACTTTGGGACACAAAGCCCGTGGACCTATCTTGCGGGCAGCCGGCTCGAAGACATCGCCGCCCGGCATGGTGCCCAGATCACCTACAAGCCGCTTGACCTGCTGCAGCTTTTCGACCGCACCGGCGGCATCCGCCCGGCCAATCGCCACGCGTCGCGCATGGAATACCGGGGGCAGGAACTGCGCCGCTGGTCCGAATATCTGGACATGCCGCTGAACCTGAAGCCCGCCTTCTGGCCGGTGAACCCTGCCCCGTCATCCTATGCGATCATCGCCGCGCAAAAGGCCGGTGGTGGCGATCTGCCCGCGCTGGTGCGCAGCTTTGTCCGCGCCGTCTGGGCCGAGGAACTGAACATCGCCGATGACGAGGTGATCCGCGCGAAATTGACAGCAGCGGGCTTCGATCCCGGTCTGGCCGATAGCGGGCTGTTCGTCGGCGCGCAGGCCTATGAGCGCAATCTGGAGGAAGCGGTCGAGGCCGGAGTCTTTGGCGCGCCCTTCTATATCGTCCGCGACAGCGGCGAGCGGTTCTGGGGTCAGGACCGGCTGGACTTCCTCGACCGCCACCTGTCGAGCCTGTGACGCCCATGCATATTCGAAACTGGCCGGGCCAAACCGAGCGCCCGGCGCTGGCGCTGCATTGCATGATGGGTAATGCCAGCTACTGGGGTCCCATCGCGGCAGGTCTTGCCGATCTGGTGCAGATCACCGCGCCCGACCTGCCGGGCCACGGGCAAAGCCCGGACTGGCCGGGCGAGCCTGATTTTCACACCCATGCCACCCGCCAGATTGCGCCGCTGATCACGCGGCCACTGGACCTGATCGGCCACAGCATCGGCGCGACCATCGCGCTGCGCATCGCCGTTGCCGCCCCCGAGGCCGTCCGCAGCCTGACCCTGATCGAGCCGGTGCTGTTTGCCGCGGCCCCCGACCCCACCGCCGAGACCGAGTTGGAGACCATCCGTCGGCTGTCCCTTGACGGCATGGATGAGGAAGCGACCCGTCAGTTCCTGTCGCTTTGGGGAGAGGTCGATCTGGACCGACAGACCACCACAGGCCGGGCCCGGCTGATCCGGCAGATCGCCATGGTGGTATCGGGCAATGACACCCTGATGCGGGACAGCGCGAATATCCTGCGCGAGGGCGGGCTTGAGGCGATCGACGCGCCGGTGATGCTGATCATGGGCGGGGATTCCCCGCCAGTCATCGGGTCTATCGCCGAGGCTCTGGCCGAGCGCATGCAGGAGGTCGGTCTCGCGACAGTGCCGGGGGCCGGGCATATGCTGCCGATCACCCACCCGGATCAGGTCGCAGGGCTGATCCGGATGAACATTGAGCAGAGCTAGGGCTTAATCGTCCGAGAAATCGTCAAGATGTGGCACGGGTCCGACAGCTATCCAACTGGCCCGGACCCGCGCCACACGCGTATCGCCCCAGGTGCGGAATTCAGCGCGGAACCCCTCGCGGGTGACATTGACTGCCTTGATGTCGACCCGCTGATTGCCGTTGACGCCAATGTCCCACATCGACAGCCCGATCTGCACCACAGGCGGTTCGACGAAGCTCTCGTCGAATCTGACCTCCCGCGCCTCCAGCCGAGAACCTTCTCCCGTCCACATCGGGCCGAGATCCTCAAAGGCCGAAAACATGTCGATGGAACCGTTGGCGATGCCCACGGCGTAATGACCGAACCGTCTCAAAGCTTTTCCCCCAAAGCGCCGGATTGCGGCGCCCCTATATAGATAAAGCCCCGGAATTACCGGGGCTTCAATTGATCTTCCGGTCAGGTTTCCTGCTTAATGCAGAAAATTAGACTGGTTGGGGTCCAGCCCGATATGGGTACCAAGGGCCTCCATGTCGGCCAGCAGCTTGACGGCTGCGGCGACGATCTCTTCCCCGGCAGTGCCACGCTCCTGCGCGACCTTCACCTGACGCTGGGCCTGAGCCATCATGTCATTGAAGATCTCTTGCGTCATCTCGGCGCGCGGATGTCCCCGCTCGGCCAGAAGGGTGACGGATTCGTTGTTGATCTCGGCGAAACCGCCGGTCACCGCGAACTCCGTCTCCGACCCGTCAGCCGCGACCACGGTGACAACACCGGGCCGCAGGTTGACGATGGCCGGCGCATGGCCGGGCATCGCCGTCAGGTCGCCATCGGCGCCGGGAAGGCGCACCTCGCGCACGGGAACGGAAACAAGGTTCCGTTCCGGCGAGACGAGGTCGAACTGCATCGTGTCGGCCATATCGCCCCCTTACGCCGCGTCAGCGGCGAGACGCTGCGCCTTGGCTTTCACTTCCTCGATGCCGCCGACCATGTAGAAGGCCGCTTCCGGCAGGTGGTCGTATTCACCGGCAACAACCGCCTTGAACGACTTGATCGTGTCTTCCAGCGGAACCTGGACGCCGTCCGAACCGGTGAAGACTTTCGCCACGTCGAAGGGCTGCGACAGGAAGCGCTGGATTTTCCGGGCGCGGGTCACCGTCAGTTTGTCTTCTTCCGACAGTTCGTCCATGCCGAGAATGGCGATGATGTCCTGCAGCGACTTGTATTTCTGCAGGATGCCCTGAACGGCACGCGCGACGTTGTAGTGATCTTCGCCGACAACTGCCGGGTCGAGAATACGCGAGTTCGAGTCCAGCGGGTCCACGGCCGGGTAGATGCCCAGTTCCGAGATCGCGCGCGACAGAACGGTCGTGGCGTCGAGGTGGGCGAAGGTCGTGGCCGGAGCCGGGTCGGTAAGGTCATCGGCCGGGACGTAGACGGCCTGGATCGAGGTGATCGAGCCGTTCTTGGTCGAGGTGATACGTTCCTGCATCGCGCCCATGTCGGTGGCCAGCGTCGGCTGGTAACCCACGGCGGACGGGATACGGCCCAGCAGTGCCGACACTTCCGAACCAGCTTGGGTGAAGCGGAAGATGTTGTCGACGAAGAACAGAACGTCGGTGCCCGAGGCATCGCGGAACTGTTCGGCCAGCGTCAGACCGGTCAGCGCGACGCGCATACGGGCTCCCGGCGGCTCGTTCATCTGGCCATAGACCAGCGCCACTTTCGATTCCGACAGGTTGTCGGGAACGATAACGCCCGATTCAACCATCTCGTGATACAGGTCGTTGCCTTCACGGGTCCGTTCACCAACGCCCGCGAACACCGAGTAACCCGAGTGCACTTTCGCGATGTTGTTGATCAGTTCCATGATCAGAACGGTCTTGCCCACGCCGGCGCCGCCGAACAGGCCGATCTTGCCGCCTTTGGAATAGGGCGCCAGCAGGTCGATGACCTTGATGCCGGTGACCAGGATTTCCGAAGCGGTCGCCTGCGAAGCGAAGTCCGGAGCCGGCTGGTGGATCGCGCGCTTGTCGGTGACGGTCAGCGGCGCACCTTCGTCAACGGGCTCGCCGACGACGTTCAGGATGCGGCCCAGCGTGACGTCGCCCACCGGAACCATGATCGGCTCGCCCAGGTCGGCGACCGGCAGACCACGGACCAGACCTTCAGTCGCGTCCATGGCGATGGTGCGGACAGTGTTTTCGCCCAGATGCTGTGCGACTTCCAGAACCAGACGCTTGCCGTTGTTCTCGGTCTCAAGAGCGTTCAGAATCGCGGGAAGTTGGCCGTCGAACTGTACGTCCACGACGGCGCCGATCACCTGCGTGATTTTTCCTTTGGCCTCTGCCATGTTATACCCCTACGTGTCAGAGCGCCTCGGCGCCCGAGATGATTTCAATCAGTTCCTTGGTGATCGCAGCCTGACGCGAGCGGTTATACTCGGTGGTCAGGCGATCGATCATGTCGCCGGCGTTGCGCGTGGCGTTGTCCATGGCGCTCATCCGTGCGCCCTGCTCGGACGCCGCGTTTTCCAGAAGCGCCGCAAAGACCTGCGTGGCCACCGAACGGGGCAGCAGGTCGTTCAGGATCGCGTTCTCATCCGGCTCGTAGTCGTAGAGCGACGAGGCACCGGCCTCGGACGTTTCTTCGATCACGGCGGGGATGACCTGCCGGGCAGTCGGAATCTGGCTGATGACGGATTCAAACCGGTTGTAGAACAGCGTGGCCACGTCGAAGCTGCCTGCTTCGAAGCGGTCGAGGATCTCATCCGCGATGCCGCGCGCATTGTCGTAACCGATGCGCTTGACCTCGCTGAGATCGACGTGATGCACGAACAGATCGCCGAAATCGCGTTTCAGCTGTTCGCGGCCCTTCTTGCCCACGGTCAGGATGGTCACCTCTTTGCCCTGCGAGCGCAGCTCGGCCAGGCGCAGGCGCGCAAGCTTGACGATGGACGAGTTGAACCCGCCCGCAAGCCCGCGCTCCGAGGTCAGCACCACCAGCAGGTGCCGGCGATCTTCGCCGGTTCCCGCCAGCAGGCGCGGCGCCATGTCCGAGCCGGCTGCCGAAGCAGTCAACCCGGCCATGACAGCGGCCATCCGGTCAGCATAGGGACGCGCGGCTTCCGCCGCTTCCTGCGCACGGCGCAGTTTAGCGGCGGCGACCATTTGCATCGCCTTGGTGATCTTGCGCGTGTTCTTAACGCTGCCGATCCGGTTCTTTAGGTCCTTGAGGCTGGGCATCTATCCCTCCCTCAGGCGTAGGTCTTGGCGTAACCGTCCAGCGCTGCCTTGATCGATGCTTCCAGTTCGCCCGCAATCTTGCGGTCGTTCCGGGTCATGTCATCAAGCAGATCGGCTTTCTGGTTGCGCAGGAACTGGATCAGGCCCTGCTCCCACTTCGTCACGTCCTTGACCGGGACGGCATCGATATAGCCTTTGGTGCCGGCATAGATGACGATCACGATCTCGGCGTTGGTCAGCGGCGAGTATTGCGGCTGTTTCATCAGCTCGGTCAGGCGCGCACCACGGTTCAGCAGCTTCTGAGTCGCGGCGTCGAGGTCCGAGCCGAACTGAGCAAAAGCAGCCATTTCGCGATACTGGGCCAGTTCCAGCTTGACCGGACCTGCGACCGATTTCATCGCCTTGGTCTGAGCGGCCGAGCCAACGCGCGACACCGACAGACCGGTGTTCACGGCCGGGCGGATGCCCTGGAAGAACAGTTCCGTTTCCAGGAAGATCTGGCCGTCGGTGATCGAGATCACGTTGGTCGGGATATAGGCGGAAACGTCACCGGCTTGGGTTTCGATGATCGGCAGAGCCGTCAGCGAGCCATTGCCATTCGCGTCGTTCAGCTTGGCCGAACGCTCGAGCAGGCGCGAGTGCAGATAGAAAACGTCGCCCGGATAGGCTTCACGCCCCGGCGGACGGCGCAGCAGCAGCGACATCTGACGGTAGGCAACGGCTTGCTTGGACAGGTCATCATAGATGATCAGGGCGTCCATGCCGTTGTCGCGGAAGTATTCACCCATGGCGGTCGCCGAATAGGGCGCCAGGTACTGCATCGGAGCCGGGTCCGAAGCGGTCGCGGCGACGACGGTCGTGTAGGCCATCGCACCGGTTTCTTCCAGTTTCTTCACCAGCTGGGCAACGGTCGAGCGCTTCTGACCCACGGCGACGTAGATGCAGTGCAGCGTCTTCATGCCATCGGCTTCGCGGCCGTTGTAGTTCTGCTGGTTCAGAATGGTGTCGAGCGCGATCGCGGTCTTGCCGGTCTGACGGTCGCCGATGATCAGCTCGCGCTGGCCGCGGCCAACGGGGATCATGGCGTCGACGGATTTCAGGCCGGTCGCCATCGGCTCGTGCACCGATTTGCGCGGCATGATGCCGGGGGCCTTCACGTCGGCGATACGGCGCTCGACGTTCTCGAGCGGGCCTTTGCCGTCGATCGGGTTGCCCAGAGCGTCGACAACGCGGCCCAGCAGGCCCTTGCCGGCGGGGACTTCCACGATGGCGCCGGTGCGCTTGACGGTGTCGCCTTCCTTGATCGAACGGTCGTCGCCGAAGATCACGATGCCGACGTTGTCGGTTTCAAGGTTCAGCACCATGCCGCGGATGCCACCCGGGAATTCGACCATTTCGCCGGCTTGGACTTTGTCCAGGCCGTAGACGCGGGCGATACCGTCACCGACGGACAGCACCTGCCCGACCTCGGCCACCTCGGCGTCCTGACCGAAATTCTTGATCTGATCCTTGAGGATGGCCGAGATTTCGGCTGCCTGGATTCCCATTATCCGACCTCTTTCATAGCATTCTGGAGGGAGGCGAGCTTCGAGCGGATCGAGCTGTCGATCATCTTCGAGCCCAGTTTAACGATCATGCCGCCGATGAGAGTCTCATCGACGCGCGCATTCAGTTTGATTTTCTTGCCCGATTTGCTGGCCAGAGTATCGGCCAGGCGGGTCTTCTGTTCTTCGGTCAGCTCAGTTGCACTGACCACATCGGCGGTCATCTCGCCACGCGCATCGGCAATCAGGCCGCGCAGCTTGGCGATGAATTGGGGCAGCGTGAACAGCCGGCGGTTCTTTGCCAGCAGACGCAGCGTGTTGGTCAGCTCGACCGACAGGCCCATGCGCTCGGCCAGCGCGGCAATCGCGGACTCCTGCGCGTTGCGGCCATACAAAGGCGAGACGGTCAGGTCACGAAGATCCGCGCTTTCGTCAAGGGCGGCAGCCAGGCTGTCGATTTGCGTGGACAGGGCGTCAAGACCCGAATCCTTCACCAGATCGAAAAGGGCCTGTGCATAACGCCCGGCGATATCAGCGGAAATCGAAGCGGAATTGGCCACGGTCATCCTTCCGGTTTGCGCAAGCTCCGCTGGCGGGCCTACCCTTGGCTTGGGCAGGTCAGTCACGGAGCGCGGGTCAAAGGGCTCCTTAGGCCGTGCCCGGCCGCAAGTATCCCGAAAAATCTGCCGCGTCATTAGCAGGTGCTTTCCCGTGCCGCAACCGCATTGAACACGGAATTGCGAGGGTTTGCGCCCTTCGTTGGATAACGCGGCGACAATGAGTTGGAGGATTGCGCTAACGGTCTGTGGAACCGGGTTTTCCGGCCTCGGGGACAGCTGCGCGATGCAGGTGCGACGGCTCGCCGCGCCCCCGCGCGATCTTGCCGCTGCCGGCGGGTTTGGGGCGCGCGATCCCTTCAAGCAGGTCCAGCGGGCTGGGCACCGTCAGGCGACGCAGCCGACCGATGGGGGCCTGCATCTGCTTGCTGAACTCGCCCAGCACCACGCCTGCGACCAGAACCTGACTGACGCGGCTGCCCATGCGCTCCCACATCTGGGCGCTGCGCAACCAGAAGCGGCGGTCCGAGGGCGGGATATACAGCGCCGCTCCCGTCGTCTCGGCAACAAAACCCGCGCTGCGCCCCAATGCCTCAAGCTGGCCGACCGTATAGCTGCGGCCAAACCCGAATGGCGTCGCATCGGATCGCGCCCAAAGCCCGGTCCGGTTCGTCGCCATGACCAGCATCCGTCCGCCGGGCCCCAGCACCCGCCACGCCTCGGCCAGCACGGCCTGCGAATGGTCGGCGGTCTCAAGTGCATGCAGCAGGATCAGCCGGTCGACGCTGCCGGTATCCAGCGGCCATGCAGTTTCCTCGCACAGGACCGCGCAATTGGGCATGCCTGGCGGCCATGCCATGACCCCCTGCGGCCCCGGCATCAGGCTGATCACCCGCCGCGACCGGCCCAGATAGGGGCGCTGCATCGGCGCGGCAAAGCCGTATCCGGCCAGCGTCATGCCTGCGGTCTTGTCGGGCGGCCAAAGCTGGGTCAGCCGGTCTCGCAGCACCTTTTGCACCACGCGCCCCAGCGCCCGGTTGTAGTAGAATTTCCGCAGCTCGATCACGTCGTGATGCATTGCGCCTCTCGTCAGCTCGGGCCAGACTGCGGCAAAGCGAAGGATTTGCCAATGCCGCTGGAACTGGTCCCAGTCCGCTGCCTGACTGACAATTATGCGTGGCTGCTGCACGGCAACGGCCAGACCGCCCTGATCGACGCACCCGAGGCCGCCCCCATCCTGCATGAGCTGGCAGCACGGGGCTGGACGCTGGATCTGATCGCCCTGACCCATCACCACGCCGACCACATTCAGGCCGTCCCCGAGATCGTCGCCGCAACCGGTGCCAAGGTCGCGGGCAACGCGCTGGACGCCGCACGGCTGCCGCCACTGGACATCGCGGCCCGCCCCGGTGAGACCATTTCGATCTGTGGCGAGCAGGCTCAGGTCATCGACGTCTCGGGCCATACCATCGGCCATGTAGCCTTTCACCTGCCCGCTTCACGCATGGCGTTCACCGCCGACAGCCTGATGGCGCTTGGCTGCGGACGCCTGTTCGAGGGCACGCCGCAGATGATGTGGGACAGCCTGTCGCGGCTGAACGCACTCCCCGGAGAAACGCTGATCTTCTCGGGCCATGACTACTGTCTGGGCAATGGCAAATTCGCCCTTTCGGTCGATCCGGACAATGATGCATTGAGGCAACGCCTTGATGACACCGCAGCGGGCAGACGTCCCTGTGCCCCGGCGACGCTGGATGACGAACGCGCGACCAATCCGTTTCTCCGCGTTGCAGAATTGCGTCACCCTCTGGGTATGGCCGATGTCGGCGATGCCGCTGTTTTTGCTGAACTTCGCGCACGAAAGGACAGGTTCTGAGGCTATCGCCGCAGCGCAGCAAGAGATTTATGCCATCCCCCTGCCCCCGTCCAATGATTGTCGTCCGCGCAGAGGGGCTGCTTGAAATTCCGGCATGCGGCAATCACATCTCATTCAACCGTCGGAGTTTCGGCATCAGGCAAGGCAAATACCGCTTGAATTGCGCGAGATTCCGCCAAAACTTAATTGTATCGTGACAGTCTGGTCAGGTGGACCGCCCCCTTGCGGCCCATACCGCCAGCCGACTGACAGGAGCTGAATCGTGCCGTCCTTTTCGAACACTTTGGAACAGGCAATCCATTCCGCGCTGGCCTTGGCCAATGAGCATCGCCATGAACTCGCCACGCTCGAGCATCTGTTGCTTGCGCTGACCGAGGAACCCGATGCAGTCAAGGTAATGCGGGCCTGCAACGTCGATCTGGACGAATTGCGCCGCATGCTGGTTGAATTCATCGAGGACGATCTTTCGACGCTGATTACCGATGTCGAGGGCTCGGAAGCCGTCCCCACCGCTGCCTTCCAGCGGGTGATCCAGCGCGCCGCAATCCATGTCCAGTCCTCGGGCCGGACTGAAGTGACCGGGGCCAATGTCCTTGTCGCCATCTTCGCCGAGCGGGAATCGAACGCCGCCTTCTTCCTGCAGGAACTGGACATGACCCGTTACGACGCGGTCAATTTCATCGCGCATGGCGTGGCGAAAAATCCGTCCTACTCCGAAAACCGCACCGTGCAGGGCTCGGACCAGCCCGGTGAGGAAACCCAAAACGAGACGCCCCCCGCCAAGGACGAATCCGCGCTGGCGAAATACTGCGTCAACCTGAACAAGAAGGCCTCCAAGGGCGATGTCGACCCGCTGATCGGCCGCGCCGATGAGGTCGAGCGCTGCATTCAGGTCCTCTGCCGCCGCCGCAAGAACAACCCGCTGCTGGTGGGCGATCCCGGTGTGGGCAAGACCGCCATCGCCGAGGGTCTGGCGCTGAAGATCACGCGGGGCGAGACCCCCGACGTGCTGGCAGGTTCCACCATCTTCTCGCTCGACATGGGCGCGTTGCTGGCCGGGACCCGCTATCGCGGCGACTTCGAGGAACGCCTGAAAGCCGTGGTCAAAGAGCTTGAGGACCACCCCGACGCTATCCTGTTCATCGACGAGATCCACACGGTGATCGGGGCTGGCGCGACCTCGGGCGGGGCGATGGATGCCTCGAACCTGCTGAAACCGGCACTGTCGGGCGGCAAGCTGCGCTGCATGGGTTCGACCACTTATAAGGAATTCCGTCAGCATTTCGAAAAGGATCGCGCCCTTTCCCGTCGCTTCCAAAAGATCGACGTGAACGAGCCGACCGTGCCCGACACGATCAAGATCCTGATGGGGCTGAAACCCAGCTTCGAAAAGCACCACGACCTGCGCTACACCAATGACGCGATCCGCATGGCGGTGGAACTGTCGGCGCGCTACATCCATGATCGCAAGCTGCCCGACAAGGCCATCGACGTGATCGACGAAGCCGGTGCCGCCCAGCATCTGGTCGCCGAAAGCAAACGCCGCAAGACCATCGGCCCGAAAGAGATCGAGGCCGTCGTGGCCAAGATCGCCCGCATTCCCCCGAAAAGCGTCTCCAAGGACGATGCGGCGGTGCTGAAGGATCTGGAAGCCACGCTGAAACGGCTGGTCTTTGGTCAGGACGTAGCAATCTCGGCGCTGTCTTCCTCGATCAAGCTGGCCCGTGCCGGTTTGCGCGAACCCGAAAAGCCCATCGGCAACTATCTGTTCGCGGGCCCGACTGGCGTCGGCAAGACCGAGGTGGCCAAGCAACTGGCCTCGACCCTTGGCGTGGAACTGCTGCGCTTCGACATGTCGGAATACATGGAGAAACATGCGGTCTCGCGGCTGATCGGCGCGCCTCCGGGCTATGTCGGCTTCGATCAGGGCGGGCTGCTGACCGACGGCGTGGACCAGCATCCGCATTGCGTGCTGTTGCTGGATGAGATCGAAAAGGCCCACCCGGATGTCTACAACATCCTGCTGCAGGTGATGGATAACGGGAAACTGACCGACCATAACGGTCGCCAGGTCGATTTCCGCAACGTGATCCTGATCATGACCTCGAACGCAGGCGCTGCCGATCAGGCAAAAGCCGCCTTCGGCTTTGGTCGCGACCGCCGCGAGGGCGAGGATACCGCCGCCATCGAGCGCACCTTCACGCCGGAATTCCGCAACCGTCTGGATGCGGTGATCAGCTTCGCTCCGCTGTCGCGCGATATCATCGTGCAGGTGGTCGAGAAGTTCGTCCTGCAACTGGAAGCGCAGCTGATCGACCGCGGCGTCCATATCGAACTGACCGACGAGGCCGCGCATTGGCTCGCCGAGAAGGGTTACGACGACAAGATGGGCGCGCGTCCGCTTGGCCGGGTCATTCAGGAAACGATCAAGAAACCGCTGGCCGAGGAATTGCTGTTCGGCCGCCTGACCAAAGGCGGCGTGGTCCGCGTCCGGATCGAGGACGACAAGCCCGTCTTCGACATCACCGGCCCGGAAGCCCCGCGTATCAGCAAATCAAAGCCGCCGCTGCTGACCGCAGATTGATCGGCACAATATGATCCAAAGGGGCGGCGCATCAGCACCGCCCTTTTTTCATGCGCAATCGGCCTCGGTCTTCGCCGACAGGGCAACCTCGCCCAGCAGCGTCGACGTATCCGCAAGCCGCGCAAAATCGGCCTCCAGATGGGCCATGGTGACGTCAAAGATCGTTTGGGCGGAAAGATTGGCGGCAGGTAACGCAAAGCCGATGACGGCATCCCTTGCCACCGTCATGCGAAATCCCAGATCCGCCCCTGCCCGGACGGTCGAGTTCACACAAAACCCCGCAATCGCGCCTGCCACGACCAGATCGGTTATCCGATGCGCCGCCAGATATGCGGCGAGATCGGTCGAGGCAAAGGCCGATGAGGTGCGCTTGATGAAAACGGCCTCATGGCCTTTAGCCTCGGCGCAGGCCATGGGCGGGAAACCCGGTCCATCCGGATGAAAGGCCGAAGCCGGCTCGGCCTCTTGATGGCGGACATGGATGACGGGCAGTCCGGTGCCGCGAAAAGCAGCCGCAAGCGCGGCGATGTGTTTCCCCGCCATTGGGTTCACATGATCCAGCCCGCTCTCGATCCGGTGCTGCATTTCCATCTGCATGTCGATGATGATGAGCGCCTGCATTGCGGAACCTCCCGTCGCGGGGCTCATTTCTTCGCCCGGCCTTCCTTGATCTTCGCGGCCAGATCCTTCGCCACGGCGAATGACCCCTTGATCCGATCGGCATCCGTCGGCCAGTCGCGCAGCACCACGATCTTGTTGTCGGTGACCTTGGCCTGCCCCTTCTGGTCGTGGATAAACTCGACCAGACCGGCGGGATTGGGGAATTTGTCGCCGTGGAACTGGATGGTCACGCCCTTGGGACCCGCGTCCAGTTTCGAGATATTCGCCCGTTTCGCCATCGCCTTGATGCGGATGACCAGCAGCAGCGTGTTCACCTCGCGCGGCAGCGGGCCGAAGCGGTCGATCAACTCGGCGGCAAAGCCCTCGAGTTCGACCTTGGTGGTCAGCTCGGCCAGACGGCGATACAGCCCCAGCCGCACGTCCAGATCGGGGATATAGCTTTCCGGGATCGTCACCGGCACGCCAAGGTTCAGCTGCGGTGCCCATTCATCCTCGGGCGTGCCCTCGATCTCGCCGGATTTCAGCTTGGCGATCGTTTCTTCCAGCATCTGCTGGTACAGTTCAAAGCCGACTTCCTTGATATGGCCCGACTGTTCCTCACCCAGCAGGTTCCCTGCCCCGCGCAGGTCCAGATCCTGCGAGGCCAGATTGAAGCCCGCACCCAGACTGTCGATGGCACCAAGGAATTTCAGCCGCCGCATCGCCTGCGGGGTCAAAGGCACACGCGGTTTGGTCGTCAGATAGCAATAGGCCCGCGTCTTGGACCGCCCGACCCGTCCCCGGATCTGGTAAAGCTGCGACAGGCCGAACATGTCGGCCCGCCACACAACCATCGTGTTCGCGGTTGGAATATCCAGCCCCGATTCCACGATGCTTGTCGCCACCAGAACATCCGCGCCCCGGTCGTAAAAGGCGTTCATCCGCTGATCCAGATCGCCCGCCGCCAACTGTCCATGCGCGACGATATAGCTGACCTCGGGGACATGCTCTTTCAGCCAATCCTCGATCTCGGGCAGGTCGGTCAGGCGCGGCACGACAAAGAAGCTTTGCCCGCCGCGATATTTCTCGCGCAGTAACGCCTCGCGGATGGTGACGCTGTCGAATTCGCTGACATAGGTGCGGATCGCCAGACGGTCCACCGGTGGCGTCCCGATGATCGACAGATCGCGCACCCCGGTCAGTGACAGTTGCAATGTGCGCGGAATCGGCGTCGCGGTCAGGGTCAGCACGTGGATGTCGCTGCGCAACTCCTTCAGGCGTTCCTTGTGACCGACGCCGAAATGCTGTTCCTCATCGACGATCAGCAGGCCCAGATTCTTGAAGCGCACCTGTTTCGCCAGCACGGCATGGGTGCCGACGACGATATCGACGGTGCCCTCCGCCAGCCCCTTGCGGGTCTCGGTCGCGTCCTTGGCGGAAACGAAGCGCGACAAGGGCCGGACATTGATCGCGGTGCCACGGAAGCGGTCGGCGAAGGTGCGGAAATGTTGACGCGCCAGCAGCGTCGTCGGCGCGACGACCGCGACCTGACGCCCCTGCGAAGCGGCGATAAAGGCCGCGCGCATGGCCACCTCGGTCTTGCCAAAGCCCACATCGCCCACGACCAGCCGGTCCATCGGGCGGCCGGCGGCCAGATCCTCGGCCACATCGGCGATGGCAGTGGCCTGATCGTCGGTCTCGGCATAGGGGAAGCGGGCGGCAAAGCCCTCGATCTCGTGATGCTCGGGTTCCAGCACCGGGGCGGGACGCAGCAGGCGTTCGGCGGCGACGCGCATCAGCTTGTCGGCGATCAGCTTGATGCGCTCTTTCAGCCGGGCCTTGCGGGCCTGCCAGGCGCCACCGCCCAGCTTGTCCAACATGCCTTCTTCGTGGCCATAGCGGCTGAGCAGCTCGATATTCTCGACCGGCAGATACAGCCGGTCACCGCCCGCATATTCCAGCGCCACGCAATCATGCGGGACCTTCAGCGCCATGACGGTTTCAAGGCCGGTATAGCGCCCGATGCCATGTTCCACGTGAACAACCAGATCGCCGGGGGACAGGGTCTGGGTGTCGCGCAGGAAATTCTCGGCCTTGCGGCGCTTTTTCGCGCCCCGGATCAGCCGGTCGCCAAGCACGTCCTGTTCCGAGATGACCGCCAAAGGCCCCGTCGCCTGCCCGTCCGAAACGAAGCCTTCGTCCAGCGGCCAGACCGCCAGCCCCAAGCTGCCCGGCTGATCGGGCAGGTCGCGCATGGTGTCGATATTTTTGGCGCCCTTGATCCCCTCATCGGCGATCAGCCCGGCCAGACGCTCGCGCGCGCCTTCCGAGAAGCTGGCGATCACCACCCGGCGCGAGGCTTGAAGGCTTCGAACATGATCGGCCAATGCCTTGAACAGATCGCCTTTTTCTGCTTGACGCTCGGGCGCGAAATTACGGCCGACCCGCCCGCCCGCATCCAGAACGCCCGGTCCCGGCGGCTGGTGCAGGACCGACAGTTTCAGCGTGCGATGCGCTGAAAGCCAGGATTTCCACTCGACCTCATCGGGGAACATCAGTTCGGGCGGCACCGGACGATAGACATTGTCCGTGCCACCCTTGCGCTTGAGCGCCTCGCGGCGGGCGTCGAACTGTTCGCCAATGGTGTGCCAGCGCGCATCGCGGACCTGTTCGATATGATCGTCAGTCACCACCGAGGCGTCGGGCAGATAGGAAAACAGGCTGTCCATACGTTCATGGAACCAAGGCAGCCAATGCTCCATCCCGGCCATCTTGCGACCGGCGCTGATCCCCTCATACAGCGGGTCATTCGCGCCGCCGCCATATTCGGCCCGGTAGTTTTGGCGGAACCGGGTGATCGCCGCTTCGTCCAGGATCACCTCGGACATGGCGGCCAGTTCGACATGGTCCAGCTTTTCGGTGGATCGCTGGGTCTCGGCGTCGAAGCGGCGGGCGCTTTCCAGCACGTCCCCGAACATGTCCAGCCGGATCGGACCGGAATCCCCCGGCGGATAGATGTCGATGATCCCGCCCCGGACGGCAAAATCGCCGGGTTCGGTCACGGTCGGGGATTGCGAGAAACCCATCCGCGTCAGGAAGGCGCGCAAAGCCCCCTCATCCAGACGGCTGCCGACCGAGGCCGCGAAGCTAGCCTCGCGCAGTGCCTCGCGCGGGGGGACGCGCTGCATCGCCGCCGACAGCGTCGTCAGCAGCACGAACGGCCCCTTCAGCGCCTGATGCGCCAAAGCAGTCAGCACCGCCATGCGCGCGGCCATCACGCCGGGCGCGGGCGAGACCCGGTCATAGGGCGTCGTGTCCCATGCCGGGAAATCCAGCACGAGCGCCTTGGGATCGTAAAAAGCCAGTGCCGCCCGCATCGCGGCCATGCGCCGGTCGTCGCGGGCGATATGGATCACCGGCTGGCCACGGGAAAGCTCGCGCAGGATCAGCGCGGCATCTAGCCCCTCGGGGGCGCCGGAAAGGATCAGATGGTCGGACATGGTTGCTGAGGTAAAGCCACCGCCGGTGAAGTCAAGCGGCGCGCGTCAGAAGCCGAAAGGATGGGCCAGAAACCACAGCGCGCCGCGATAGGTGGTAATCACCACGACAAGGATGGAAACCACCGTGACCCCGGCCCGATGCCTGCGCATCAGGCGGGCGGCGCGGCGGGCGGCCTCGTCCACGGACAGCTCGCCTGCGCCTGCCGCCTCGACCAGCGGGGTCAGCTTCCGGGCCAGCCTCAGTTCAACCGGGAACAGCGCGACAAAGGGCAGGATCAGCAGGACCAGCGCCTGCGCCATCTCCAGCCCATAGACAAAGCCCAGCAGGAACAGCGCGCTGAAGGCGAAGGTCGCGACGAACAGCATCAGCACGCCCTCGACCCCGGCCAGCCGCCAGCGCGGCAGGGTCAGCGACAGCCAGTCGAGCAGCTGGAACGCGGCGGCATCGTCATTCGCATCCTGCGGCATCCGGCGCACCTGCTGGACGACATCATAGGGCACGCCCACGACCTTGCGCGCCGCCAGCGACCAGACCAGCGCCAGCAGCAGCCAGAACCAGATCGACCCAAAGGATCTGCTGTCGAGAAGGGCAAGGATTCCTTCGGTCAAGGTCATGTCGTCTCCTGAGACATCGCCCGGACCCTAATCGCGGGTTGCACAAAGGAAAACCGGGAAGTGAGACGGTCCGGCGGCAGGGGTTGCGCCTCTGCAACTGAGGGTGCAGTTTCGGGGCCGGAATTGCGCCCGCCCTGCCGGGTGCCTCGTCAGGAAAGTGCTGCCATGTCCGCCAACCCGATCGTCGCCCCCTTCCCGGCCGCCCGCCTGCGCCGCCTGCGTCGCACGCCCGCACTGCGCGCCATGACGACCGAAACCACCCTGACCCCCGGCAACCTGATCTGGCCGATCTTCGTGACCGAGATCGCTGGCGGCGAGGGCGAGATCCCCTCGATGCCGGGTGTGGACCGGCTGACGCTGGACGGCGCGAAGCGGGCGGCAGAAACCGCGATGCGGCTGAACATCCCGGCCATCTGCATCTTTCCCCATTCCGATCCCGACCTGAAAACCGAAGCCTGCGAGCGCGCCTGGGACCCGGACAATATCGGCAACCGCGCCATCCGCGCGATCAAGGAGGTTGCGCCCGATCTGGCGGTGATGACCGATATCGCACTGGACCCCTATAATGCCAATGGCCATGACGGGCTGGTCCGCGACGGGGTGATCCTGAACGACGAAACCGTCGAGGCGCTGGTGCGCATGGCGCTGGTACAGGCGGAATCCGGGGCGGATATCCTTGGCCCCTCGGACATGATGGACGGGCGCATCGGTGCGCTGCGCCTGGCGCTTGAGGGTGCGGGCCACAAGGACGTGGCGATCCTGTCTTATGCGGCGAAATATGCCAGCGGCTTCTATGGCCCCTTCCGCGACGCCGTGGGGGCCTCGGGGCGGCTGGTCGGCGACAAGAAGACCTACCAGATCAACCCGGCGAACCGCGAAGAGGCCATGCGCTGCGTCGCCCGCGATCTGGCCGAGGGGGCGGACATGGTCATGGTCAAGCCCGGCCTGCCCTATCTGGACATCTGCCGGATGGTGAAGGACCAGTTCGCCGCGCCGACCTATGCCTATCAGGTCAGCGGCGAATACGCGATGCTGGAGGGGGCGATCCGCAACGGCTGGCTCAAGCGCGATGTGGTGGCCGAAAGCCTGCTGTCCTTCCGCCGCGCGGGCTGCGACGGCATCCTGACCTATTACGCGCCGCAGGTCGCTGAAATGCTGGCATGAGGGGCGGATTGCCCCTATCATCCGCGCCTAACGGGCGGGTCAACCGTCGATCAAAGGGATGAGGGAAGTATGAAATCCATCAACGGGCTAAGCCGGCGCAACATGCTGCTGCTTGGCGGGGCCGCGCTGGGACTGGCGGCCTGCTCGAATGCGGTCGGGCAGGATGCCGAGGGGCGGCTGGACGCGCGGGTGGATGCCACGCGCAACTTCCTGCTGCAAAATTATCCGGGTGCCGCGCCCATGATCGAGAATGCAAAGGGCGTGCTGTACATGCCCCTGATGACCGAGGCGGGCTTCGGCTTCGGCGGCGCTTACGGCCAGGGTGCGCTGCGCATCAACAATGCGACGGTGGATTACTATTCAGCCACGCAGGCCAGCGTCGGCTTCCAGATCGGCGCGCAGCAATATGCGCATGTGCTGATCTTCCAGACCGATGCGGCGCTGGCCGATTTCCGCAGCGCCCCCGGCTGGGTGGCCGAGGCGGATGCCTATTACGCCCTGCCCTCACGCGGGTTGGCGCTTGGCGCCGATACCATCACCGCCCAGCAACCGGTCGTCGCCATGATCTTTGGCCAATCCGGGCTGATGGCCGGGGCATCGATCGCCGGGACGAAATACAGCCGGGTGATTCCCTCGACCTTCTGAGGCGGAATGGAAAAGGGCCGCGGCATTGCCAGCGGCCCATTTTGTCTGATTTCAGCTGCCGTGGATGATGCGGACGTAATTCGTCGTCTCGCGATAGGGCGGCACGCCGCCATATTTCGCCACTGCCCCCGGCCCGGCATTATAGGCCGCCAGAGCCAGCTTCCAGCTGCCGAAGGTATTGTACATCATCCGCAGGTAGCGCGCGCCACCTTCCAGATTTTGCTTGGGATCGTTGGGGTTCACACCCAGCTTGGCCGCCGTGCCGGGCATCAGCTGCGCCAGCCCCTGCGCGCCCTTATGCGACCGCGCCGAGGGGTTCCATCCGGATTCCTGCTGGACCAGGCGCAGGAACAGATCCTCGGGCACGCCATGCTTGCGCGCCATGGCACGGGCATGGGGCAGATATTCGCTGCGGCGGCTGCCGCGATAGGCCGGGATCGCGGTGGGCAAAGCGATGTCCACCACGCTTTTCGACGATGTCCCGGCGGGCTTGAGCCGGGACGATTGCTGATATTGGCCGGAAAGCCGGGAATCCATCAGGCGGGTCTGGCGCTCGAACTGGGCGATCCGCGACTTGCCGCTTTTCTGAAGCCGCAGCCCTTCGGCCGAGGCCGGTACCGCAAGGCTGCACCCCAAAGTCAGGGCCAGCACCGCATGGCCCAGAGAACGCAGCCGGGCGCGTGCAGGTAAAAGCATCTCTCGTCCCTCATGCCGACATTGGTTTTTTGCGTGGCAGTATAGCGCAAAGCAGGCAAAACGCTGCAAGCCTGTTTTGACTAAGGGCCGATCACACTCGATATCGGCAGATTCCCGCCCAAATCATGTCCCCTGCGACACAGCGGACATGACCGGCATTCCCCTTGCCGCCACGGGGCAAGAAGCGGTAAACCAGCGGAAACGAGACATACAAAGACAAAGGACCGTTTGCATGGCAGGCAGCGTCAACAAGGTGATCCTGATCGGCAATCTGGGTCAAGACCCCGAAATCCGTAGTTTCCCCAGCGGGGGCAAGGTCGCCAACCTGCGCATCGCCACGTCCGAGACCTGGAAGGACCGCAATACCGGCGAGCGCAAGGAGCGCACCGAATGGCACACCGTCGCCATTTACTCCGAGCCGCTGGTCCGCGTGGCCGAGCAGTTCCTGAAAAAGGGCTCCAAGATCTATGTCGAGGGCCAGTTGGAAACCCGCAAATGGCAGGACCAGCAAGGCAATGACCGCTATTCGACCGAAGTGGCCCTGCGCCCCTTCCGCAGCGAATTGACCATGCTGGACGGCCGCGGCGGCGCGGGCGGCGGTGGCGGTCGTGACGACAGCTATGGCGGCGGCGGCGGTTACGGTGGTGGCTATGAGGGTGGGTCCTCGGGCGGCGGCTATTCCGGCGGTGGCCGCGGCGGCCAGTCCTCGGGCGGCCAACCCGCTGGCGGGCGCCCGGATTTCGACGATGAGATCCCGTTCTAAAACTCACTGCGCCTGAATCTGTAAAAATTTAGGCTGCATGTTCTCGCGATACCTAGCGTTATTGAGTTGCATACTCAGAACGCTAGGTTTTTTCCTGCCCGGTGAAATGACCTTCGGGGGAGGATGCAAAGAATGCCGGGGCTTCAGGTCAGAATGATCATCACGGGATCAGGCGGAGCAAATGCCCCCGCCCCGTGATGGTGCGCCGGACGAACGGCGAAAGATTTTGGCCGCCCATTGGGTATGCCGATCTTTCAGCATCAAGCGATGAAGATCGTCATGCTCGCCGCGCGTTTTTCCCCAGTCGAGGCGAACATGCTACGCAAGGCCATGGCCACGCTCCGGTCGCGCGGCACCATTGGCGAGCTGGAGAGCCTGATGGTCGGGCGCGTGGTAGAACGCGGTTAACCAGCCGGAATCACACACTGCTGCTTCGACCAGATCAAGGGTTTCGGAGAATACGGCTTTTCCGAAGGCCATGCGGCGGTCTTCGCGCCTCTGGTCTATGTCTCGGTCTGGCTGCACTGCCATTACCCGGAGCCTTTGCGGCGGCACTGTTGAACAGCCAGTCGATGGGCTTCTATGCCCCGGCCCAGATCGTGCGCGACGACCGCGAGCATGGCGTCAGGGTACTGCCGGTGGATGTGAATTTCAGCGACTTGGACAACCTGCTGGAGCCTTGCGGGGTCGCTCTTCACCTGCGGTTGGGGCTGCGGTAGGTGGACGGGATGCCGCGGGCACAAGCGACGCGGCTGGTGACGGCGCGGAACGCGGCTTTTGCCGATCTGGCCGATATTCAGGCCCGCGGGTACGGCTGGGATGCCCGCTCCATCCGCCAGATCGCGGTCGCGTATGCTATGCGCTCGATGGAACTCGATCGGGGCGGGGCGCTGTAGCAAGCCCGCGCGCTGCGCGATGCGCCTGACCTGCCGCTGTTTCAGAAAGAGGATGAGGGCGAGATCACCCCGCCCGCCATACCGCTTTGCGAACATGTAGCCGACCGATTACCAGACACTGCGTCTTTCGCTAAAGGCCCATCCCATGCCCTTCCTGCACTGCAGTATGATCCGGCAGGGTTAAGTCCGTGCAAGCGAACTTGCCGGGGTTTCGAATGGCGTCCCGCTGCGCATGGCCGGAATTGTGCTGATCCGCTAGGCCCCGGCTGCGCCAAGGGTGTCTGGTTCATCACGCCCGAGGGTGAGACCCGCAGCGCTAACTTGGTGCTCTGGCCCATGGTGGCGGAATGGCTGGGCGACCGCTCGGATGCGCTGCTGCGGCTCTCGGGTCAGCAGCCGCGTGGCGATCTGCCCGCACTGCGCGCCGGCCATCCGCGCCAGCACCGTATTCTGCCCCGTTCGCGCGATTTTCACTAATCTAGGGGCCAGAATCGCAAAGACCGCGTCCCTTTCGGGGCGCGGTCCTGCTTGATCGTCACGGATCGGCAGATCTTACTTGATCTTGCCTTCCTTGTACTCGACGTGCTTGCGCACAACCGGGTCATATTTGTTAACCGTCATTTTCTCGGTCATCGTGCGGGCGTTCTTCTTGGTGACGTAGAAGTGCCCCGTCCCGGCCGAGGAGTTCAGGCGGATCTTGATCGTCGTCGGCTTCGCCATTTGCTTCGCTCCTGCTGTGGGGCAAAACGCGTATAGCAAACCCCGTGGAATCTCTTGGAGCCCGCCTTTTATCCGTCGGGGCGTCGAAGTCAACGGGGAATCAGGTCGAAAGCCGCGGTTTCCCCGGAAAACCACCCGGAAAGCCCCGGCGGTAAACGTATTCGACCCTCGGGGCGTCGCTCAGCCCAGTGATGCCACCCTACCGCACAGATGAGCCGGATGTCGCCAGACATGCCAAAGGGTGATTCCCGGCTGGCCCTGCCTCTCGACATCGCAAACAGGGGAATCGTCGGCGTTCGCCGGCAAGCGCAACAACCCACATTAAAACGCGAAATGGCTGCGCACCCCTCCACCATGTAAAGGGGACAAAACCATACTGACTCAAGACGGATCAAAACGCGCGGACGGCCTGTAAGCCGGATCTTGTTCCGGGGTTGCCCCCTTCGATGACCATTCCTCTGGCCCCGCCATTGCTGACGGGATCTAGCTGCCAACCCGGACCTGCTGGGGCGAAAGCAGCCCTGTCTTGCGACACGCGGTCCCTATTCGGCATTGCTCCCGGTGGGGCTTGCCTTGCCGGTCCTGTTACCAGTCCCGCGGTGGGCTCTTACCCCACCGTTTCACCCTTACCCATGCATGCATGGGCGGTCTGTTCTCTGTGGCGCTTTCCCTGGGGTTGCCCCCGCCGGGCGTTACCCGGCACCGTGCCTTCATGGAGTCCGGACTTTCCTCGACGATTGCTCGCCGCGGTCATCCGGCCATCCGCGCAAGGGCCAGATAAGCCGCCGCTTGCGGGCGGTCAAGCACCCTCAGCACTGATCCAGACCTTGGCGGCCTCCAGCCCGCTGCCGGGAAAGACCGCGACCTCGCCCGGCATCAGCGGCGCAAACAGCTTCACCGAGCGCGTGATCCAGCCGATATCGGTGACCAGCGCCACCCGCTCAAAGCTGCGCCAATGCGTCAGACCCAGCCGCGCATCGTCCCAGATCGCCCCGGCGCTGTAGCCGTCGAAATCCGGCCCCAGCACCATGACCAGCCGCAGCTTGCCATGCGCCTTTTCCTTGTCACGGACCAAGGGGATCAGCACGTCCTCATAGTCCCGCGAGGTGACCTCGCCCAAAGCCTCAAGCGCGATGACATTGTCGGGGAAGCCGGCCAGCATCCGGTAGCCCTCGGGCTCGACCTCGGTCGAGCCGGCCCAGGTGATGGCCTTGTCCTGATCCTTCACGTCGAAATGGCGCAGCCGGGCGCGGACAAAGACATTGGCGATGCCGGGCATGAAGGACAGCCCCATCGCATCGGTCACCACCGCCACCCGCGGCAGGATGGCGGCATGCTTGCGCACCACGTCGAAATGCGCGCGCAGGGCGGCCAACCCTTCCCAATGGGGGACGCCCTTGGGCAGCACGACCAGCCCCGGCATGCGCTTATGCTGGGCGATGTAATCGTCGATGGTCTTGCCCAGCCCCTCGAAGTCCGAAGCCGGCAGCGGCCCCTCCGGGCGGGCAAGGATCACGTTCCGCTTTTCGTCGATCTGGATATCAAGCATTTCGGGAACTCCCATCATGGCAGATCCCAACGCATGATCCCGGTTTTCGGTTCTCAGAACGGAACGTCGTCCAGATTGCCGCCTGCTGATGCGGGCTGCACATAGCCCGCCTTGATGGTCTTGAAACCGGTCGGGAACTGGATGGTCAGCGTATCCTCGGCAATGCCCATGATGGTGCCATTGCCGAACTTCTGGTGGAAGACCCGGTCGCCCACCGCATAGCTGGTGGCGGGCGTGGCATCGATGGTGATGGGCGCGGCGCGCGGCGTGACCGCCGGACGGGTGGCGCTGCGGTCCTGCATGCGCTTCCAGCCCGGAGAATTATAGACATCGGCCTTGGCCGCGCGGTCATGCATCGAGGATTGCGCGAAGGGCTGCGCCGCCGCACCATAGCCACCGCCGTAAAGTCCGGGGGGCGTCAGCACCTCGACATGTTCTTCGGGCAATTCGTCGATGAAACGCGAGGGCATGGAGGACTGCCATTGCCCGTACAGGCGACGGTTGCCGGCAAAGGTGATCGTGACCAGTTCCTCGCCCCGCGTGATGCCGACATAGGCCAGCCGCCGTTCCTCTTCGAGGCCCTTCATGCCGCTTTCATCCATGCTGCGCTGGCTGGGGAACAATCCGTCCTCCCATCCCGGCAGGAAGACGATGGGATATTCCAACCCCTTGGCGGCATGCAGCGTCATGATGCTGACCTGATCGGTCTGCTCGGACTTGTCATTGTCCATGACCAGCGCGACGTGCTCCAGAAAACCCTGAAGATTTTCGAACTCTTCCAGCGCCTTGATCAACTCTTTCAAGTTGTCGAGCCGCCCCGGAGCATCCGGCGACTTGTCGTTCTGCCACATGGTCGTATAGCCGGATTCGTCCAGAATCCGCTCGGCCAGTTCGACATGGCTGCGGGTGCTGTCGATGGCATCAGCGTGCCAGCGCCCCATGCCTTCGGTGAACTGCCGCAGGGCCGCCCCGCCCTTGCCGCCAAGCGCACCGGTGGCGACAGCGGATACCGCGCCCTCCAGCAGCGACAGACCACGGTCGCGGGCCTCGCGCTGGACGGTCTGTACGGCCTTGTCGCCAAGGCCGCGTTTCGGGACGTTCACGATACGCTCAAAGGCCAGATCGTCGGTCGGGCTGACCGCCAGCCGGAAATAGGCCATGGCGTCGCGGATTTCCTGCCGCTCATAGAAGCGCGGGCCACCAATGACCCGGTAAGGCAGGCCGATGGTCATGAAACGATCCTCAAAGGCCCGCATCTGATGCGAGGCGCGGACAAGGATAGCCATGTCGTTCAGGTTGTGGCGGCCAATGGAATGGCGATGCCCGCCCTGGAAGGATTCGATTTCCTCGCCGATCCAGCGTGCCTCGGCCTCGCTGTCCCAATGGCCGATCAGGCGGACGGGTTCACCGCCATCTGCCTCGGTCCAAAGCGTCTTGCCCAAGCGCCCCTTGTTCGCCGCGATCAGGCCCGAGGCGGCGGCAAGGATATGCGCGGTCGAGCGGTAATTCTGCTCAAGCCGGATCACCCGTGCGCCGGGGAAGTCGGTCTCGAACCGCAGGATGTTTCCGACCTCGGCCCCGCGCCAGCCATAAATCGACTGGTCGTCGTCGCCGACGCAGCAGATATTGCGATGCGCCTTCGCCAGCAGCCGCAGCCACATATATTGGGCGACGTTGGTATCCTGATATTCGTCGACAAGGATGTAGCGGAAGCGGTCCTGCCACGCCTGCAGTACATCGGGATGCGCCTGAAAGATGGTGACGCAATGCATCAACAGATCGCCGAAATCGACGGCGTTCAGTTCCAGCAGCCGGCGCTGATAGGCCGCGTAAAGCCGCCCGCCCCAGCCGTCAAAGGCGCGATCCTCGCCCTTGGGCAGGTTCACGGGGGTCAGGCAGCGGTTCTTCCAGCCGTCGATCAGCCCGGCCAGCTGCCGCGCAGGCCAGCGCTTTTCGTCAAGGTTTTCGGCCTGAATCAATTGCTTCAGCAGCCGAATCTGGTCGTCGGTGTCCAGAATGGTGAAGCTGGGCTTCAGATGCAGGGTGGCATCGCCCACCAGTTCGGCATGGCGGCGCAGGATCTTGACGCTGACGCTATGGAACGTGCCCAACCAGGGCATGCCCTCGACCATCTCGCCCAACAGGCGGCCGATGCGGTCCTTCATCTCGCGCGCGGCCTTGTTGGTGAAGGTCACGGCCAGGATCTGCCCCGGCCGCGCCTTGCCCAAGGTCAGCAGATGCGCGATGCGCGTGGTCAGGGCGCGGGTCTTGCCCGTGCCTGCGCCAGCCAGCAGCAAGACAGGCCCGTCCAGCACCTCGACCGCCTCGCGCTGCGCGGCGTTCAGCCCGTCCAGATAGGGTGCAGGCCGCATGCCCATCGCACGCTGTGACAGCGGCACGGATGGGCGTGAAGCCGCCTCGAAGGCGTCAAATTCGTCGTACTCGTTCATGGCGCAAACATAGCCCCTGCTGGCGCGTGGGGAAAGCCCGTGTTCACGCGATGTTCACATCACGCCCGCAGGCCCGCAAAGATCGAGGGGTCAAGGCTGACATGGGCAAAGGTCTCGCCCTGCGTCAGCACCGAGACGGCGTCATGCGAATGCAGCGATTCCTGATGGCTGGCCACGACGCGGAAATCACCGATGCGCGGATCGGCCATCAGCCCGGCGGCAAAGGCCCGCACGGCGTCCTCGACAAAGATCGGGTTGGCGGCGTTGAGTTCGGCAAAGGCCTGCTCGTCCTCGCGCTTGACCATGACCTGCGTTTCGGTAGGCACCGAGTCGCGGCAAAGCTCGACCATATCCTCGAACCACATGCGGTGATCGCCGGTGATCACCGCCGAAATCCGCGCGATCGAGCGCTGCGAATGCGGCGTCGCCAGCTGCCCGCGCATCTGGCGGGCATGCTCGGACAGTTCCAGCGAGCAAGGGCAGGTCGAGCTGTAGACATAGTCCAGATGCAGGATCTGCAAACGCTGACCGGCGCGTTCGACCAATTCCAATGCGATGTCGTAATACTGCCAGCCGCTCAGCCCCGAACGCAGCGATTCCACCCGCATCGGAAAGCTGAAGCGCATCTGGATGCGGGCATCCAGACTTTCCAGATCGGTCTTGTAATCGTCCAGCGCCGCTTGCAGCACGCCGATCGAGAAGCGCTTTTCGGCATGGGCATAGAACGAGCGCATGATGCGGCTCATGTTGATGCCCTTGCGGTCGGCCTCAAGGCTGACCGTGCCGGTGACGCTGGTCTCCAGCGTGATCTCACCGCATTCATGGGTGGAATCGGGACGGGTCTGGTAGCGGATCGGCAGGCGGAAATTCGAGATGCCGACGTGCTGGATCGGGGCGCGCGCACCCACGATCAGGCTGGCCGGGCCATTCTGCAGATCTGGCAGACTGGCCTTATAGCCGTCATCGACGCGAAAATCCGCGGGGTATTCACGTGACAGCGCCGGATAGGCGCGGTCGGTCGCAATGGGGCGGGCCTCGGTCATCGTCGTCTCCGTTGGCAGGTCGGGAACAATCTGGGGTCTGGGTCCGAAAAATAAAGGGGCGGCGCAACCGCCCCATGACGTTGCGTAATGGCTTTTAGGCCAGGGACTGCCGGAAGTCGGCAATCAGGTCGCCCGCATCCTCAAGCCCGATCGACAGGCGCAGCAGACCCGGCGTGATGCCAAGACCCAGTTGCACCTCGGGCGCAAGGCGTTGATGCGTGGTCGTCGCCGGATGGGTGACGATGGATTTCGCATCGCCCAGATTGTTCGAAATCTGGAAGATGTTCATCCGGTTCATCGCCGCGAAGGCCGCGTCCTTGCTGCCGGTGTCGACCGCAACCATGGTGCCGCCCGCCCCCATCTGGCGCAGTGCCAGATCGTGCTGCGGGTGGCTCTCAAGGCCGGGATAGATCACCTTCAGGCCATCACCCTGCAGGGCGGCGGCGAATTCCAGCGCGGTCTGCGTCTGGGCGCGCACGCGCAGGTCCATGGTGGCGATGCCGTTCAGCATCATCCATGCGTTGAAGGGGCTGATCGCGCCGCCGGTATGCTTCAGATAGGGCTCGGCCACTTCGCGTACGAATTGGCGGGTGCCGCAGATCAGACCGCCAAGGCAACGCCCCGAACCGTCGATATGCTTGGTCGCGGAATAGACCACGACATCGGCCCCCTGCTCGATCGCGCGCGAAAAGACCGGCGTGGCAAAGACATTGTCGACCACGACCAGCGCACCGACCGCATGGGCCAGTTCGGAAACACCGGCAATGTCGACGATTTCCAATGTCGGGTTCGAAACGGATTCGAAGAAGATGGCCTTGGTGTCGGGACGGATGGCGGCACGCCACTGGTCCAGATCGGTGCCGTCGACATAGGTGACCTCGACCCCGAAACGGGCCAGAACGTCCAGAACATACAGGCACGAGCCGAACAGCGCCTTGGCCGAGACGATGTGATCGCCCGGCTTGGCAAAGCTCATCAGCGCGCCATTGACCGCCGCCATGCCGCTGGCGGTGGCGAAGGCGTCCTCGGCCCCCTCCAGATTGGCGATGCGATCCTCGAACATGCGCGAGGTCGGGTTGCCATAGCGGGCGTAGATGAACTCGTCCGGGCCGGTCTTGATGAAGCGTGCCTCGGCCTGTTCGGCGCTGTCATAGGAGAAGCCCTGCGTCATGAACAAAGCCTCGGCCATCTCGCCATACTGGCTACGGCGGATGCCGTGATGGACGGCGCGCGTGCGCGAATGCAAAGGCTTATCGGTCATGGGGCGGACTCCTGTGCGTAAGATGTCCGGTTACCCCCGCGCAGGAAGTGGCGCAAGAGCGCGTCGCGCTTATTCGCCGTCTTTGGGCAAAGCGTGGCGTTCAAACAACTTTGCGTTGAGGATGAAGAAGCCGACCATCAGCAAAGGCAGGCCAAAGGTCTTGAAGTTGACCCAGGCGGTCTCAGACATATTGCGCCAGACAAACTCGTTGGCGACAGCAAGTCCAAGGAACAGCAGCGCCATGCGCCCGGTCAGGATGCGCCAGCCCGCATCGCTCATCGGCAGGGCCTCGGCCATGACCAGTCCCAGCCAGTTGCGGCGCAGCGCAAGGCTGGCACCCAGCAGGCCCGCGAAGATCAGATAGATGATCGTGGGCTTCATCTTGAAGAATTTCGGATCGTTCAGCCAGACCGAAAGCCCGCCAAACACCACGACCAGAACCAGCGTGGCGATCTGCATCGGCGCAAGCTTCCCGGTCAGCCGCCACAGCGCCAGCGTCGAGGCGACCAGCACCGGGATGAATACCAGCGTGGCAAAGATGAAGCCGGAATATTCCGTGCCCGCAATGGTGATGGTCTGCTCTCGCATCCGCATGAAGACGACAAAGAACAGAACCAGCGGCCCCAGTTCCAGCGTGGCTTTCAGCCAGGGTTTGATCTTGCGGGGTTCGGTCATCTCGGCCTCGGGATATCTCTGTCGGTCGGGCCATGTTCTGGCCCACTAATGCCGCGCGGTCTAGTCCAGCCGGATCGCGGCAAGGATCGGACCCGAGGCCCGCCCCTTGGCATCGTTGCTGGTTTCCTGCGCAAGGATCGCGTGGCGGGTTTCGGGCGGGAAGTCCTGACCGGCAGGCCCCTCGGCGGTAACGGTCATGCGCAGCGGCGCGCGACCGTCCCATTCGCCGACGCGCTCGGCGGCAAGGACGACATTGCGATAGGTGACCTGCATGCCGCGATTTTCCCCGGCGCGGATCTCGATCTGGCGCTCGGGCAGGTAGCGCACCAGCAGGATGGCGACGCGGTTGCGGATCGGCTCTCGCGGGGTCAGGTCGATCTGGAAGCCTTCGCCTTGCGGGGCCGAGGTCACCAGAACCGGCGCGGGCCGGGCCATCTGGGTTTCGATCAGGGCCATCAACTCGGCCGGACGGACGGCGATCAGCGTATCCGCGCCGCCGACGACCATCTGCGGCGTATAGATCGCACGCTCACCCCAGGTATGGGCATAGGCCTGCTGGCGCAGGGTGAATTCGGGGCGGGCCAGATCATCGGCCCAGCCCAGATAGTCCCAGTAATCGACATGCCATGACAGGGCCAGAATGTCGTCACGCTCGGCCAGGTCGTTCAGCATCTCATCGGCGGGCGGGCAGGACGAGCACCCCTGCGAGGTGAACAGCTCGACCACCACGGGCGGATGCCCGATCGGCCCGACCATCCGGCCCCTGCCCTGTGCGGTGCGGCGTTCGGCAAAGGCGGGCAGGCCGTCCATATCGTCGATCGTTCCGACATTCAGATCGGAGGTCGCGGGGCTGGTGTGGTTTGCACCTTCGGGCGCCTCGATCAGCCCGATCTGGCCGTCATCGCTGCCGGAGACGTCCGCTGTCGCCGTATCGCCGATCGGACTGTCGCCCCAGCCCTCGCCCACATGTCCGCCGTCCGACACACCGCCCATCGGCGAGTCGCCCGGACCGGCATCCTGCGCCAGCACAGGCTGGGCGATCATAGCGCTTGCGATCACTGCCAGCACGGTCAACCTGCGGCGCAGACCGGTCCGATGTTCCGTCCGCCGCCAGCCGCCGAAAGGCGTGCCGCCCAGTGCCATGCCAAAAGCCATAATTCCCGCAGTTCCCGATATTTCCGTCCCGCCTCACCTAACGCTTGTCTCGCAGTCTTCTCAAATCAATGCTTTGTTAGGTCGCGGTGCGGCAGACGTGATCGTTGCGTTAAACCCACATCTTGCACTTGCAGCATTTTAACGGTATACAATAGCATACAATCTTACCCGGGCCTCTTGATCCGTCTTTGGAAAAGGGGCACATCTCGGGATGACACCGCCAATCAGCCACCTTGATACAAGGAAAGCGAGCCGAGTCATGACCATCGAAATCGGAACCGATACCGCGAAAACGCGCCGCCAGCTTGAAGTGGGCGGACAAAGCGTCGCCTATTATTCGATCGACGCCGCAACCGAGGCCGGACTGGGCGATTTCTCGAAACTGCCCGCCTCGCTGAAAGTCGTACTGGAAAACCTGCTGCGCTTTGAGGACGCTGGCCGCACCGTCAGCGTCGAGGACATCAAGGCCTTCGCCGAATGGGCAAAACTCGGCGGCAAGAACCCGCGCGAGATCGCCTATCGTCCGGCCCGCGTCCTGATGCAGGATTTCACCGGCGTTCCAGCGGTGGTCGACCTTGCCGCTATGCGCGACGGCATCAAGGCCCTTGGCGGCGACGCGCAAAAGATCAACCCGTTGAACCCGGTCGATCTGGTCATCGACCACTCGGTGATGATCGACGAATTCGGCACCCCCCGCGCCTTCCAGAAGAACGTCGAACTGGAATATGAGCGCAACATGGAGCGTTACACCTTCCTCAAATGGGGCCAGAACGCGTTCAACAACTTCCGCGTGGTTCCGCCGGGCACCGGCATCTGCCATCAGGTGAACCTTGAATATCTGGCCCAGACCGTCTGGACCGACAAGGATCAGAACGGCGTCGAAGTGGCTTATCCCGACACGCTGGTCGGCACCGACAGCCACACAACCATGGTCAACGGCCTTGCCGTTCTGGGCTGGGGCGTCGGCGGGATCGAGGCCGAGGCCGCGATGCTGGGCCAGCCGATCTCGATGTTGATCCCCGAAGTCGTCGGCTTCAAGATCACCGGCGCGCTGACCGAGGGCGTGACCGCCACCGATCTGGTGCTGAAGGTCGTCCAGATGCTGCGCAAGCACGGCGTGGTCGGCAAATTCGTCGAATTCTACGGCGAGGGTCTGGACCATATGCCGCTCGCAGACCGTGCCACCATCGCCAATATGGCCCCGGAATACGGCGCGACCTGCGGTTTCTTCCCGATCGACGACGAGACCCTGCGCTACCTGCGCCAGACCGGCCGCGAGGAATCGCGCATCGCTCTGGTCGAGGCCTATGCCAAGTCGAACGGCTTCTGGCGCACGGCGGATTACGCGCCGGTCTATTCCTCGACGCTGGAACTGGATCAGGGATCGGTCGTCCCGGCCATCTCGGGTCCGAAACGTCCGCAGGATCACGTCGCGCTGACCGACTCGGCTTTGGAATTCCGCAAATACATCTGCGACACCCGCAAGCTGCCGGAACCCACCGCGAATGGCGAAAGGCGCTGGAACTCGGAAGGCGGCGCCCCCGCCCCGTCTGATCTGGCGGGCCACCACGAGGGCTATAACGAAGGCGCGGTCGACGGTCAGGATTACAAGCTGCATGACGGCTCGGTTGTGATCGCTTCGATCACCTCCTGCACCAATACCTCGAACCCCTATGTGCTGATGGCTGCGGGTCTGGTCGCCCGCAAGGCGCGCGCCCTTGGCCTGACCCGCAAGCCTTGGGTGAAAACCTCGCTGGCCCCCGGCAGCCAAGTCGTCGAGGAATACCTCAAGGCCGCGAACCTGCAGGAAGATCTGGACGCGCTTGGCTTCAACCTTGTCGGTTTCGGCTGCACCACCTGCATCGGGAACTCGGGTCCCTTGCAGCCCGAAATCTCGAAATCGATCAACGAGAACGATCTGGTCGCAGTTTCGGTCCTGTCGGGCAACCGCAACTTCGAGGGCCGCATCTCGCCCGACGTGCGCGCGAACTATCTGGCCTCGCCGCCGTTGGTCGTGGCCTATGCCATCGCGGGCGACATGAATATCGACCTGACCACCGAGCCGCTGGCCCATACCGCCGATGGCAAGCCGGTCTTCCTCAAAGACATCTGGCCGACCTCGAAGGAAGTCGCCGAACTGGTCGATACCATCGTCACGCGTGAGATGTTCCAGTCGAAATATGCCGATGTCTTCAAAGGCGACGCGCGCTGGCAGGCCGTGAAGGTCACCGACAGCGAGACCTATGACTGGCCCGCAGCCTCGACCTATATCCAGAACCCGCCCTATTTTCAGGGCATGGGCAAGGAAAAGGGCGCCATCCACAATATCGCCGGCGCGCGCGTTCTGGCGCTGCTGGGCGACATGATCACCACCGACCACATCTCGCCCGCCGGTTCGTTCAAGCCAACGACGCCCGCGGGTGTCTACCTGACCGAGCGGCAGGTCGCGCCGAAGGACTTCAACAGCTACGGTTCGCGCCGTGGCAACCACGAAGTGATGATGCGCGGCACCTTCGCCAATATCCGCATCAAGAATGAGATGCTGGACGGCGTCGAGGGCGGCTATACCACCGGCCCCGATGGCGCGCAGACCTCGATCTATGACGCGGCGATGGCCTACAAGGACGCGGGCATTCCGCTGGTGATCTTTGGCGGCATCGAATACGGCGCCGGCTCGTCGCGCGACTGGGCGGCCAAGGGCACGAACCTGCTGGGTGTGAAGGCCGTGATCGCGGAATCCTTCGAGCGTATCCACCGCTCGAACCTCGTCGGCATGGGCGTCATTCCCTTCGAGTTCACCGGCGGCGACAATCGCAAGACGCTGGGCCTGAAGGGCACCGAAACGGTATCGATCGACGGCCTCGAACGCGACTTCAAGCCGCTCTCGCTGGTCCCGGCGACGATCAAATACGCCGACGGCACCGAAAAGGTGATCCAGCTGAAGGCCCGCGTCGATACCGAGGTCGAGATCGAATATCTCGAAAACGGCGGCGTGCTGCATTACGTGCTGCGCAACCTGGCGAAAGCCTGATCCGCATCACCCGAAACGACAAAGGCCCCAGAGAAATCCGGGGCCTTTTGCATTGGGCGAACGGGCAAGCCTAGGACATTTCAACGCAAGCCAGCACGGCCGCCATCGCCCAAGCGACCGCGAAAAGCAGACACACATAGCGCAGATGCGCGACGCCCGCGGGACCGAAGATGTCCGGGTCACGCTCGAGTTCTTGGGCATAGCCCCTCATTTTCATCCCGAAGGCCAGAATATCCTGATACATCAGCCATGTATAAATAATCATGGCAATCGGGATCAGGACAAAGGCCCAGACCGTCAAGGGCGACCAGGTCAAGGCGTCCAGCCGCGCATCCTTCCCGATGAGCAGCCCGACCAGCGCATAGGCGCCGCCATTGACCCCAAAGAGAAGCCCGTAGCGGCGGCCTTTTCCATTCTCGTACAGATCGTAGATCGCCTTCGCGTTCGGATCCAAGACCGTGACCTTGCCCAATCGCCAGAAACATCCGGCGACAAATTATCGCATGGCAACCCGAGTCGAACAATCGCCGCCCCGACACCGGACAGGCCTCGACGGCAGCGGCTTGGCGCGCGCCTGCAAGACCACGCGTTCCCGTCGCCACCGCGCCAATGCCCGCACCGCCCGTATCAAATCAATCAGACGCGAAAATGCCGCCGCAGTCCCCCCGCGACGGCACATCCCGGCAAAAGGCCGGTCACATCATTCGTCGGCGCAATACCACATGGTCCCGCCCGCAGCTGCCGTGCCGACCATCAGCGATCCCACCGCCACCGGCGAGGCTGCGACCCCGGCCGCCGCCGTGGCCGCCGCTGTTCCCGCCGCCTGCGCCATCCCGACGACCCCGCCCGAGGTCGCCGCCAGAATCGTCGCCCCCGGCCTTTGGGTCACGGCATCGAAACCGGCCACTGCCAGATCATTGGCACTGCGCATGGTCGCGGCTTTGGCTCCGTTCACCTTCTCGCAGAAGGTCTTGCGGCAAACGGCATTGCCTTTGCGTTCGCCGACCTGCGCGCCGACATAGGTATCGCTCGCCTTGTCCCATAGCAGGCAGTAGCTGCCATCATCGGTCATCTGGTTGCGGCGCAGGATCTCGCGCAGCGAGACATAGCCCGGACAGGTGATCCGCCCCCAACCCGACAGGTTCTTTTCCAGCTTGCCGACATTCTCGCGGAATTCGGCATCGCGGACATAGTTGATCTCGGTCTTTTCACCGGCGATCGAGGTCTCGCAGGTCCACAGCCGCTCATCCGACGCAGGCGCTTCAGCCTCCTGCGCCGTTGCGGGCAACCCCGTGCCCAAAACCGCTCCGATCAACATCAGTGCGAAAGCCTGCCGCATCGCATCCCCCAAGTTCAGATTTGCGCCCATCCATCCGAAATCACGCCGCAAGCTGCAATCCACAGCTGCATGACTTCCGCCGATTGTGATCCGCCAGGCACGACCCTTGGGCTTCACCGTTTTTCAAATACCCATGCGACCGCGCCGCAAACGAAAAGGCCGCCCCCGAAGGGACGGCCCTGAAACCTTGCGAACTGAAAAGGATCAGTTCTTCGCGTAGAATTCGACGACCAGGTTCGGTTCCATCACGACCGGGTAGGGCACGTCGCCCAGAGCCGGGGTGCGGACGAAGTTCGCGACCATTTTGTTGTGGTCGACTTCCAGGTAGTCCGGAACGTCACGCTCGGTCAGAGCAACGGCTTCCAGCACGATGGCCAACTGACGCGAACGCTCACGGATCGAGACGACGTCGCCTTCCTTGACGCGGTAAGAGGCGATGTTGACTTTCTTGCCGTTCACTTCCACGTGGCCGTGGTTCACGAACTGGCGGGCGGCAAAGATCGTCGGAACGAATTTGGCGCGGTAGATGATGGCGTCCAGGCGGCGCTCGAGCAGGCCAACCAGGTTCTCACCGGTGTCGCCCTTGACGCGTTCGGCTTCCGCATAGATGCGGCGGAATTGCTTCTCGGTCAGGTCGCCGTAGTAGCCTTTGAGTTTTTGCTTGGCGCGCAGCTGGGTACCGAAGTCCGACAGCTTGCCCTTGCGGCGCTGACCGTGCTGGCCCGGGCCGTATTCGCGCTTGTTCAGCGGCGACTTGGCGCGGCCCCAGATGTTCTCGCCCATGCGGCGGTCAATTTTGTACTTGGCAGCGGTGCGTTTGGTCATCGCTGATCTCCTTCTTGTGTTATCTTCTCGAAGGGCGTTGTCCTTTGGCCTCGACCCGTAAGGATCGGCCCGACAGGGTTCCCCTTGCGGGGTCCACCAACACCAATGAAGCGGCGCTTATAGCCGCGACCGGGGTAAAGTCAAGCACCCCTTGAGACGGGACCCGCATGCCCTTATGTGAAAGGCAGCGAACAAGGAAGACGCAATGTTCTCGATCCCCGGCAAGACCCCCGTCACCATCACCGCCGCAGCCGAGCGCCAGATCGCCAGGCTGATGGAGGCGAAATCCGCCAGCGGTCTGCGCATCGGCCTGAAGAAGGGCGGCTGCGCGGGCATGGAATACACGATGGAACTGGCCGACACCCCCGCCCCCGGCGATGAGGTCGTCGAACAGGGTGCCGCCCGCGTGTTGATCGCGCCCACCGCGCAGATGTTCCTGTTCGGGACCGAGATCGACTACGAATCCGGCCTGCTGGAATCCGGCTTCAAGTTCCGCAACCCGAATGTCACCGACAGCTGCGGTTGCGGTGAATCGATCAGCTTCGGCCCGATCGAAGGCACCCGCGCGCAGGTCTGACACTTTCTTCACCTCCGTTAGCGCACACATCCTTTCCGCTGACTTGATCGCGCGGAAGGCCCGGCCTAATCCCCTGTCCGAACAGATGAAAAAAGGGAGAGGCTGATGGCCCCGCGCAAACTCGCTGCCGGCAATTGGAAGATGAACGGAACTCTGGCCGCACTGGACCAGATCGACCAGCTTCTGGCCGACCTGCCCGCCGCGGGTTGCGATGTGCTGATCTGCCCCCCCGCCACGTTGGTTCACCCGATGGTCGTCCGCGCTGCAGGCAAGCTGGCCGTTGGCGGTCAGGACTGCCACGCCAAGGCCTCGGGCGCGCATACCGGCGACATCGCCGCAGCCCAACTGGCCGATGCGGGTGCCAGCCACGTCATCCTTGGCCATTCCGAACGTCGCACCGATCACGCCGAAACCGATGCGCAGGTCGCCGCGAAATCGCTGGCCGCGCATGATGCCGGCCTGATCGCCGTGATCTGCGTCGGCGAGACCGAGGCTCAGCGCGACGCGGGCGAGACGCTGGACGTGATCGCGGCGCAACTGGCGGGTTCGATCCCGGATGGCGCCACCGCCACCAATACCGTGATCGCCTATGAGCCGGTCTGGGCCATTGGCACCGGCCGCACCCCCACCAATGACCAGATCGCCGAGGTTCATGCCCTGATGCGTGACCGTCTGTCGGCCCGCTTTGCCGATGGCGCGGACATGGCGCTGCTTTACGGCGGCTCGGTCAAGCCCGGCAATGCCGCCGAAATCTTTGCCATCCCGCATGTCAACGGTGCGCTGGTCGGTGGCGCCAGCCTGAAAGCCGCCGATTTCGGACCGATCATTTCGGCCCTTTCCGCCGCGTAAAACGCACAAAAGGAAAGAAGTTCCATCCGGGACCCCTCGGATGGAACGCCATGTGCGTTTTGCGGGCCAAGTGCCTCTTGCAAAGACGACCATCCCGCGCATAGGTCACGCCTGACATTCAGGACGGACCCATGGCAGAGCCAGCAATCTCATTTCAGGGCGTGACGCGCCGCTACCCGCAGAAAGGCGGGGCGGGCGACGTGGTGGCCCTGCAGGACATCGCGCTCGACGTGCCGCAAGGCGCGATCACCGGCATCATCGGGCGTTCGGGCGCGGGGAAATCCACGCTCCTGCGCATGGTAAACGGGCTTGAGCGCCCCTCCTCGGGCCAGGTCATCGTCAACGGCCATGACGTCGGCGCGGCATCTGACAGCGCCCTGCGCGGCATCCGCCGCGAAGTCGGGATGATCTTCCAGCACTTCAACCTGCTGGCCTCGCGCACCGTGGCGCAGAACATCGCCCTGCCGCTGGAAATCGCGGGCGTAGATCCCCTGAACATCTCGCGCCGCGTCGAGGAACTGATCGCGCGCGTCGGCCTGACCGCGCAAACCTCGCGCTACCCGGCGGAACTGTCCGGAGGCCAGAAGCAGCGCGTCGGCATTGCCCGCGCCCTTGCAACCGGCCCGCGCGTGCTGCTGTCGGATGAAGCGACCTCGGCCCTTGACCCCGACACCACGCGGCAAGTGCTGGACCTGCTCAAGGACATCAACCGCGACCTTGGCCTGACCATCCTGCTCATCACCCATGAAATGGCCGTGGTGCGCGACATCTGTTCCCATGTCGCCGTGATCGAGGCCGGCAAGATCGTCGAGGCCGGCGAAACCTATGCCGTCTTTTCACGCCCGACCCATCCGACGACGCGTTCGTTCCTGCAGGGCGTCACTGGCGTCGCCGTCCCGCAATTCGTCGCGGGTCAGCTGCGCCCCGAACCTGACAGCCCGCAGGCCGAGGCGGTCGTCCAGATCACCTTTACCGGCCGCCATGCCACCGACCCGATGCTGGCACGCCTGACCTCCGAGCGCGGGGTCAGCGTCAACATCCTTGCCGGCGCCATCGAGGAAATCGGTGACAAGCCCTTCGGCAGCCTGATCGTCGGCCTGCCGCTGGCCCGGCTCGACGAATCCCGCCGCTTCCTCGAGGAACACGGCCTTCTGACCGAGGTGCTTGGCTATGTCGGCTAACCTGATCCCGATCCTGTGGGAATCGCTGCTGCAAACCCTGTACATGGTCGCCATGTCGACGGCTCTGGGCACGCTGATCGGCGCGCCGCTGGGGATCTTCCTTGCGACCTCGCGGCGCGGCGAATTGCTGTCCGCCCCGGTGCTGAACAGCGTGCTGGGCCTGATCGTGAACGCGGCGCGCTCGACCCCCTTCATCATCCTTGTCGTGGCGATCATCCCGCTGACGCGGCTGATTGCGGGCACCTCGATCGGCACTACGGCGGCCATCGTGCCTTTGACCATCGCGAGCGCCCCCTTCATCGCCCGCCTGATCGAAACCGCCATCCGCGAGGTCGATGCCGGCCTGATCGAGGCTGCCCGCGCCATGGGGGCGACCCCCGGCCAGATCGTGCGCAAGGTGCTGATCCCCGAAGCCATGCCCGGCATCATCCTTGGCCTGACGCTCGCCGTGGTCAGCCTGATCGGCTACTCGGCCATGGTCGGCGCAGTCGGCGGCGAGGGTCTGGGCGATCTGGGCATCCGCTACGGCTACCAGCGCTTCATGCCTGAAGTCATGCTGGCCGTCGTCATCATCCTGATCGTTCTGGTCCAACTGGTCCAAAGCCTCGGCGAATGGATCGCCGCCCGCTTCGACAAACGCGCCCCCCGCAACCGGGGCCGGTAACTGAACTCGGTAATTTCCAACCCGAAAGGACTAACCATGCGTAAACTTCGCATTGCCGCCCTGACCTCCGCCTTCGCGCTGATCGCGGGCATGGCCTCGGCCGAGGACATCAAGGTCGGCGTCTCGGTCGGCGAACATGCCGAGATCATGGAACAGGTCGCGGCCGTCGCCAAGGAAAAGGGCCTGAACATCGACATCGTCGAGTTCACCGATTACGTCGTGCCGAACCAGGCGCTGAACGACGGCGACCTGCAGGCGAACAGCTTCCAGCACCAGCCCTATCTGGACAACCAGATCAAAGATCGCGGCTTTGATCTGGTCGCCATCGGCAAGACCATCACCACCCCGATGGGCGTCTATTCGGAAAAACTGAAATCGCTCGACGAACTGCCCGAGGGCGGCAAGGTCGCGCTGCCGAACGACCCGACCAATGGCGGTCGCGCCCTGCTGCTGCTGCAGGACAAGGGCCTGATCAAGCTGGCCGAAGGTACCGGTCTGGTCCCCACCCCGCTTGACGTGACCGAGAACGCCAAGAACCTGAAGTTCCTGGAACTCGACGCCGCCCAGCTGCCGCGCGCGCTGGCCGATGCCGATATCGCGATCATCAACACCAACTACGCGCTGGAAGCCGGCCTGAACCCGGAAAAAGACGCGATCGCCATCGAAGCGGCCGAAAGCCCCTATGCCAACGTCATCGTCGTCCGCACGGTCGACAAGGATGCCGCATGGGCGAAAACGCTGGTCGAATCCTACAACTCGGACGCGGTCAAGAAATACATCACCGAGAAATACTCGGGCGCCGTCATCCCGGCCTGGTGATCTTCTTCGTTTTCCAAATACCCATTTGGAACCGCGCAGAAAAAGAGACGCCCCGCAAATCTCGCGGGGCGTTTTTTCATTCCGGCTTCATCGTCCCGGTACGGCGCAGCCGGTCATGCCAGCTCAATGCCTCTTCCAGCAGATGCGGCGTATGCCCGCCGCGCGCCACGGCCCGGTCGAAATAATCCTGCAACCCGTCGCGCCATTCCGGGGCCACGCAATTGCGGATGATCAGTTGCGCCCGCTCGCGCGGGGCCAGTCCGCGCAGATCCGCCAGCCCCTGCTCGGTCACAAGGATGTCCACGTCATGCTCGGTGTGATCGACATGGCTGACCATCGGCACAACCGATGAAATCCGCCCGTCCTTGGCAATCGACTTGGTGACAAACACCGACAGATAGGCGTTCCGTGCGAAATCGCCCGAGCCGCCGATCCCGTTCATCATGTTGGTGCCCATCACATGGGTCGAATTCACATTGCCATAGATGTCGAATTCCAGCGCCGTATTGATCGCGATGATACCCAGACGGCGCACGACCTCGGGGTGGTTCGAGATCTCTTGCGGGCGCAGGACCAGCTTGCGCTTGTAGTCCTGGAAACGTCCCATGACCTCGGCATATTTCGGTTCCGACAGGGTGATCGACGACCCCGATGCAAAGACCATCTTGCCCGCATCCATCAGGTCGAAGGTCGAATCCTGCAGGACCTCGCTATACATGGTCAGGTCGTGGAAGGGGCTGTCGATAAAGCCGTGCATCACGGCATTGGCGATGCTGCCGATGCCGGCCTGCAACGGGTGCAGGGATGCAGGCATCCGCCCCCGCGCGACTTCATTCTTCAGGAACTCGGTCAGGTTCCCGGCAATCGCGCGCGTGCCGTCATCGGGTTCGGTCACCGTGGATGAGCTGTCCAGCTTGTTCGACAGCACGATCGCCGCGATTTTTTCCGGCGGGATCGGGATATAGGGAAAGCCCGCGCGGCTTTCGGGTGTCACGACGGGGATCGGCGTGCGCACCGGCCAATAGGTCGGGATATAGATGTCATGCAGCCCTTCCAGTTGCTCGGACTGGTTCAGGTTGATCTCGACGATGACCTTGTCGGCCAGAATGGCGAAGCTGGCCGAGTTCCCGACCGAGGTGGTCGGTACGATGCCACCGGTTTCGGTGATGGCGGCGGCCTCGACTATGGCGATATCGACGCCGGGCAATTGGCCGGTGCGCAACTGCTCGACCGTTTCGGACAAGTGCTGGTCGATATACATGACCTCACCCGCATTGATCGAGCGGCGCAGCGACGGGTCCGACATGAAGGGCATGCGCCGCGCCGTCACATGCGCGTCGTTCAGGATCTTGTCCAGATCGTTGCCCAAGGATGCGCCGGTCATCAGCGTGACCTTCAGCGGTTCACGACGGGCGCGCTCGGCCAGCGCCAGCGGAACGGCCTTGGCCTCGCCCGAGCGGGTAAAGCCGCTCATCCCCAGGACCATGCCGTCCTTGATCAGGCTGGCGGCCTGATCGGCGCTCACCACGCGGTCGCGCAACCCCTTGTGACGGATGCGGTGCAGATATTCTTCGACCATGATGTCCTCAGTCTCCTCGATCCGACCGCAATAGGCTCTGGCCAGATGAACGACAAATCAAGGCTGCCATGCGCATAGCGAAAAGCCGGCCCAAAGGCCGGCTTTCGGGGATTTCCTGCAAGGTCACTTGCGACGCGATACCGACCAGGCACCGTCGCCCAGCAGCGACAGGGCGAACATCACCACCGCCCAAAGCACGGGGTATTCCCAGCCGCCGCCTTGGTTCGAGAAGGTGAAGCCATTGCCGCCATGGCCAAAGACTGCGGCACCCAGCAGCACCGGAACCATGACCAGCGACACCCAGCGGGTCTGGTAGCCGACGATCAGCGCGATACCGCCCAGCACCTCGATCAGGATGGTCAGGTAGCCAAGCGCACCGGGCAGACCGATGGATTCGAAGTAACCGGCGGTCCCGGCAGGGGTGAACACAAAGACCTTGATCAGGCCATGGATCAGGAAGAACAGGCCGGTCGAAGCGCGCAGGACGAAGGCCGCAAGATCGGCCCGATTTTCAGCGGTGGCAGCACCGGTAAGAGACAGATCAGACATGTCGGGGTTCCTTTGAGGGGTGAAGGAAGTTCGTTGTTTCGATGCGGTGAATTTAGCGCATGGACACTGTCGCAAAAATGGACATGATCGGCGAAACATTGCCGCCAATTTGAGGATAGAATGGATCGTCTGGACGGAATCCGCTCTTTCGTGGCCGTGGTGGATTCAGGGTCGTTCACCCGCGCGGGGAAACGGCTGGGGATCTCGAACAAGCTGGTCAGCAAATATGTCGCGGCGCTGGAGGCTCAGCAGGGCATTACGCTGCTGAACCGCACGACGCGTTCGCTGTCGCTGACCCCCGCAGGCGACCGCTTCCTGCTGGCCGCACGTCGCGTGCTGGCCGCGGTCGAGGAACTGGATGCCCAGACCCGCGCCGATGAGGGCACCCTGACTGGCCGGTTGCTGGTCACCGCCCCTGTCAGTTTCGGGGAAATGTTCGTCCATGTCCTGACCCGCGACTTCATCGAGACCAATCCCGGCATCAGCATCGACCTGCGTCTGACCGACCGCTACGTGGACCTTGCCGCCGAGGGTTTCGATCTGGCGCTGCGCATCGGGGTGCTGGCCGATTCCAGCCTGATCGGTCGGCGGATCGGGCGCACGGAGTCGCTGGTCGTGGCCAGCCCCGCCTATCTGGCCGCCAAGGGCCGCCCGCGCCATCCCGACGACCTGCGCGAGCATGTGAACATCCGCGACAGTAACGCCGCCTCAGCCCATCGCGCGACCTTCGTGATCGAGGGCAAGGCGGTCAGCGTGCCCCTGCCCGGCCGCATCACCGTGAACAGCCCGCAGGCCGTGCGCAGGCTGGCGATGGACGGCAATGGCATCGCCATCATCCCGCGTTTTGTCGTGGATCGCGATCTGGCCGAGGGACGACTGGAGCGGCTGCTGGAGGGTTTTCCCGGCCCGCAGCTGGACATACAGGCGCTATACCTGCCGCAGCCCTTCATCCCGGCCCGGCTGACAGCCTATCTGGAGCATCTGCGCAAGAATCTCAGCCCCGCGCTGGGGAAAGCACCGCCCCCGGATTCATGATCCCCAAGGGGTCCAGCGCCGATTTGATCGCCCGCATGGCGGCCAGCCGTGCCGGATCACCCCAGCGCTCCAACTCGGCGACCTTCAGCCGCCCGACGCCATGCTCGGCAGAAAACGACCCGCCGCGCGCCACGACCATTTCATGCACCATCAGCGACAGATCCTTGCGCTGATCGTCATATTCGGCGCGGTTCCGGCCCCCTGCGGGGAACAGGTTGAAATGCAGGTTGCCGTCGCCCAGATGGCCAAAGCAGTTGATCCGCACATCCGAGCGCGCCGCCAGCGCCACGCCCGCATCGCGGATGAACCCGGCGATTTCCGACAAGGGCAGGCTGATATCGTGGCTGGCAACCGCGCCGATGCGGCGGTTGGCCTCGGGGATGTGCTCGCGCAGATGCCAGAAGCCTGCGGCCTGCTGGCCTGATTGCGCGATGACGCCATCGGTAATCAGTCCGCGTTCCATCGCCTCGGTCAGCAGCCCTTCAAGCGCCGTGTCCGAGGACATGCCCTCGGGCAGGCCGACCTCGATCAGCACCGACCATTGCGAATTCGGCAAGGGCTGGCGGATCTCGGGCAGGGTTTCGGCCAGAAACGCCAGCCCCTGCCCGCCGATCAGTTCGAATGCGGTGACGCCCCCGGCCATATGCCCCTCGGCCAGGGCCAGCAGGCTAAGCGCGGCGTCCGGCCCCGGCACTTCCAGCATGGCCGTGCCGACATTCGGCGGCGGCACGACCAGCTTCAGGCTGGCGGCGGTGATGATGCCCAACGTTCCCTCGGCCCCGATCATCAGGTCACGGATGTCATAGCCGGTATTGTCCTTGCGCAGGCGCTTCAGGTCATGAACGACGCTGCCATCGGGCAGCACCGCCTCGATCCCCAGACACAGCGCGCGCGCCGTGCCATAACGCAGCGCAGTGACACCGCCCGCATTGGTCGCAAGGCAGCCGCCAATCGCTGCCGTGCCCTGACTGGCCAGCGACAGGGGGAACAGCCGCCCCGCCCCGTTTGCCGCATCGCGCACCGCTTGCAGGGTCATGCCCGCTTCAGCGACCAGCACGTTTTCCTCGGGCCAGATGCCGCGCAGCGCGGTCATGCGTTCCAGCGACAGGACCAGCGGCGCGGGACCGTCGGACATGACCTGCCCGCCAACCAGACCAGTGCCACCGCCGCGCGTGACAATACCCACCCGGGCATCCGCACAGGCGCAGACGATCGCCGCGACCTCATCCGTGGAACGGGGCGCTGCGACCAGACCGGCCTGACCGCGATAGCGGCCGCGCGGCTCATCCAGATAGGCGGGGGTGACGGGGCGCAGCACGCCTTCGGGCAGCGATGCGGCCAACCGGTCATCGGCAGGGTTCAGCATCACCGGACCTCGGTCTTGCCGCGACGGTCATGGCGCAGGTTGGCGTAAAGCACGTGGTTCCTCCAGCGGCCATTGATCTGCAGATAGCTTTGGGCGACGCCTTCATATTTGAAGCCAGCCCGCTCCAGCGCCCCGCGCGAGGCGACGTTTTCGGGCAGGCAGGCGGCCTCGATTCGACTTAGATCCATCGCACCAAAGGCATGGGCGACCAGCGCGCCAATCGCCTCACGCATGAAGCCCTGCCGCGCATGGGGTTGCCCGATCCAATAGCCGATGGTCGCGGATTGCGCCGGGCCGCGCCGGATATTGTCCAGCGTGATCGCCCCCAGCAGCGTGCCGTCATGGCGCACCAGAAACAGCGGCAGCGCGTTGCCATTGCGGTTCGCGCGCTGCGCCCAGTAGACGCGGTTGGTGAAGCTTTTCTTGGACAGATGGTCGGCGGCCCAGACCGGCTCCCATGGGGACAGGAAAGCGCGGCTTTCGGCGCGCAATCCCGACCATGCATCGTAATCGCCATGCGCTGGCAAACGCAGCACCATCCGCTCGGTTTCAAGTCGAGGCGGACGGCGGCGGTTGAACATCAGGCGGCGAGCCTTTCGGCCAGTTTCTCTCGGGACGGAGCAGAGCGCACCGGGCCGTAAAGTGCAAGAGCCGGTCGCGCATTCTGGATCAGCTTCTCGGCATGGGCGCGAACATCGGCCACAGTCACCGCGTCGATCCGCTCGGCCACCTCGGCGGGTTCCGAAACCCGGCCCCAGATCGCCAAAGACCGTGCCATGCGTTCGGCCTGACCGGTCGGGCTTTCCAGCCCCATCAGCAGCCCGGCCTTAAGTTGGGCACGGGCGCGGGCGACTTCGGCCTCGGTCATGTCATCGGCGGAACGCTTCATCTCGTCCACGGTGACATTGGCCAGATCCGCGATCTGATCGCCCGAGGTCCCGGCATAGATCGTGACCATGCCGGTATCGTCGTGGAAACCGGACTGGGCAAAGATCGAATAGCATAGGCCCTTTTCCTCGCGCAGCTTCTGGAACAGCCGCGAGGACATGCCGCCGCCCAAGGCCGAGGTCCAGATCTGCGCCGCGTAGAAATCGGGGTCCTGATAGCCCGGACCTTCGAAGGCCAGCGCGAAATGGGCCTGTTCCAGCTTCTTGACGCGGCGCGCCTCCGAGCCCTGCCAGCGCGCGGGCTCGCGCGAGGTGACGGGGCGTGCGGGCAGATGCGAAAAGATCGCCTCGGCCTGACGCAGGATGCGGTCATGGTCGACGGCTCCAGCGGCAGCGAGGATCATCCGCTCGGGGCCGTAATGTTCGGTGATGAAACCCGACAGGTCGTCGCGGCCAAAATGGCTGACCCGCTCGGCCGGACCAAGGATGGTGCGCCCCATCGGCTGGTTCGGATAGGCGGCCTCTTGCAGCCAGTCAAAGATCACGTCGTCGGGCGTGTCCAGCGACTGCCCAATTTCCTGCAGAATCACGCCGCGCTCGACCTCGATCTCGCGCTGGTCGAAGACCGGGTTCAGCACGATGTCGGAGATCACGTCCAGCGCCAGCCCGACATCGCCGGCCAGAACGCGGGCGTAATAGCTGGTCACGTCGCGCGAGGTATAGGCGTTGATATAGCCGCCGACATTCTCGATGGCCTCGGCGATCTGCAGCGCGCTGCGGGTCGGCGTGCCCTTGAATGCCATATGTTCAAGGAAATGGGCGATACCGTTCTGTTCTGCACGCTCATCGCGGCAGCCGGCATTGACCCAGATCCCGATGGCGGCCGAATGCAGGCCGGGCATGTCGCGCGTGACGACGCGCAGACCGTTGGGCAGGGTGCTGATGCGGGTTTGACTCACACTGTTCTCCGTTCAAGGATCAGCGATTTAATCTTTTCCGGGTTGTTTTCAACTCGGGTGATACGCTCGTCGCGGTCGAACAGGTCGGCCATATGCTTGGGCAGGTCGGGGCGGATGCCGATGGCGGCTTCGACCGCATCGGGAAATTTCGCCGGATGCGCCGTGGACAGACTGATCATCGGCACGCCCGGACGCAGGTTTTCACGCGCCACCTTCACCGCCACGGCGGTATGGGGGCAGATCACCTCGGCCGTTTCATCGCGGATGGTGGCGATCATCGCGGTGGTTTCAGCCTCGGAGGCGCGGCCCGAGACATAGATCTCGCGCAGATGTTCCAGCGCACCTTGGCTGATGGCGAAACCGCCGGATTTCAGCTCGTCCATGAGCTGGCTGACGGCAGCGCCGTCCTGCCCGTAGGCCAGCCACAGGGCGCGTTCGAAATTCGAGCTGACCTGAATGTCCATCGACGGGCTGATCGAGGGCTCGACCGTGCCAGTGCGGTATTCTCCGGTGGAAAGCGCCCGGTGCAGGATGTCGTTCTGGTTGGTCGCGACCACCAGACGGCCAATCGGCAGGCCCATGGCCTTGGCAATCGAGCCTGCAAAGACATCGCCGAAATTGCCGGTGGGCACGGTGAAGTCCACCTCGCGCAGCGGCGCACCAAGGCTGGCGGCGGCGGTGAAGTAATAGACGATCTGCGCCAGAACCCGCGCCCAGTTGATCGAGTTCACCCCCGCAAGGCCCACGCCATCGCGGAACTCGTGGTCGTTGAACAGGTCCTTCAACCGCGCTTGGCAGTCATCGAAAGTCCCATCGACGGCCAGCGCATGGACGTTGGCATCGGCGGGCGTCGACATCTGGCGACGCTGCACCTCGCTGACGCGGCCATGCGGATACATGATGAACACGTCCACATTGGAAAGGCCGCGGAACGCCTCGATCGCGGCGGAACCGGTATCGCCCGAGGTCGCGCCAAGGATGGTGACGCGATTGCCGGATTTCGCCAAAGCCAGCTGGAACAGCTGACCGATCAGCTGCATGGCGAAGTCCTTGAAGGCCAGCGTCGGGCCGTGGAACAGTTCCAGCAGGAAATGCCCCGGTGCCAGCTGCACCATCGGCGCGCGCGCAATGTGATCGAACCCGGCATAAGCACGAGCGATGGCGCCCTTCAGCTCGTCCTGCGTAAAGCTGTCGCCGACAAAGGGCGTGACGACGCGCAGCGCGACTTCCTCATAGGACAGCCCCTCCAGCGCCGCGATTTCGGCTGCCGAGAAGGTCGGAATCGTTTCGGGCAGGTAAAGTCCGCCGTCACGGGCAAGGCCCGTCATCATGGCCTGCGCGAAATCCAGAACCTCTGCCCGGCCGCGAGTGGAAACGTAGCGCATCGTGATCCTCTAGAATTGTCGCTGCCTGATACGCCAGATCAGCGCCAGTGTCATCCCTGCCCAGACCGCAGCGATCATGAACCATTGGACGGCATAACTCAGGTGGTTGTTGGGAATTCCCTGCACGGCGACCGGCATCGGCTGGACGCCCTGAGCGTCACCCCGGATCTCGGCCGCGACGACCAGAACGGGCTCGGTCCCCAGCTTCGCCGCCATGGCGGGCACGTCGCGGGCGAACCAGATGTTCTGGTCAAGGTTCGGCGCGGGCGTGGCACTGCCCTTTTCCTCGGGCCAGTGCAGATTGCCCGCGACCTCAAGCCGGGTCGCCGGGCGCGGGTCATGGCGATGGTCCTGATCGACGAAACCGCGATCCAGCAGGATCTTGCGCCCGTCATCGGTGACAAAGCTTGAGATCACCTGATAGCCGCCGCCGCTGTCCTTGGTGCCCGACAGCACGTCGATTTCCTGACCCGTGGTCGTGCCCGAAACCAGCACCGGCATGTATTTCATGCCGGGATCGACCGCGGCGGGCAGCGGGACGGGTGCGCCGGCAATGCGGCTCTCGATCTGGTCCAGCATCGCCTGTTTCCACTTCAGCCGGTCAAGCTGCCACAGCCCCAGCGAAATCAGGATGGCGCAACCAAGGATGCCGACAATCAAAGGAAACAGGTAACGGCGCATAAGCAATTCCAATGAAAAACGGCGCGAGAATGGCCCCGCGCCGTCGGAAAATCAGCTTGGGATCAACGACCCCAGATATAGACCACGACGAACAGGAACAGCCAGACCACGTCGACGAAGTGCCAGTACCATGCGGCGGCCTCGAACCCGATGTGCTGCTTCTGCGTCATCTGGCCCTTCGAGAAGCGGATCAGACAGACGAACAGGAAGATCGTGCCGATGATGACATGCAGACCGTGGAAGCCGGTCGCCATGTAGAAGGTGCCGGCATAGACGGTGTCGGCCAGACCAAAGGCGGCGTGGCTGTATTCATAAGCCTGCAGCGCGGTGAAGCACAGGCCCAGGATCACCGCAACGATCAGCCCGTTGATGGTGGTCTTGCGGTCGCCCTCATGGACAAAGGCATGGTGCGCCCAGGTCACGGCAACGCCCGACAGCAGCAGGATCAGCGTGTTGATCAGCGGCAGGTGCCAAGGGTCAAAGGTGGTGATGCCTTCCGGCGGCCAAACGCCATCCTTCATCGGGCTGTCCGGCCCCATCGGGTACATGGCGTTCTTGATGAAAGCCCAGAACCAGGCGACGAAGAACATCACCTCGGACATAATGAACAGGATGAAGCCATATTGCAGGCCCAGCCGGACGACCGGGGTATGCTCGCCGGTCTCGCCTTCCTGGATCACGTCCGACCACCAGCCGAACATCACGTAAAGCACCGCGACAAAGCCGATCAGGAACATCCAAGGCCCCTCGATCGGGGCACCGAAGACGGTGATGCCCTTCATCCAGGCGACGGCGCCGGTCAGCATCACAAAGGCGCTGATCGCTCCGAGGAACGGCCAAATCGACGGCGGAAGGATCTGGTAGTCGTGGTTCTTTACATGGGCCATGGCTGCGTTCCGCTGTTGATGCGTCTTGTTGCTCTAGTTGATTGGTGTGTCGGTCTTGACCTGCAGGGCCGCCTGTTTCGGGGCTGCGGGTTCGCTCCGGTGGAAAGTGTAAGACAAGGTGATGTCGCGGACGCGGCCTGCGTCGCGGTCATCGACCAGACCCGCATCGACAAAGAAGCTGACCGGCATCTCGATCCGCTCGCCCGGTTGCAGGGTCTGCTCGGTGAAGCAGAAACATTCGATCTTGTTGAAATAGTAGCCCGCGATCTCCGGGGCGACATTGTAGCTGGCGGTGCCGGTGATCGGCTGATCGGTGGTGTTGATCGCCTCATAGAAGGCGATGGCGTTTTCACCGATGCGCAGCTCCATTTCCCGCTGTAGCGGGCGGAAGGTCCAGCCCATGTCCGGATCGACATTGGAATCGAAGCGGACGCGGACCTTTTCGTCCAGCACCACGTCCGAGGCCGCTGCGGCGACATTGGTCGTGCCGCCATAGCCGGTCACGCGGCAGAACCAGTCGTAGAACGGCACGGCGGCCCAGGACAGCGCGCCCATGACGACCACGACGCCGACAAGCATGCCAACAATGCGGGCGTTCGAGCGCGGCTGCGTCATGGCTTGGCCACCGTTCCCGCAGCCTCGGCCCCCGGCGTTCCGGGGACGGCGACCGGGGCCGCATTCGGCGCCGGAGGATTGGGGTCCGCAGGCAGCATCGTGGCGCGGGGCTGGTGGTCATAGCCCTCCATCATGTCGCCGCTGGTGATCTTGGCGATGGACAGGCCAAAGACCAGCGCGACAAAGGCCAGAAGCACGACCAGCAGACCCAGATTGCGGCTGCGGCGGCGCTTGTGAAGCTCGTGCTCGACCCGCGGCAACATCACCATGCCCCCACCCAATGCTGGATCAGAAGGGCGGTAAAATGCAGGAACAGGTAGTAGAGCGACAGGCGGAAATACCGCTTCTCGATCCGGTAATTGTCGGCCTGTGCCTGATCATCAGTGCGGCGCAGGATCTGCCAGCCGCCCGCGATGAACAGCAGGTTCAGCACGGCGGAAACCGACAGGTAGATCCAACCCCCGACCGAGGTGAAGCCCAGCCAGATCGCGAACGGCGCCAGCACCAGCGTATAGCCAAAGATGTGGCGGCGCGTGACCTTGCGGCCATGGGTCACCGTCAGCATCGGCACGCCCGCCTTGGTGTAGTCATTGTTCATGAACAGCGCGAGCGCCCAGAAATGCGGCGGCGTCCAGAAGAAGATCAGCGCGAACATCAGCAGCGATTCAATGCCGATGCCGCCAGTGGCACAAGCCCAGCCGATCATGGGCGGGAACGCCCCTGCCGCACCACCGATGACGATGTTCTGCGGGGTCGAGCGTTTCAGCCAGATCGTGTAGACCACGGCATAGAAGAAGATGGTGAAGGCGAGGAAGGCGGCCGCGAACCAGTTCGCAGCCAGCCCCAGCATCATCACCGACAGGCCCGACAGCGCCAGACCAAGCGCCAGCGCGTCACCCTTGGGCACCAGCCCCGCAGGAACGGGACGGTTGGCGGTGCGTTTCATCACCGCGTCGATATCGGCGTCATACCACATGTTCAGCGCGCCCGATGCGCCACCGCCAAGGGCGATGAACAGCACGGCGCAGAAGGCCACGAAGGGATTCATCGGCACCGGTGCGATCCACAGCCCGACGAAGGCCGTGAACACGACCAGCGACATGACCCGCGGTTTCAGCAGGGCGACGTAGTCCCCGAATCCGGCCTCGGCCGGACCGTGATATGCGTTGATATCGGCCACTTTCGGTCCTTATTCCGCCGAGGCCAGCTTCACGGGCTGGGTCGGCAGGTAATCGGATGCGTCGGCGGCGAACTCCTCTTTGGCGCCCGCCAGCCAGGCATCATATTTCTCCTGGGTAACCGCCTTGACGACGATCGGCATATAGGCGTGGTTGATACCGCACAGTTCCGAGCACTGGCCGAAATAGACGCCTTCCTGATCCGCCTCGAACCAGAGCTGCGCGATACGGCCCGGCACGGCGTCCTGTTTCACGGCAAAGGCGGGGACGGTCCAGCTGTGGATCACGTCGGTCGCGGTCACCTGGACCAGAACCTTCTTGCCGATCGGAACAACCACGGGGTTGTCGGCCGCCAGCAGATATTCGTCCTCGGAATATCCTGCCTCGGCCAGCGCGTCCTTTTCCAGCATCAGCGCATCAAATGCAATGCCGTCGTTGGGGTATTCATAGGACCAGTACCACTGGTGGCCGATGGCCTTGATGACCAGATCCGGGTTGTTGGGCATTTCCTGGCTGCGGAACAGCGCCGGCAGCGAGAAGGCCCCGATGCCCACAAGGATCAGCACCGGAACCAGCGTCCACGCGATCTCGATGGGGGTGTTGTGGGTAAAGCGCGCCGGGACCGGGTTCGCGCGGCTGTTGTAGCGCAGGATGCAGATCAGCAGCAGCAGGCAGACAAAGATCGTGACGGCCGTGATGATGTACAGCACGAAATGGTCCAGCCATTGCTGGTCATGGGCCAGCGGGCTGGATGCGGGCTGAAAACCCATGCCACCATTCACCGGCTTGCCGATCACGGGCAGATCGCCCAGCACTTCCTGCGCGGCGGCCGGAAGGCCCGCCAGTGCCGCAAGTCCAAGCCCGGTTCCCGCCGCAATCGCCCGGCGCATCGTCGCAAATGCCATTATCCCATCCCGTTGCCTATGTCCCGCCGGCGGGCCCAGTCCTCCAGCCCGGCCGACATCGGTATAGTTTGACAAGCATATCTTCCCCTGCCGGGCAAGCCATACCTATCGACTTACAGCCAAAAAACCCATAGTCGATGCCTTCTGGCATAAGGACTTTCGCATGACCGACTCGCCGTTCTCGCCCTTTGAAACCCATCTTGACCGCAACCGGGCGTTGCAGATCCTGAAGGATGCGCTGGCCGGGGCCGATGACGGAGAGCTGTTTCTTGAGCGTTCGCGCGCGGAAACGCTGGTCTTTGACGATGGTCGCCTGCGCACCGCCAGCTACGACGCCGAGCAGGGATTCGGCCTGCGCGCCGTCGGCGGCGAGGTCACCGGCTACGCCCATTCCACCGAGATTGACGAAACAGCCTTGCGCAAGGCCGCGGAAACGGTGCGGCTGGCCGTCGGCGATGGCGGCGGCACGCTGGCACTACCGCCTTCGGGCCGGATCACGCCCCTATACGCCGCGATCGACCCGGCCGCGGGCATCAGCTTTGCTGCCCGCGTCGCGCTTTTGCGGGAAATCGACGCATTCGCCCGCGATCTGGACCCGCGCGTGGTGCAGGTCTCGGCCAGTATCTCGACCTCGGTGCAAGAGGTCGCAATCCTGCGCCCCGAGGGCGGGCTGGCCACCGACATCCGGCCGATGGCGCGGATCAACGTCTCGGTCATCGTGGAATCGAACAGCCGCCGCGAATCAGGCAATGCCGGTGGCGGTGGGCGCATCCCGCTGGACGGGCTGATCGCGCCCGAGAATTGGCAGGCGCAAGTGCGCGAGGCGTTGCGGATCGCGCTGGTGAACCTGCGCTCGGTCCCCGCACCTGCGGGGGTGTTCGATGTGGTCCTTGGCCCCGGTTGGCCCGGCATCCTGCTGCACGAGGCCGTGGGCCACGGGCTGGAAGGCGACTTCAACCGCAAGGGCCATTCGGCCTTTGCCGGACTGCTGGGCAGCCGCGTCGCCTCGCCCGGTGTCACGGTGATCGATGACGGCACGATCCCGGATCGCCGCGGCTCGATCTCGGTCGACGATGAGGGCAATGCCCCGGCCCGCAATGTCCTGATTGAGGACGGCATTCTGGTCGGCTACATGCAGGATCGCCAGAATGCCCGCCTGATGGGGGTCGAGCCCACCGGCAACGGGCGTCGCCAAAGCTATGCGCATGCACCCATGCCGCGCATGACCAACACCTTCATGCTGGCCGGGCAGGATGACCCCTCGGCCATCCTCGCCGATCTGAAGGACGGGATCTATGCCGTCGGCTTCGGCGGCGGTCAGGTCGACATCACCAATGGCAAGTTCGTCTTTTCCTGCACCGAGGCTTACCGGGTCAAGAACGGTGTCGTCGGCGATCCGATCCGTGGCGCGACCCTGATCGGGGACGGCGCCACCGCGCTGCAACATATCCACGCCATCGGCAACGATCTGGCGCTGGACCCCGGTATCGGCAATTGCGGCAAGCAGGGGCAATGGGTTCCGGTCGGCGTCGGCCTGCCCAGCCTGATGATCGGCGGGCTGACCATCGGCGGCTCGGCCGCCTGAGGGCCTTCGACCCGCTAACCGATTATTAACCAAATTCATGCCATCACCCTATGACGGATGGGGCGAGGGCATGGATCATGCGACCACTCAGGGACCACCACAGTCACTTTGACGCCGCGCGTTGCATGGCCACGCTGCGCCTCATCCGTTCGCGCCGCGTGGGTCCGGCGACGTTTCATCGCCTGCTGGCCGAACATGGCAGTGTTGAATCGGCGCTTGAGGTCCTGCCGGAACTGGCCCGCGCCGCAGGGATCGGGGATTACACCCCCTGCCCGCCCGGCGTGGCCCTGTCCGAGATCGAGGCGGGCCGCCGCGCCGGGGCAAGGCTGCTGTGCTGGGACGACCCCGACTATCCGCCCCACCTGCGCGACATCCCCGACGCTCCCCCTGCCCTTTGGGTTCGCGGTGATCTCGCCATCTTTGACCGCCTGCCAGTGGCGGTGATCGGCTCAAGGAATGCGTCGTCGCTGGGGCTGCGGATGGCACGCGGTCTGGCAACTGGTCTGGCCGAAGCCGGGGCAGTGGTCATTGCCGGGCTGGCCCGCGGCATCGACACCGTCGCCCATGAGGCCGCGTTGCGGTCCGGCACCATCGCGGTCATGGCCGGCGGAATCGACCAGATCTATCCCGCCGAGAATACGGCCTTGGCCGAGGCAATCTGCGAAACCGGGCTTCTGGTCACCGAACAGCCGCCGGGGACCGAGCCGGTCGCGCGGCATTTCCCCGCGCGCAATCGCATCATCTCGGGCCTGTCGCGCGCGGTCGTGGTGATCGAGGCCGCGCATCGCTCGGGCAGCCTGATCACCGCCAAGGCCGCGCTGGATCAGGGCCGCGAGGTGATGGCCGTTCCGGGTCACCCGATGGATGCCCGCGCCGCCGGCTGCAATGCGCTGATCCGTGACGGCGCGTTGCTGGTTCGCAATGCGCAGGACGTGTTCGACGCGCTTGCCGCTGAACCCCGCCCCATCCCGGCTATGGTGCTGGAACCAACGGCGCTCGCCCCGCCCTCGCCGCGACAGATCACGGCTGCGGCAATTGCCGATCCACCACCGGCGCCGCAAGCAGACAAGGGCGGCCCCGTCAGTCTTGAGGCCCGCATCCTCGCCCTGCTTGGCCCCTCCCCGACCGAGGAAAACCTGCTGATCCGCGATCTTGGCATGCCTGCCGCCAGCTTCGCTCCGGCAATCCTGTCGCTGGAATTGGCTGGTCAGGTGCAGCGGCTGGCCGGAGGACGAATCGCCCGCGCCGTCTAGTTTCGTTCGGAATGGTCCATAGGCCCTACGCAGGCTCTTTGACCAAAGGGGCCGCAGACAAACGCGACCAAGCCGCCCTGACCTGAACGTGCGCCCGCCGCCAGCCCTGCAAGTTTGCACGGGTGGCTTCCTGTTCGTCGGGCCTGTCGACACCCAACCCACTATCCGGTCAGGTCGTTAGCCCTTCGCCGAAACCGGGAAGGCTACAACGGCTGTCCGGGCGCAAATCACCCGGACAGCCGGATTGGTCTTTGGATCAGAAGAACGCCTGCAGCCCGGTGATCGCGCGGCCAAGGATCAGCGCATGGACATCATGCGTGCCCTCATAGGTGTTCACGGTTTCCAGGTTCGCGGCGTGGCGCATGACCTGATAGTCCTCCTGGATGCCATTGCCGCCATGCATGTCGCGGGCGATGCGGGCGATTTCCAGCGCCTTGCCGCAGTTGTTGCGCTTGATGATCGAGATCATCTCGGGCGCGGCCTGCGCCTCGTCCAGCAGGCGACCGACGCGCAGACTGGCTTGAAGCCCCAGCGAGATCTCGGTCATCATATTGGCCAGCTTCAGCTGGAACAGCTGGGTATTGGCCAATGGCCGCCCGAACTGCTTGCGATCCAGACCGTATTGGCGCGCGGCATGCATGCAGAACTCGGCGGCACCAAGCGCCCCCCAGCTGATGCCGTAGCGCGCCCGGTTGAGGCAGCCAAACGGCCCCTTCAGCCCTTCGACGCCGGGCAGCAGGGCATCCTCGCCGACTTCGACCGAATCCATCACGATCTCGCCGGTGATCGAGGCGCGCAGGGACAGCTTGCCGCCGATCTTGGGCGCGGACAGGCCCTTCATGCCCTTTTCCAGCACGAAGCCGCGGATCTTGCCGCCATGCGCTTCGGACTTGGCCCAGACCACGAAGACATCCGCGATCGGCGCGTTCGAGATCCACATCTTGGAACCCGACAGCACATAGCCGCCATCGGTCTTTTTCGCGACGGTCTTCATCCCGGCGGGGTCGGAACCGGCATCGGGCTCGGTCAGGCCGAAGCAGCCGATCCATTCGCCCGTGGCAAGCTTGGGCAGATATTTCCGGCGCTGCTCGTCCGAGCCATAGGCATGGATCGGATACATCACCAGCGAGGATTGCACCGACATCATGCTGCGATAGCCGCTATCGACGCGCTCGACCTCTCGCGAGACAAGGCCGTAGGCGACATATGATGCGCCCAGACCGCCGAATTCCTCGGGGACGGTGATGCCCAGCAGGCCCATCTCGCCCATCTCGCGGAAGATCTCGGGGTCGGTGACCTCATCGCGATAGGCGGCGATGACGCGGGGCTGCAACCGGTCTTGGGCATAGGCGTGGGCCGCGTCGCGCAGCATCCGCTCTTCCTCGGACAGCTGCAGGTCCAGCCGGAAGGGGTCTTCCCAATCGAAGCTTCCCAGTTCCGGTGCATCCTTCGGTTTCAGCGCCATATCGTCCTCCTGCTCGGCGGGTCTTTGCCGGTTTTTCCCTGCTCGGCGGAATGCAGCTTGCTCACTTGGCGGTCACAAGCTTGTTCATGAACCGGGCATCCGTGGGTCGGTTATGGTGCGACCGGCTTTACGCGTCCATCGGAAAAGGAACCGAAATGCGTCGCATATTGAAGACAACAACAGCCATCGTGACCAGCATCTCGCTGGTCCTGCCGCAGCTTGCTGTGGCTCAGGCTGATCCGCAAAATCAAGAACAGATCATCCTGCAACAGAAGAAGCTGCAGCAGCAGAAAGAACAGCAGGAGAAACAACAGGAAAAGCAGCGCCGCCAACACGAGCAGAAGCAAAAGCAGCAGGCCGCCAACCGCGACGAAAAGCCCGACGAGCAGCGCCCGCGCGAGGAAAAGCCACGCCGTGAGCGCCCCGCGGATCAGGCCGAAGAGCACCAGCCCAAGCAGCAGCGCAAGCATCAGGCGCAGGACGACGACGCGCCGCGCAAGCCCAAGCACCAGGCGGAACCCGAGGCGCGCCGCGACGAGCAGCCCGAGCAGGCCCGCCAGAAGCCCCGGCAGCAGCAGGCGCAGGATGATGATGCGCCGCGCAAACCCAAGCAGCAGGCCGAACCAGAGGGCCGCCAGCCCGAGGGCGAGCGTCAGAAGCCCCGCCAGCAGGAGGTGCAGGACGACGCGCCCCGCAAGCCCAAGCATGAGGCTGAGCCCGAGTCGCGTCAGAAACAGGCCGATGAGGATCAGCCGAAGCCGCGCCAGAACCGCGAGGACCGCGCCGCGGACCCGGAACCGCGCCGCAATGCTGACGATCGCGACGGCGACCGTGACCGCCGCGAGGATGGCGAGCAGCGCCCGCGTCGTGAAGCGAACGACGACAATCCCGATCGTCGCGCCACCCCGGCTATTCCTGCGGTTCCGGCCTCGGAAAACCCGGAGGGGGGCGCCCGACCGGCGACGCCGGCCGAGCCTGCCCGCGACGCCCAGCGTGACCGTGCGCAGGATGAGCCCCAGCGCGAAGGCGAAAAGCGCAAGGACCATGACAAGCGCCCGGCCAATATCGAGGAACTGCGCCGCGCGATGGAGGCTGACAAGCAGAAGGACGACCAGCCGCGCCGCGACCGCCCTCGCGTCGATGACGACCAGCGCGACCGCCGCCCCGAGCCGGAACAGGCCCGTCGCGACGACGATGGCAAGCCGCGCGAGAAGCTGACCTCGGACGAGCTCAAGCGTCGTCTGGATCGCGGCGACGGCGAGGCCCGCGTTCAGGCCCCCGAGGCACGCCATCGCGACAATGACGTGACCCGCCGCGCCGCTGAAAAGAAAGCCCCGACCGCCGCCGCCGCTCTGGTCGGCGATGGCAAGGGCGAGGTTTCGGAACGCCGGGTGACGCGCGACAACGCCCGCCGCTCGGATCAGGATTTCCGGACCCGGATTCAGGATGGCGACAATCGCGACAGCGACGACCTGCGCCGCAATCTGGAACGCCGCGAACGGGAACTGCGCGAGGATGAGACCCGCGCCGACCGCCGCGAACGCGCGCTGGATCGTCGGGACGACCAGCTGGATCGTCGGGACGATCAATGGGACCGCGAGCGCGACCGCAACCGTGATCGCGATGAAGCGCGCGATAATGACGACGACGACAATGACACGCTGAAAACCGTGGGCGCGCTGCTGCTGGCGGGTGCTGCGGGCATGGCCGTTGGCAAGATGCTGGACGGGCGGCAGGTCGCGCTGAACACCGGCGACCGCGTGGTCATGACCATGCCGGACGGCAGCCAGCAGATCGTGCGTGACGACAATGCGCTGCTGTATCAGCCCGGCTCGAACGTGCAGACCGAGACCTTCCAGGACGGCTCGACCCGCACCACCGTGCTGCGCGAGGATGGCAGCCGCGTCGTCACCATCCGCGACGCCAATGCCAATATCCTGCGCCGGACGCTGATCCGTCGGGACGGAACGCAGGTGCCGCTGATCAACGATACGGCGGCGCAGCCGGTCCGCGTCTCGACCCTGCCGAAGCCGAAGCCGGTCGAATATTATGACCGCCCGCTGCAGGAGGACGAGTTGCGCACCGCGCTGCTGCAAGAATCCGCAGCCGACCGTCGCTTCACGCTGGGTCAGATCCGCGACATTCCCGAGGTGCGCGCGCTTGTCGCCCCGGTGAACGTGCCGCAGATCACCTATGATACCGGCTCGGCGGCGCTGGCCTCAAGCCAGGCGGAACAGCTCTCGACGCTGGGCAAGGTCATCACCGATGCCATCGCCCAGAACCCGAACGAGATGTTCATGATCGAAGGCTATACCGATGCCGTCGGATCGAAGGCGTCGAACCTGGCGCTGTCGGATCGCCGCGCGGAATCGCTGGCCCTTGCCTTGACCGAATATTTCCAGGTTCCCCCGGAAAACATGGTCGTGCAGGGCTATGGCGAGGATTTCCTGCTGGTGCCCAGCGACGGGCCGCAGCGCGAAAACCGCCGCGTCGGCGTGCGCCGGATCACCGACCTGCTGGAACAAAGCGGCAGCTGAAAATGCAAAACCGCGGGGGCGACCCCGCGGTTTTTTCGTCAGATACGGTCGCGATCAGCCCAGCGAGTAGCCAGTGCCGCGCACCGTGCGAACGGGGTTGTCGCCGCCATTCACCATCAGCGCCTTGCGCAAACGGCCGACATGCACGTCGATGGTGCGGGTATCGACATAGATGTCGCGACCCCAGACCCGGTCCAGAAGCTGCTCACGCGTCCAGACGCGGCCCGGCTTTTCCATCAGGGTGGACAGCAGACGGAACTCGGTCGGCCCCAGATGCAGGGTCTGCCCACCGCGAAAGACCCGATGTTCGCCCGCATCAAGGATGATATCGGCAAACGACAACCGTTCGCCCATCGTCGCGGGACGGGTGCGGCGCAGCTGGGTGCGCAGACGCGCCATCAGCTCGACCACGGAATAAGGCTTCACGACATAGTCGTCGGCCCCGGTCTCCAAGCCCCGTACGCGGTCCACTTCCTCGGAGCGGGCGGACAGCATGATGATCGGGATCTGGCGGGTGGCGGGGTCGGCCTTGACGCGGCGGCAGACCTCGATGCCGCTGACATTGGGCAGCATCCAGTCCAGCACGATCAGATCGGGCTGTTCCTCGGCGACCAGCAGCATGGCCTCATCACCGTTTTCGGCCATGACGACCGAGAACCCTTCGGCTTCGAGGTTGTATTTCAGAACTTCACGCTGCGCGCCCTCGTCCTCGACGACCAGCACGCAGGGTTGGGTCTGCGCCATGATGTCAGTCCTCGCCTTCGTTCAGGGTCGCGCGGGTGACGCTGTCGCTTTTCGGGCGGGCATCCTCGGGCAGTTCGCCGGTCGCCAGATAGATCACCTGCTCGGCGATGCCAGTGGCGTGGTCGCCCATGCGCTCGATGTTCTTGGCGATGAAATGCAGATGCATGCAGGCGGTGATGTTGCGCGGGTCTTCCATCATGTAGGTCAGGAATTCGCGGAACAGCGCGTTGTACATCTGGTCGACTTCCAGATCGCGCTTGCGCACATCGGCGGCCAAGGCGGCGTCGCGCTGGATATAGGCGTCCAGCGCATCCTTCATCATGCCCTCGACGGTCTGCGACATCCGCCGCAGCGCCATGCCCGAGCTTTCGACGGCGGGCATATGGACCAACACATGGCTGCGCTTGGCGATGTTCTTGGCGTAATCGCCGACGCGTTCCAGAATGGCCGAGATCTTGATGACGGTCAGCGCCATGCGCAGGTCGGTCGCGCGAGGGGCACGCAGCGCGATCAGGCGGGCGGCTTCCTCGTTGATCTGGTGCTCAAGTTCATCCACGGCCTTGTCGCGGCGGCGGACATCCTCGGCCAGTTCCTCGTCGCGGGTTTCCAGCGCGATGGCGGCATCGTGGATGGCGCTTTCGACCATCCCGCCCATCTTGACGACCAGCGCCTGGACGGTTTCCAGATCGCGGTCGAAAGCGGACATGATATGACGTTCGGTGGTCATGGAAATTCCTTTCGGGACCGGATCAGCCGATGCGGCCGGAAATGTAGCTTTCCGTGCGCGGGTCGTGCGGACGGGTGAAAATGTCATCCGTATTGCCGAACTCCACCAGATTCCCCAGATGGAAGAAGGCGGTCTTCTGGCTGACGCGCGCGGCCTGCTGCATCGAGTGGGTGACGATCACCACCGAGAATTCCGAACGCAGCTGGTCGATCAGATCCTCGACCTGGCTGGTGGCGATGGGGTCCAGCGCCGAGCAGGGCTCGTCCATCAGCAGCACTTCGGGCTGAGTGGCGACGGCGCGGGCGATGCACAGACGCTGCTGCTGGCCGCCGGAAAGGCCGGTGCCGGGTTCGGCCAGACGGTCCTTGACCTCATTCCACAGGGCGGCGCCGCGCAGCGACTTCTCGACGATCTCGTCAAGTTCGGTGCGGTTGCGGGCCAGACCGTGGATGCGCGGGCCGTAAGCCACGTTGTCATAGATCGACTTCGGGAAGGGGTTCGGCTTTTGGAACACCATGCCGACGCGGGCGCGCAGCTGCACCGGGTCCACGCGCTTGTCGTAGATGTCTTCGCCGTCAAGGGCGATGCGGCCCTCGACCCGGCAGCTGTCGATCGTGTCGTTCATGCGGTTCAGGCAGCGCAGGAAAGTCGACTTCCCGCAGCCCGAGGGTCCGATGAAGGCGGTCACGGTCTTGTCCTGAATGTCGACATCGACATCCTTGAGGGCGTGTTTCTCGCCGTAATAAACCTGCACCTTGCGGGCGGAAATCTTGATGTCCGTCTGGCTCACGGCGCGCTCCAGGATTCTCATATCGTTCATATTGGTAATTCCTTTCTGGATTTACCACCGGCGCTCGAACTTGCGGCGCAGGAAGACGGCAAAAAGGTTCATGCACAGTAGGAACACAAGAAGGACGATGATCGCCCCCGAGGCACGTTCCATGAAGGCGGGATCGGCGCGCTGGGTCCAGTTATAGACCTGAACCGGCAAGGCCGAGGCGGGATCGAACAGGCCCGCAGGCGGGGCCGAGGGGAAATTCTTGACGAAGGCCACCATGCCGATCAGCAGCAGCGGCGCGGTTTCGCCCAAGGCCTGCGCCAGACCAAGGATGACCCCGGTCAGGATGCCGGGCGTCGCCAGCGGCAGAACATGGTGGAACACCGACTGCATCTTGGACGCACCCACCCCCAGCGCCGCATCGCGGATCGAGGGCGGCACGGCCTTGAGCGCCGCACGCGCCGGGATGATGATGCGCGGCAGCGTCATCAGCACCAGCACCAGACCGCCGACGATCGGCGCGGATTGCGGCAGATGGGCGAAGTTGATGAAGGCGGCAAGGCCAAGGATACCGAAGACGATCGACGGCACGGCCGCAAGGTTCGAGATATTCACCTCGATAATGTCGGTCAGCCGGTTCTTGGGCGCGAATTCCTCAAGATAGATCGCCGCCGCCACGCCGATCGGTACGGCCAGGAACAGCACGACCAGCATCATGTAAAGCGAGCCAAGGATGGCCACGCCCACGCCAGCCGCCTCGGGGCGTTGGTCAGAGGCGTCAGGATTGGTCAGGAAGGCCCAGTTCCATTCCTTGGCCAGCAGACCCTTGTCCTTCAGCGTCTCGGCCAGTTGCAGCTGCGCGGGCGAGGTATTGCTGTCGCGCGCCGCCGATTCCATGGTCACGCGGCCTTTGAAGTAGCCATCGACGCGGCCATTCACCAGAACACGGGCATCGACGGTCTGGCCGATGACCGAAGGATCGGCCAGCACCATGTTGCGCAGCTGCGCCGATGCTTCCTTCGAGACGAGGTTCGCCACGTCTTTGTCGGTCAGGCCCTCGATGGTGATACCCTGCTTGGCGATCAGATCCTGCACCGACTGGTCCAGAAGCTTGCCATAGGTCAGGGTCATCACCTTCTTGATGTCCTCGATGTCACCATTGCCCTTCTTGTCCAGCTGCGCCGCGTCCAGCGTCACCGGCACATGCAGGAAGGTCTGGCGGAAGGCGCCTGCCCCACCGGCGAAGATGGTGAACAGCAGGACGACCAGCGCCAGAAGCGAGATGATGATGGCGCTCAGGCCATAGGCGCGGAAACGGGCCTCGGCGGCATTGCGCTTGGCGGTGCGCGCGTCGGGGACCAGCAGCGAGGGGCGCTCGACCGGGGCGGCCGGGTTGGTTGCGTCGGTCATTCGTATTGCTCCCGGTATTTGCGCACGACGTAAAGGGCGAGCACGTTCAGGCCCAGCGTCAGGACGAACAGCGTCAGGCCAAGCGCAAAGGCGACCAGCGTTTCGGGTGCCGAGAAATCGGTGTCGCCGGTCAGCTGGCTGACGATCTTGACGGTGATGGTGGTCATCGCCTCGAACGGGTTCAGGCCCATCTTGGCGGCTGCACCCGCGCCAAGCACCACGATCATCGTCTCGCCAATGGCGCGGCTGGCGGCCAGCAGGATCGCACCGACAATGCCCGGCAGGGCTGCGGGCAGGACGACCTTGCGCACGGTTTCGGACTTGGTCGAGCCAAGGCCAAGCGCGCCGTCGCGCAAGGACTGCGGAACGGCGTTGATGATGTCATCGGACAGCGAGCTGACAAAGGGGATCAGCATGATGCCCATGACCAGACCCGCGGTCATCACGGATGAGCCCGAGGTGCCAAGGCCCAGCGGCTGGGCGAAATAGTCGCGCAGCAAGGGGCCGACGGTGATCAGGGCGAACAGGCCATAGACGATGGTCGGGATGCCGGCCAGAACCTCGATCAGGGGTTTGGCCACGCTGCGCATCCGCGGCGAGGCATATTCCGACATGTAGATCGCGGCGAACAGCCCGATCGGGATCGAGACCGCCAGCGCGATCATCGAGATATACAGCGTGCCCCAAAGCAGCGGCAGCATCCCCAGTTGCGAACCACCGCCGAAGCGGGGCGACCAGGTCGTACCAAAGAAGAATTCTTTCCAGGGGTATTGGGTAAAGAAATGCCCGGTCTCGAACAGCATCGACAGGACAATGCCCGCCGTGGTCAGGATTGCGATGCTGGAGCACAGGATCAGCAGACCGCGAACGAACGCCTCGACGGCGTTGCGGGCGCGGAAGTCAGGCGCGGTGCGGCCAAGCGACAGGAAGAGCCCTGCCCCCGCCAGAACCAACGAGACCCCGGCCAGAACCATGCGGTTCACATCCGGTTGCGCAAAAAGCCAGATCGCGATCAGGAACAGGGCAGGTACAGCGGTAAACAGCGCGATGTTCCAGCCATAATAGCCGGTGCGCGAATGCAGCTTGCGGGAATCGCCACCGACCGCCGCGAGAACACGCGAGCGGCCGATGAGAAATCCAGCGGCTGCCAGGGCCAGGACGATCAGCAAGGTCCAGGATGCAGGCATGTGAGCCTCGGATTGGGGAGGGAAGGAAGGGAAGCGGCGCGGGGTCGGCCCCCGCGCCGAAGGGGTCAGTTGGTCAGGGTCGTCTCATTGGCGACGGCGCCCTGGGTCGCGGCCAGTTCCGGGTCCGAAACCAGGCCATAGGCGGCCAGCGGGCCTTCCGGGCCAGCCAGTTCATCCGAGACGAAGAATTCGACGAACTCTTTCAGGCCCTGGATTTCGGTCAGGTGGGCTTTCTTCACATAGAAGAACAGCGGGCGCGAAACCGGGTATTCGCCCTTGGCGATGGTCTCGGTCGAGGGGACGACGCCACCGAACGTGCCGACCTTCAGCTTGTCGGTGTTGTTTTCGTAGAAGGACAGGCCAAAGACGCCGATGCCGTTCTTGGCCGACTGGATGCGGGCCAGGGTCTCGGTGTAGTCGCCGTCGATATCGACCGATTTGCCGTCGGTGCGCAGCGTGGCGCAGGCCTTGGCGGCGGCTTTCTCGTCAGCCAGCGCGGTCTTGAAAGCTTCCTCGGCGCCCGATTCCTTGCAGCCGGCGTGGATCACTTTTTCTTCGAAAACTTCGCGGGTACCGTGCTTGGTGCCCGGAACGAAGGCCAGGATGTCCTGATCCGGCAGGTCGGCGCGGATCTCGCTCCATTTGGTGTAGGGGTTGGCGACAAGCTGGCCGTCCTTGACGACCTGAGCCGACAGCGCGTTGAACCAGTCCGAGGCGGTGAACTGGAAATCATTCCCGGCGATGTCGCTGGCAAAGACGATCCCGTCATAGCCGATGCGGACTTCCATGATGTCGCTGACGCCGGCGGCCTTGCAGGCCTCGACTTCCGAGGATTTGATCGGACGCGACGAGTTGGCGATGTCGATGGTGTTTTCACCGACGCCTTCGCAGAATTTCTTCAGGCCGGCCGAGGAACCGCCCGATTCCACGACCGGGGTCGGGAAGTCGGTGTTCTCTCCAAAGGCTTCGGCAACGATCGTGGCATAGGGCAGCACGGTCGAGGAACCGGCGACCTGGATCTGGTCGCGCGCAGTGGCGACTGTCGCCGAAGCGGCGATCATGGCAAGGGCCGACACGGCGAGTTTCGCGGATTTCATAGGATCACTCCTGAACATTTCCTGTGGCCGGGATCGGCCTGCGCGATCCCTAGTGTCGTGGTGCGACGCTTATGCAAAGGAACTATGACAGCCATGTGACAATACCGCCGAAAACGTCCCGACGGCAAGAAAGCTGTGGAAAAACCCCTAGCCGATCCGCCCCCGCTGGCCGCCGGTCTGGGCGCGGTCCAGCAGCAGATGGTCCAGCACCACGCAGGCGGCCATGGCCTCGGCAATGGGAACGGCGCGGATGCCGACGCAAGGGTCGTGGCGGCCCTTGGTGATCAGCTCGATTTCCTCGCCCTTCTGGTTGATGGTCTGGCGCGGCGTCAGGATCGAGCTGGTTGGCTTGACCGAAAAGCGGACGACAATGTCCTGCCCGGTCGAGATGCCCCCCAGAATCCCGCCGGCATGGTTCGACAGGAAACGCGGCCCGTCATTGCCCATGCGGATTTCGTCGGCGTTCTCGGTCCCGGTCAGGGCAGCGGCGGCCATGCCCTCGCCGATCTCGACGCCCTTCACCGCGTTGATCGACATCATCGCAGCAGCCAGATCGGTATCGAGCTTGGCATAGACCGGCGCGCCCAGACCCGCAGGGCAATTCTGGATCAGCACCTCGATCGCCGCGCCGACGCTGTTCTGGTCCTTGCGGATGGCATTGAGATAATCCTCCCATGCCGGAACGGCCGATGCGTCGGGCAGGAAGAAGGGGTTGTTGCCGATTTCCTCGGCGTCAAAATTCGCACGGTCCAGATGCAGGTTACCCATCTGGATCATGTAGCCGGTGATCTTCAGACCGGGAGCCAGCTCGCCCAGCACCGCCTGCGCCACGCCGCCCGCGGCGACCCGCGCCGCGGTTTCCCGCGCACTGGAACGCCCGCCACCGCGATAGTCGCGGATGCCGTATTTCAGGTGATAGGCGATATCGGCGTGACCGGGGCGGAAGGCTTGGGCGATCTCACCATAATCCTTACTGCGCTGGTCGGTATTCTCGATCATCAGCTGGATCGGCGTGCCGGTGGTCTTGCCTTCAAAGACGCCGGACAGGATGCGGACCTGATCCGGCTCCTGCCGCTGAGTGGTGAATTTCGAAGTGCCGGGGCGGCGGCGGTCCAGGAATTGCTGGATGAATGCCTCATCCAATGGGACGCCGGGGGGGCAGCCGTCGACCGTCGCGCCAAGCGCTGGCCCGTGGCTTTCGCCCCAGGTGGTGAAGGTGAAGACGCGGCCGAAAGTGTTGAAGCTCATGGTTCTGCCCCTTTTTGCGCTGCGATAAACGGGCAGGCCGCGTCAGGCAACGGCTAATCCTGATACTGGTATGGAGAAATTTGACATGACGAATCAGGCAGGTCGAAATTATTCCATTTTACATCATGCATTTGATAATATTCGGCAGCGCTAGGCCCCGATTTGTGCGATGATGCAGGCGCAGCACGTTCTGCAACCGCAATGGCGATTTGCCCGGAATCAGCCGGGACGGACATCCAGGAACACCCACTTCTTCGTGCTTGTGGTGGGGTGCGGAGGAGAGGTGAGGGAGGGCGCGGGCCGGAGACACCCGCGCCCTTTCCCCTCCCCCGAACCGCCCGCGCAGCGTGTCCTACATACCAGGCAGCGCGCGTCGCATTCCCCCGTGCTGCGCAATTGTTGCCGAGTTTTGGGCGCGGAGCGGGCAATGGCCAGCAAGGCGGATGAACAGCGCCGGGTGAATTACCACTACATGGCGGATGCCATGCGCATGCCGGAATGGGACCTGCATCAGCGGCTGATGGCCGATCTGCGCATCCCCGAGGAATGGCATGAGATCGTCCGCGACAAGGGTCAGTCGAAAAATACCTGCGTGACGTTCCAGCTGGACGAGGAGATCGTGCGGTTCATTCGCTCGATCAGTGAGGACTGGCAGCCTCGGCTGAACAGGGTGCTGTCGATCTGAATGCATGCCCGGCTGGCCGGGATGATCCAGCGCGCCGAGACGATGGATTACATGAAGCGCCGGGTCGAGGAATATTTGGACTACCCCCGCCCGCGCTGGGGCGACCTGCGGCGACTGAAGGACGAGGTTCTGGGCGCGTAACGCGCGGCCTCGGCGGTGCGGCGAGTGGAGTTGGATGGGCGGAGGGGGAAGCAGGAGGTTGCGAGCGACGGCTCATGGCCCATTGCGGGCATTCGACCTTCAGTTGATCACTCCCAAAGCGCCGCACTCCGATGGGATCGTTCATTCGTCTGCTGCGAATCTCAGCAGATAGCCATCTGGATCCTGGACGAGGAATTCTCTGCAGATCGACCAGTTTTCTCCGGCACGGTAGCGCTTTTCCTCGACCGGGCGGTAAAGCTTCCACCCGGCGCGGGTCAGGCTTTCGACGAGAGGGTCGAGACTATCGACCTGCATCTGAAAATTGATCCCGCGACCGAATGGGACTTGCAGCTCCGCAGTCTCCCATTCGCCGTTTGCGCGGCACAACATGATCTGAATCGCACCACGCTGGAGATAGGCAAAGCCAGCCTCTTTCCTCGAATAGGCGACCTGAAATCCCAGGAGGTCACACCAGAAGGCAAGGCTCCGGTCGAGGTCGGTGACGGAAAGCTCGGGCACGAGCGCCGCAAACCCGCCTTCGGGGTGTCCGCCATCGGAAGCAGCGCTGTTGCGGGCCAGCTGGTCAATCATGTTTTCCCCCTGCTCAATGCTGATCGAACCGTAGCTGAGATACCCCGGCATTGAAATGTGGCGGAACGATGTGGACGCATGCTTCCAGACTGCAGAACCGAGATGCTCAAAGCACATACGCGAGTGGCTGGTCTCCTGTGACCACGTCAGCCAGAACTGCCGCATGACTTTCGGTGCATCAATGTCAGCATCGCGTGCCTGCCGCTTCGAGCCCATTGCCGACATTCTCGGGTATCGCAGCGAATGCGCAGCCCATCTGTGCCGTCCCTGCACTGATGTGATCGGCACGGCCCTCTGACGTTTGGGCCACACAGCAGTTGGCAATAAAAATCCCCCAGCCCGCTTAGGCCGGGGGTTCTTCCTTCAAGCGTCACTTTCCGCCAGCAGAAATCGCTTTCATCGTTTCGTCGATGTCGAATTCGAAGCTGGCCATGCGCGGCGGATATTCCTGCAGCGATTTGACCAGCCCCGCGACCACCTGCATCAGCGGGTTGAACATCCACGAGCGATCCTCAAGCCAGGTCTCATAACCGCGCGACTGGGTGAAACGCTCGAACGGGTCCAGCTTGAGGTTGATCAGCAGCGGGATGACGAAGTCCTGCCGTGTTCCGCCGAACCAGCCGTCCTGAGACTTGAACAGCAGCTTGTAATCGCCATAGCGAACGCCCTGAAGCGTGGTTTCGGTGAAGTAAGGGAATTCCTTGCGGTTACTCGGGCCGGTGGCGGTGATCAGCGGTGTCTGATCATAGCCGTCGAGATGGATCTTCTCGAAGGTCTTGTTGCCGGCCGTATAGCTGGTGAGCAGCTTTTCTTTCACGTCGGGTTGGCCCAGCTGCGACATGATCGTGGGAATCCAGTCCTCCATGGTCATGAATTCGCCAGTCGTGCGACCTGCAGGAATGACGCCCGGCCATTTGACCATCATCGGTACCCGGAAGCCGCCCTCATAGCCGCCGACGCCCTTTTCGCCGCGGAACGGGTGGTTGCCACCATCCGGCCATGCCACGGAATATGCGCCGTTATCGGTCGAGAACATCACCATGGTATTGTCCGCGACGCCCAGGTCGTCGAGCAGCTTGAGCAACTCGCCGACGGTGTCGTCCATCTCCATGACGCCATCGGCATAGGGGCCGTAACCGCTTTTGCCCAAATACTTCTCGGACAGATGGGTGTGCAGGTGCGTCCGGATCGTATTGTGCCAGACGAAGAACGGCTTGTCGGCCTTGACCGCATCCGTGATGAAGCGCTTGGATTCCGCTAGGAAATCGGAATCAAGCGTCTTCTGGCGTTCGGCACCGAAAGGGCCTTTGTCTTCGATTTTCTGGGTGCCATCGGCCTGAGCCCAGGAATGGATGATCCCGCGTTCCTCGGCCAGACCAAGCGCTGCCGGGTCTTTGGGATAGTCGTATTCCTCGTAATATTCGCCCGCATTCAGGTGATAGAGGATGCCGAAAAACTCATCGAAGCCATGCGCGGTGGGCAGATGCTCGTCGCGGTCGCCAAGGTGGTTCTTGCCGAATTGGCCGGTGGCATAGCCCAGCGGTTTCAACAGTTCCGCCAAAGTCGGGTCAGCGGCGTTCATGCCCTGCTCGGCGCCGGGAAGGCCGACCGTGGCAAGGCCGACGCGGATCGGATACTGGCCGGTGATAAAGGACGCCCGCCCTGCCGTGCAGGAGGGTTGGGCGTAATGGTCCATGAACAGCATCCCCTCATTGGCGATGCGGTCGATATTCGGGGTCGTGCCGCCCATCATCCCCCGGTGATAGGCCGAGAGGTTCCACATTCCGACATCGTCACCCCAAATCACGAGAATATTGGGCTTCTTCGCGTCCTGCGCATAGGCCGGAATGGCGAATGCCACTGCGGCCGACACGGCCAGTGTCAGTAATGATCTAAGACTCATTATGCTCACCTGTTTTACGGAAAGACAAAAAAGGCTAGCACGTCACAGATTTAATCCAAGAATGTTTGATGAGTTAGGACCTTAGCTACGACCGCTGATCCGGTTTCGCCACGGTTGCGGTGCTGCGCCACCGTCAGTCCGCTTTGGTGCAGAAGCATGTTCGGAGACCATCAGCGGCGCAACATCTTACAGGTGCAGCGACCGACATTTGCCGGTCAGGTTGACTGCAACCAACATAGACGATCGGTCTGAACCGGAAACGACAAAGGGCCTCTCAGATGAGAGGCCCTTCGGTGTTACATCACATGAATAGCGGCGAGGCCGTCAGGCCTGCAGCGAGCGCACCCCAACTTCCCCTTCACCGCGCGACTTGATCGCGGCCACGGCGGCGATGCTGCCTGCAGCGGTGGTGTAGTAGGGGATCTTGTCGTTCAGGGCGACGGCCCGGATCTCGCGGCTGTCGGCGATGGCCTGGGTGCCCTCGGTGGTGTTCAGGACCATGACGATCTCACCGTCTTTCAGGCGGTCGACGACGTTCGGGCGGCCCTCATAGACCTTATTGACCAGAACAGTTTCGACCCCTGCCCCACGCAGGAACTCGGCGGTGCCGCGGGTGGCGATCAGGGTGAAGCCCATCGTGGTCAGATCACGGGCGGCCTCGGCCAAGGCCTCGGACTTGTCAGCGTCCTTGACCGAGACGAAGACCAGACCGCTATCGGGCAGCTGCGTGCCCGCGCCCATCTGCGCCTTCAGGAAGGCGCGGGCGAAGGTGCGGTCCCAGCCCATGACCTCGCCGGTTGAGCGCATCTCCGGGCCAAGCAGGGTGTCGACGCCGGGGAAGCGGGCGAAGGGCAGCACGGCCTCTTTGACCGAGAACCAGGGCGTGTTCGGGTCGGCCAGCGTCAGCGGGTCGGCGAAGGGCAGCGCGGTTTCCGGGCCGACGCCTTCCGGGTAGGCGGCGCGGGCCGGGAAGTTCGACATCGGCTCGCCAGCCATCAGGCGCGCGGCGATGGACGCAATGGCGCTGTCGGTGGCCTTGGCGACGAAGGGCACGGTGCGCGAGGCGCGCGGGTTGACCTCGAGGACGTAGATCACGCCGTCCTTGATCGCGAACTGCACGTTCATCAGGCCGACGACGTTCAGCGCCTTGGCCATGGCCACGGTCTGGACCTTGATCTCGGCGATGGTGGCAGCATCCAGCGTGTGCGGCGGCAGCGAGCAGGCCGAGTCGCCCGAATGGACGCCAGCTTCCTCGATATGCTCCATGATGCCCGCGACATGGACGGTCTTGCCGTCCGAAAGCGCGTCCACGTCAACCTCGATCGCGCCGGACAGGTAGCTGTCGAGCAGGACGGGGCTGTCGCCCGAGACCTTAACGGCCTCGCGGATGTAGCGGTTCAGCTGGTCCATGTCGCGCACGATTTCCATCGCGCGGCCGCCCAGCACGTAGGAGGGGCGGATGACCAGCGGGAAGCCGATGCGACCGGCGATCTCGATGGCTTGCGCGTCGGTCGAGGCGATGCCGTTGATCGGCTGCTTCAGGCCCAGATCGTTCAGCAGTTTCTGGAAACGCTCGCGGTCTTCGGCCAAGTCGATCGCGTCCGGCGTGGTGCCGAGGATCGGGATGCCTTCCTCTTCCAGCGCGTTGGCCAGTTTCAGCGGGGTCTGGCCGCCGAACTGCACAATGACGCCGTGCAGCGTGCCGTTTTCCTGCTCGATGCGCAGGATTTCCAGCACATGCTCCAGCGTCAGCGGCTCGAAATACAACCGGTCCGAGGTGTCGTAATCGGTCGACACCGTTTCCGGGTTGCAGTTGATCATGATGGTTTCATAGCCAGCCTTGGTCAGTGCAAAGCAGGCATGGCAGCAGCAATAATCGAACTCGATGCCTTGGCCGATGCGGTTCGGGCCGCCACCAAGGATCACGACCTTCTTGCGGTCGCTGGGGCGGGCCTCGTTTTCGACATCGCCCATCGCCGGGGCTTCATAGGTCGAATACATGTAGGGCGTCTGGGCCTCGAACTCGGCGGCGCAGGTGTCGATGCGCTTGAAGACCGGGTGCAGGTCCAGCGCACGGCGCGACTTGCGGACGGCGGCTTCCGACTGAGCCGAAAGGTTCGCCAGACGCGCATCGGTAAAGCCCATCATCTTGAGCTTGCGCAGCGCGTCCAGATCCTTGGGCAGGCCGTTTTCGCGCACGGCGTTCTCGGCATCGACGATCTCGCGCAGGCGGGCCAGGAACCACGGGTCAAAGGCGGTGGCGTGCTGGATCTCGTCGTCCGACAGCCCTTCGCGCATGGCTTGCGCGATCAGGCGCAAGCGGTCCGGGGTCTGGGCACTGATCGCCTTGATGACGGCCGATTTCTCGGGTGCGCCGGGGATCTCGATCTCATCCAGACCGGTCAGCCCGTTCTCCATCGAGGTCAGAGCTTTTTGCAGCGACTCGTGGAAGGTGCGACCGATGGCCATGACCTCGCCCACCGACTTCATCGCCGTGGTCAGTTCCGGCTTCGAGCCCGGGAATTTCTCAAACGCAAAGCGCGGGATCTTGGTCACGACATAGTCGATCGAGGGCTCGAACGACGCCGGCGTCACCTTGGTGATGTCGTTGTCCAGCTCGTCCAGAGTGTAGCCGACGGCCAGCTTCGCGGCGATCTTGGCGATCGGGAAGCCGGTCGCCTTGGATGCCAGCGCCGAGGAACGCGACACGCGCGGGTTCATCTCGATCACGACCATGCGGCCGTCTTTCGGGTTCACCGCCCATTGCACGTTCGAGCCGCCGGTTTCGACGCCGATCTCGCGCAACACCGCGATCGAGCCGTTCCTCATGCGCTGATACTCGCGGTCGGTCAGGGTCAGTGCGGGGGCGACGGTGATCGAGTCGCCGGTATGGACGCCCATCGGATCGACGTTCTCGATCGAGCAGACGATGATGGCGTTGTCGGCGCGGTCGCGGACGACCTCGAATTCGTATTCTTTCCAGCCCAGCAGCGATTCATCGACCAGAATCTGCGCGACGGGCGAGGCTTCCAGTCCCGAGCGCACGATGCGTTCGTAATCGTCGCGGTTATAGGCGACGCCGCCGCCGGTGCCGCCCAGCGTGAAGGCGGGACGAATGATCGCCGGCAGGCCGATCTCTTCCAGATCGGCAAGCGCCTGCGCGATGCCCGCGTTGATGTCATATTTGCCGTTCGACAGCTTCGGTGCGGCAACGATGGTCGCGCGCGGATTTTCCAGCCCGATGCGGTCCATGGCTTCGCGGAACAGTTTGCGGTCCTCGGCCATCTCGATGGCGGCGCGCTGCGCGCCGATCAGCTCGACGCCGTAGCGGTTCAGGACGCCCGCATCGGCCAGAGCCAGCGCGGTGTTCAGGCCGGTCTGTCCGCCCATCGTGGGCAGCAGCGCGTCGGGGCGTTCCTTGGCAATGATCTTTTCGACCATCTCGGGGGTGATCGGCTCGATATAGGTGGCATCGGCCATTTCCGGGTCGGTCATGATCGTCGCCGGGTTCGAGTTCACCAGGATGACCCGGTAGCCTTCCTCGCGCAAAGCCTTACAGGCCTGAGCCCCGGAATAGTCGAACTCGCAGGCCTGACCGATGACGATGGGTCCGGCGCCGATGATCAGGATGGATTTGATATCGGTTCTTTTCGGCATGTCGGCATCCTCGGGCTGGCGGCTGATAAATCGACCGGGGTTATAGCCATGGCAAGCCAAGGCGCAAGGGTCAGAACCGACCCCGTGCCAAAAATCGCCTTCCTGTCGTGGACGGAAGTTATCGGCTGCGCCTTGGCGCGAACCCCGCGACACAGAACCGAGAGCCTAGAATCGAGCTGCCGGGAACTGCAAGCAGAAAGGTTGACGGGTGCGATCAATCCCGCCCGTCAGAAATGCGCCGCGCCCAGAACAGGCAAAGGACCGACCAACCGTGTGCGGCACGATTCACAAGATGAAGTCGTTGGCGGTCAGATTGTGCACACCGTTCAGGCGGATCACCGCCTCGGCCGCGGGGTCGCCATCTACATCGATGCTTATTACCGTCATATCGTCGGCTGTGCCGGCCCGGTCGTAGGTCCGGAACGACACCTCGCCATGGCCCGAGATGCCGATTCCGGCACGGCCGTTGAACTGGAATGCCTGATCCCCCGCCCAGCCGGACGCGGCGTCGATGCGCGAAAGGTCGATCCTGTCCTGCCCACGGGTGAAATCGGTGATCGTGTCGGTCGTGCCAGGGCGCAGGCCAAGATCCGAGATCGTCGCAAAGATAAAGGCATCGGCCCCCACCCCGCCGGTCAGCCGGTCCGTGCCTGTTCCGCCCATCAACCTGTCATTGCCGGCGCCCCCGGTCAGCTGATCCTGACCAGCACCGCCAAGCAACCCGTCGACGCCCGCCCCGCCGAGCAGTTTGTCGTCCCCCTGTCCACCTTCAAGCGTATCATTGCCCCCATTGCCGAACATCAGGTCATTGCCAGCATAACCCTGTGCACGATCCTGATAGCCGCCAAGATCGAAACGGTCATTGCCCGCCAATGCCCGGCCAAACAACTCGTGGTCGTCCTGCGTGCCCGAAGTGCTTGTCGCCCGGTAGAACTCGGCCCCCGAGACCGAGATTCCGGTGACGTAGAGATGGTCGTAATAGTCCTCGCCATTGATCGAAGCGGCCTGGAAAAAGCCCGTGACCGTACCCGAAACGATCTCGCCCCTGCCATTGGCGCGCAAGCCATGCCCGGCAACCACGTTGAGGAAGTAAAGCCCGGCCACGTCATACTCGACCATCTGGAGGTCCTCGTAGGTCCGCCCGAGAATCTCCAGATCTTGGTTATTATAGAAAGCGGAATCGCCCCAATAAAGTTCGTTGAGGTCCACCTCCTTCTGATCAAAGGGAAGAAAGGTCTGAACTCTTGCCATTTCTAAATAACATCCTGTCAAATGGGACGCGAGGGCGGCAACGCCGTTCCGCGCAAGGGAACGCGCCCGGATCATGCCCCCGCGCGGTCAATGAAGACCGGGACGGCAGCTCAGTTCAACCTATCCAAATAGCATAATATTTATAAATTTTTCAGCATGAATATCGCGCAAACGAAAAGCCCCGCCATTCGTGGCAGGGCCTTGGCAGGGGGATATCCGGACCGTCAGGCCTCGATGAACTCACGCACAAAGGGCGTGGCGGGACGGGCGCGGATGTCCTGCGGACGGCCGACCTGTTCGATCTTGCCCATGGACATGACGACGACCAGATCGGCCAGTTCCATCGCCTCGTCCTGGTCATGGGTGACAAAGATCGTGGTCAGGCCGGTGGTGTCGTGGATCTCGCGCAGGCCGTGGCGCAGTTCCTTGCGGACGCGGGCGTCGAGCGCGCCGAAGGGCTCATCCAGCAGCAGCATGCGCGGCTCGATCGCCAAGGCACGGGCCAGGGCCACGCGTTGACGCTGACCGCCGGACAGCTGGCTGGGGAAGCGCTTAGCAATCTGCGGCAGCTGGATCAGTTCCAGCAACTTGGTCACGCGGCGTTCAATCTCGGCTTCCGGCGGACGCGAGCGGCGGGGCCGCGCGCGCAGGCCATAGGCGATGTTCTCGAACACGGTCATGTGGCGGAACAGCGCGTAGCTTTGGAAGACGAAGCCCGCACGGCGTTCCTGCACCGACATGCCGGTGGCGTCCTGCCCATCATACAGCACTCGCCCCGAGGACGGGAATTCCAGCCCGCCCAGAATGCGCAGCAGCGTCGTCTTGCCCGAGCCGGACGGCCCCAGCAGCGCCACGAGCGCCCCCGAGGGAATGGCCAGGCTGACCGGATGCAGCGCGGTCGTCGCGCCGAAGCTCTTGGCGATTTCGTCGATCTCGATATGCATGGGAACCTCGGGCAATCAGTGACGGCGGGTTGCAGCAAGCTGGTCGGCGTGACGCCATTCCAGCACGCTCTTGAGCAGCAGCGTCAGCAGCGCCAGGGCCGCAAGGACCCCCGCCATGCTGAAGGCCGCGACCGAAAGATACTCGTTATAGAGCATCTCGATGGTGATCGGCATGGTCGCGGTCTGGCCCCGGATCTTACCCGAGACGACGGCGACCGCACCGAATTCGCCCATGGCGCGGGCGTTGCACAGAAGCACGCCGTAAAGCAGCGCCCATTTGATATTGGGCAGGGTCACGGTCAGGAACACCCGCCAACCGGACGCGCCCAGCGTCAGCGCGGCCTCTTCCTCGGAGCGGCCCTGCTCGATCATCACCGGGATCAGTTCACGGGCGACGAAGGGGAAGGTGACGAAGACCGAGGCCAGCACGATCCCCGGCAGCGCAAAGATGATCGGGAAGCCGCTGGCAACCAGCCAACCGCCCAGCAGGCTGTTCGTGCCGAAAAGCAGCACCAAGGCCAGACCGGCGACGACCGGAGAGACGGAAAACGGCAGGTCGATCAGCGTGATCAGGAAGGCCTTGCCGCGGAAATCGAACTTGGTGATGACCCAGGCGGCGGCGATACCGAAGATGGCATTGACCGGGACCGCGATGGCCGCGACCAGCAGCGTCAGCTTGATCGCCGACAGCGCCTCGGGCTTGGCCAGCGATTTCACCGCCTCAAGCGCGCCCTTGGCAAAGGCCTCGGCAAAGACCACGGCCAGCGGTGCCAGCACCAGAAATGCCAAGCCGCCCAGCGCGACGGCGATCAGCAGCGCGCGGACCAGCGGGGATTCTTCGGTCACGGGGCGCCATTTATGGGTGGCGCGCTCGGTCGGGGCCAGGAAGGGCTCGTTCAGGGTACTGTCAAACATGTCCGATCCTCCGCCGGCTCCAGATCTGGATGAGATTGATGACGAGAAGCATCGAGAACGAGATCAGCAGCATGGCAATGCCAATGGCCGCCGCGCCGCCGTAGTCGAATTCCTCAAGCTTGATGACGATCAGCAGGGGCGCGATCTCGGTCTTCATCGGCAGGTTGCCGGCGATGAAGATGACCGAGCCGTATTCCCCCACCGCTCGCGCGAGCGACAGCGCGAAACCGGTCAGCGCGGCAGGCAGCAGCATCGGCAGGATCACCCTGTGCATGGTATAGAAGCGCCCTGCCCCCAGCGTGGCCGATGCTTCCTCGACCTCGCTTTCGATCTCGGCGATGACGGGCTGCACGGTGCGGGTGACAAAGGGCAGGCCCACGAAGATCAACGCGATCAGGATGCCCCATTCGGTATAGGCGATCTTCTGGCCCATCGACTTGGCGATGCTGCCGAAAGCGCCGTTCGGGGCGTAAAGCGCGGTCAGCGCGATCCCGGCGACGGCGGTCGGCAGGGCGAAGGGCAGATCAACCACCGCATCGACGATGCGCCGACCCGGAAAGTCGTAGCGCGCCAGCACCCAGGCCAGCAGCGTGCCGAAGACCAGATTGAAAAGCGCGGCAAGGAAGGCCAGCCGGAAGGACAGGTAAAGCGCCGCCCAGACCCGCGGCGTGTTGACCGTGTTCCAGACGCCCTCGGGTCCGTAACTGATCCCCTTGGCCAGCAGCGCCGCGACCGGCAGGATCACGATCAGCGACAGCATGGTCAGGGTAATCCCCATGCCAAGCCCGAAGCCTGGCATGGGGGATTTCTGCGCGCGGAGCATCGCAAGCGCCATCGGTCACATCCCGGTATAGATCTGGTCGAAGATGCCGCCGTCACCGAAATGCTCGGGCTGTGCTTTCTTCCAGCCACCGAAATCGGCGATGGTCACGAGGTCCAGTTTCGGGAAACGCTTCACGTCCTCGGGGTTCGCGGCGCTTTCATCCCATGCGCGGTAGTAGTGCTTGAAGGCCAGCGCCTGCCCTTCGGGCGAGTAGAGGAAGTTCAGATAGCCTTCGGCCAGTTTCTTCTGTTCCTCATCGGCGATGTTCTTGTCGACGATCGCAACCGGCGGCTCGGCCAGGATCGAAACCGAGGGCACCACGATGTCGAACTGATCGTCACCCAACTCGTTCAGGGCCAGATAGGCCTCGTTTTCCCAAGCCAGCAGCACGTCGCCGATCTCACGCTGGGTGAAGGTCGTGGTCGAGCCGCGCGCGCCGCTATCCAGCACGGGGACGTGCTTGTAGATGTCGGCCACGAATTGCTTCGGGTCCTTGCCGTTCTTCTCGGCCCAGGCCCATGCGGCCAGATAGTTCCAGCGCGCCCCACCCGAGGTCTTGGGGTTGGGGGTGATGACCTGAACGTCATCCTTCACCAGATCGTCCCAATCCTTGATGCCCTTGGGGTTCCCCTCGCGCACCAGGAACACGATCGTCGAGGTGTAGGGCGAGGAGTTATGCGGCAGGCGGGCCTGCCAATCGGCGGGCAGCAACCCTTTCTCGGCGATCTTGTCGATATCCGAGGCCAAGGCCAGCGTCACCACCTGGGCCTTGAGCCCGTCGATCACCGCGCGGGCCTGTGCACCGGAACCGCCATGCGAGGTTTCGATGGTCGGAGCCTTGTAGCCATCGGCTTCCCATTTGGCGGCGAAGGCGGCGTTCACGTCGCGGTAAAGTTCGCGCGTCGGGTCATAGCTGACGTTCAGCAGGGTGTTTTCGGCCTGAGCCTGACCACCACCGGCCAGCGACAGCGCACCGACCGTCATCAGCGCGGCCAGAACACGACGCGATCCGAACCCGAAGCAGCGGTCCAGAAGGCTGGGACGCAGCGGATAGCCGGTCATGCTTTTGGTTCCGTCCTGAATCGTCACGCGGCCATCAAGGTGGCGGCGGACAACGCGGCCATGGGCCAGCTGGGTGTCGTTCACGCGAATGGTGCGGATCATGGCGGTCTTCCTTCTCCCGTCGAGGCGCAGGCCCTCATCGCCGTAATTACGACAGGGTTACTCGTTTATTTCAAGAGAAAAGACGAATAAACCAATCGTTTTTAAAGTTATTAATTTTCAACAACTTGCGACGGTGATTTCGCGACGCCCGGCGGGATTGCGCCGCATTTCGCAGTCCGAATCCGGGACTCGCCCCGGATTTAAAAGAGAATCATTTTCCCCTTCGGCACGAAAAAGCCGCGCCCCCGGAAGGGACGCGGCGAAGATTATTCTATGGGCCGAAGGTCACTCGGCCAGTTGTTCCTCGGCCTTCTGGGCCAGGGCTTCGGCCCGTGCGGCCAGTTCGGCCATCGCTTCCGACAGGCTGGCGGGGACCACCGGAACCTCGTGGCGCGGCGGATTGGCCTTGAGCCGCCCCAGCTCGCGTTCGGCCGAAACCAGCTTGTCCTCAAGCGCCGAGGTGCGGTCAGCCAGCATCAGCCCGGCCAGCAGCAGCAGGCGCTGTTCCGGCATCCGGCCCGCCTGCCCCAGAATGGCCTGTGCCTCGGTGTCCAGAAGGTTCGCGGCGCGTTTCAGCAACCGCTCTTCGCCCTCCTGGCAGGCCAGAGTGTAGGATTTGTGTCCGATCGAGAATTCAACCTCGGCCATGGCTTCAGCCCCTCTGCTCATCTGTGGCGTCGCTCATTTCGGCGGCATCGGCATCGGCCATGTCGGCATCCGTTGCCGCATCAGAGGGCCGCGCGGGTTCGGGATCGGCGTGACCGGCAGCCGGCCCCACCCCCAACATGCGGTCAAGCGTGTCGATGATCTCGCCCAGCTTGCCGCGTTCGGCCTGACGGGCGGCGCGCAGCGATTCGATCTCGGCCTTCTGGGCGCGGCGGATCGCGTCCTCTGCCAAGGGCCCGTCAGCTTCGACAAGGGCGCGGTTGGCGCTGGCCAGCGCCTCATTCGCGGCGGCCAGTTCGACGGCGCGCTCCTCGGCCTCGGCCAGACGTTCGTTCATCACCTTGAGGCGGGATTCGAACCCCGCCACGGCCGAACTGTGGCTGGCGCGAAGTGCAGCCAGTTCATCGGAAAGGCGCTGATTATGGGCGCGGCTTTCCTGCAATTCGGCAGCAGCCTCACCACCGCCCGTATCGGGTACCGCGGATCGCAGCAGGGCCGTCCGGTCGATGAAATTGTCGATGCGGTCCAGAGCCGCGATCAGCCGCTTTTCGCTGGCATTCAGGTCGTCTTTCATCGGCCGGAATTCCTTTTCGGGTCGCTGGTCAAGGGCACGGGTTTGTGACTTTTTCGCATCGCTTTGGCTTCATGACAAGGACGGGCAGAGGTAGTGGCCTGCCCGTCTGCGTTTTTATGCTTGCCTGATAGGCTCAGACATTGGCGATCTCGCGTCTTTCGTCCATCAATCCGCGGATTACCGCCCAGACCGCGCCCAGAAGCACGATGGTAAACGGCAGCCCGGTGGACACCGCCATCGCCTGCAAAGCGGTCAGCCCGCCCCCCAGCAGCAGCGCCACCGCGACCAGCCCCTCGAAGCCGCACCAGAAGATGCGCTGTGGGGTCGGTGAGTGGACCTTGCCACCCGAACAGATCGTGTCGATCACCAGAGAGCCGGAATCCGCCGAGGTGATGAAGAACACCACCACCAGCACGATGCCGACAAAGCTGCTGATGCCGTGCAGCGGCAGATGGCTGAGCATCTCGAACAGTTGCAGCTCCAGCGCGGCATTGGCGACGCGGTCGATGCCGTGCTGGTATTGCGAGATCGCGGTCCCGCCCAACGCCGTCATCCACAGGACCGAGATGATCGAGGGCACGATCAGCACCGCCAGCAGAAACTCCCGCACCGTTCGCCCGCGCGACACCCGCGCGATGAACATGCCGACAAAGGGGGACCAGCTGATCCACCACGCCCAGTAGAACGCTGTCCAGCCCTGCCGGAACTGATCGTCGGTGCGCCCGAACGGGTTCGACAGCGGCACCAGATCGCGGGTATAGGCCGCGAGATTGGCGAAAAAGCCGCTGACGATCTGGATCGTCGGCCCGGTCAGGATGACGAAAAGCAGCAGCACCAGCGCCAGCAGCATATTGGCGCGCGACAGCATCTGCACGCCCTTGTCCACGCCGGACACGACGCTGATCGTCGCCACCGCGACAATGGCGATGATCAGGACGATCTTGGTCACCATGCCGTCGCCGATCCCGAACAGGAAATGCATCCCCGCCGTCGCCTGCTCGGCCCCGAAGCCCAGCGAGGTGGCAAGACCAAAGACCGTGGCAAAGACCGCAAGGATGTCGATGACATGGCCGGGCCAGCCCCAGATCCTTTCGCCAAAGATCGGGTAAAAGACCGAGCGCATGGTCAAGGGCAGCCCCTTGTTGAAACTGAACAGCGCCAAGGCCAGCGCCACCACGGCATAGATCGCCCAAGGGTGCAGCCCCCAGTGAAAGATGGTTGCGGCCATCGCCAGCCGGCGCGATTCCAGCGCATTCCCCTCGGCCCCGTTCAGCGGTGCGCTGTCGACCCGGACGCCGTTCTCCAGCACCTGCCCGGCAAAGGCGTCGCTGTAATGGCTAAGCGGCTCGGACACGCCGTAGAACATCAACCCGATCCCCATGCCCGCCGCGAACAGCATCGCAAACCAGCCGTTGCGGGTGAAATCGGGCGTGGCATGCGGCCCACCCAGCCGGATGCTGCCCAGGGGCGACAGGATCAGGCCAAGGCACAGCAGCACAAAGACATTGCCCGCCAGCATGAAGAACCAGTCCAGATTGCCGGTCAGCCAGCCTCTGAGGCTGATGAAGAACAACTCGGAACCGCTGGGCTGGGCCACGCCATCGATCGCGGCCTGCGCCGTGAACCATTGCAGCGCCAGCGTGCCCAGCGTGAAGATGACGATGGTCACCGCCGAGACGCTGAAGACGACATGATGCACGTCAAAGGGCAGCACACCTTCACGCGCGATATTGTCCTGACCGATTTCGTAATCCGTCTCGATGATCGCTGTTGGACCTTCGGGGGCGGGCAGCGCATCGACACCGTCGGCAGCGGCATCGGTGGCGCTCTCGCTCGCGCCCTTTGCGGTATCGGTCATGCGCTCTCCTTGGTGCGGCAGGAAGTCTGGACTTCAGGACGGCGGTGAAAGGATCGGTTTTTCGCGCGCTTATCTTTGCATCCTAGTCCTGCTCTCACTTTTCAGTCAAAGGATGCTTGCCTATAAGGCTTGGGGTCCCGAACGGAGAGAACGATGCGCCGCGCAACCATCACCCGCGACACCGCCGAGACGCAGATCGAGGTCGAGCTGAACCTGGACGGTACGGGCAAATACGACAACCAGACCGGCGTGGGCTTTTTCGACCATATGCTGGATCAGCTGTCGCGCCATTCGCTGATCGACCTGACGGTGCGCGCCAAGGGCGACCTGCATATCGACGACCACCACACGGTCGAGGATTGCGGCATCGCCATCGGGCAGGCGCTGGCCAAGGCGCTTGGCGACAAGAAGGGCATCCGCCGCTATGGCAGCTTTCACCTTGCCATGGACGACAGCCTGATCCGCGCGGCGCTGGACTTGTCGGCGCGGCCCTTCCTGATCTGGAACGTCGACTTCCCGACCCAGAAAATCGGGACCTTCGACACGGAACTTGTGCGCGAATTCTTTCAGGCGCTGTCGACGCATGGCGGCATCACCCTGCATGTGGACCGCCTGCACGGCCTGAACTCGCATCACATCGCCGAGGCCGCCTTCAAGGCCGTGGCCCGCGCGCTGCGTGAGGCGGTCGAGCCCGACCCGCGCATGGCGGGCGTGCTGCCCTCGACCAAGGGGGCTTTGTGATGCGCGTCGCTCTGGTCGATTACGACAGCGGAAACCTGCATTCGGCGGAAAAAGCCTTCGCCCTGATGGGTCGCGAGACCGGGGCCGAGGTCTTTGTCACCGCCGACCCCGAGGCCGTGCGTGCTGCGGACCGGATCGTCCTGCCGGGCGATGGTGCCTTCCCTGCCTGCCGCGTGGCGCTGGACGCCGTTCCCGGCATGGTCGAGGCACTGCGCGAGGCAGTGCTGTCGCGTGGCGTGCCCTTCATGGGAATCTGCGTCGGCATGCAGATGCTGGCCGATACCGGCCATGAATATCGCGAGACCGACGGTCTGGGCTGGATCGGCGGCGAGATCGACGCCATCCACGCGCCCGGATTGAAAGTGCCGCATATGGGCTGGAATGATCTGACCGTGCTGCAGCCCCATCCGGTTCTGGAGGGGATCGCGACCGGCGATCACGCCTATTTCGTCCATGGCTGGCAGTTTCAGGTCCGCGAGCCGGCGCACCTACTGGCCAGCGTCGATTACGGCGGGCCGGTGACGGCAGTGGTCGGGCGCGACAATATCGTCGGCACCCAGTTCCACCCCGAGAAGTCACAGGCCGTCGGGCTGCGCATCATCACGAACTTCCTGCGCTGGAACCCCTGAGGATCGAGCGTCGCGAAAGTGGGGGCTCTGTCCCCAAGCCCCTGCCGCCCCTCGATGGGGCGACAGGGGCTTCCCCCCGGGGTATTTCCGAAACGAAGAATGCGCCGAGGCGTTACTTCACCGGCGTCCATTTCTGCGTCTTGCAGAAGACCGCGACGCAGCCCGATACATTCAGGACCGCGCCATTCAGCTGCATCTTGGACTTGTAGGTCTTGTTCGAGCCGGGGTCCCAGATCGTTCCGCCCGAGAACTTGCCATTGCCGTCATCGTTCATGTTCGCGACGATATTGCGGCCGGTATTCGGTGAGGTGATTTCCTTGCCCGCCTTGTCAAAGGACCGGACCAGCTTGCCGCAGGTCTTGCCGCCACAATCATAGAACTGGACGAAGCCGGTCTGCCCGTTGTCATTTGGCTGGGTCCGATAGATCCCGCTGATGCCATCGGCCTGCGCGACCGGGGCAGCAAGCGCCAGTAGCGCGGCAAGCGCCATTTGTTTCTTCATGTTTTCCTCCCATGCGGGGAGCGAGTCCCCTGCGGCTGAGATTGCTTTCCGCCCTCGCGCGCAGGCAAGCATGACGTGGCGTAGGGCAATCGGGGTGCCCTGCCCCTTCCGATTGTCGCCTCTCTGTGGCAAAGGGACGCCAACCATCAGGAGAGACGCGATGATCCTTTATCCCGCCATCGACCTCAAGGACGGCAACTGCGTTCGTCTGCTGCGCGGCGACATGGAAGCCGCGACCGTTTTCGGAACCGATCCCGCGGCACAGGCCAAAGCCTTTGAGGATGCTGGCGCCGAATGGCTGCATCTGGTCGACCTGAACGGCGCCTTTGCCGGTCACCCGGTCAATGCCGAGGCCGTGGGCGCGATCCTGTCCACCGTCAGCATCCCCGTCCAGCTGGGCGGCGGCATCCGCGACATGGCCACCATCGAAAGCTGGCTGGAGCGTGGCCTTGCCCGCGTAATCCTTGGCACGGTAGCCGTTGAGAACCCGTCGCTGGTGCGCGAAGCCGCGCTGGCCTTCCCCGGCAAGATCGCCGTCGGCATCGACGCGCGCGGCGGCCGGGTCGCCACCCGCGGCTGGGCCGAGGAAACCGACGTCATGGCCACCGATCTGGCCCGCCAGTTCGAGGATGCGGGCGTCGCCGCCATCATCTACACCGATATCGACCGCGACGGCGCGATGGAGGGTCCGAACACCGCCGCGACCGAGGCCTTGGCGCGGGCGGTCAACATTCCCGTCATCGCCTCGGGCGGAGTCAGCTCGATGCAGGATCTGCTGGCGCTGCGCGACACGCGCGTGATTGCGGGTGCGATCTCGGGCCGCGCGCTTTACGATGGCGCGATCAATCTGGGCGAGGCGCTGCGCGCGCTGGCATAAGGGGGCGAGATGCTCAAGACGCGGGTGATCCCTTGCCTTGACGTGGCCGATGGCCGCGTCGTCAAGGGCGTGAATTTCGTCGATCTGGTGGATGCTGGCGATCCGGTCGAGGCCGCGCGCGCCTATGACGCGGCAGGCGCGGACGAGATCTGTTTTCTGGACATCCATGCCACGCATGAAAATCGCGGCACCATGTTCGATCTGGTCACCCGCACTGCCGAGGCCTGCTTCGTGCCCCTGACCGTGGGCGGCGGCGTGCGCAGCCATCACGACGTGCGCGCCCTGCTGCTGGCGGGTGCCGACAAGGTCAGCTTCAATTCGGCCGCCGTGGCGAACCCGGACGTGATCGCCGAGGCCGCCGACCGTTTCGGCAGCCAATGCATCGTCTGCGCCATCGACGCCAAGACCGTCGCCCCCGGCAAATGGGAAATCTTCACCCATGGCGGCCGGAAGCCCACCGGCATCGATGCGGTCGTATTCGCCCGCACTGTCGCCGCCAAGGGCGCAGGGGAAATCCTGCTGACCAGCATGGACCGCGACGGCACCAAATCGGGCTTTAACATCCCGCTGACCCGCGCCGTATCGGACGCGGTGAACATCCCCGTCATCGCCTCGGGCGGGGTCGGTGCGTTGGAGCATCTGGCGGAAGGCGTTCTGGAAGGGCATGCCTCGGCGGTTCTGGCGGCCTCGATCTTCCATTTCGGGACCTTCACCGTGCGCGAGGCCAAGGAACATATGGCCGCGGCGGGCATCCCGGTGCGGCTGACATGAGCGCGCTGCACCGCTTGGCCGAGACCATCGCCGCCCGCAAGGGCGCCGATCCCGAGACCAGCTGGACCGCCAAGCTGCTGTCCAAAGGCCCCGAGAAATGCGCCGAGAAATTCGGCGAAGAGGCGGTCGAGGCGATCATCGAGGCCGTCAAGGGTGACCGCGAGAAACTGGTCAGCGAGGCCGCCGATGCGCTTTACCACCTGCTGGTGATGCTGGCCGCGCGCGACCTGACGCTGGCCGATGTCGAAAATGAACTGGACCGCCGCGAGGGGCGTTCGGGGATCGAGGAAAAAGCCGCACGGAAGTGACAGGATGCTCGATCAGCTGGCCGGGGAATTCTCGCGTCCAATGACACTGCCCTTTGGGGTGGTGGTCTTGCGGCTGGGCATGGCGGTCATCCTTGGCGGCGTGATCGGCTGGGAACGCGAGGTCCGCGCCCGCGCCGCCGGTCTGCGCACCCATATGCTGATCGCCCTTGCAGCGGCCTGCTTCACGCTGATCGCGATGGAACTGGTCGATTTCTCGAATATCAACGAAGACCAGCAGCGCACCGACCCCTTGCGCCTGATCGAGGCGGTGACGGCGGGCGTGGCCTTTCTGGCGGCGGGTTCCATCGTCATCAGTGGCGGCAATGTGCGCGGCATCACCACCGGAGCCTCAATGTGGCTGTGCGGAGCGATCGGGCTGTGCTGCGGGACGGGTGATCTGCGCCTGGCCATGATTGCCACGGCCATGGCGCTGGTTGTGCTGTATCTGGTGCGGGCGTTGGTCACGCCAATCGCCCGCGACGAGGGTGACGGGAACTAGCCCGTCCCCATCAGCCTGCGACGGTCACCACCTTGACCGCGCCGTTATGCGCCGACAGCGCAATTTCGCCCCCGGCAAGGCGCAGGGCGTCGTCGCCAAAGACCTCGGCCCGCCAGCCATGCAGTGCCGGCAGGTCGCGCGCGCCCGATGCAATCGCGTCAAGCTCGGCAGCCGAGGCGATCAGGCGCGGCGCGACGCCGGCCTCATCGGACTTGGCCTTGAGCAGCACCCGCAGCAGTTCCGACAGCGCGGCATTGCCGGGGCGGCCGGGCTCATCGGGGGCGGGCTTGGGCAGGTCCTTCGATTCGATCCCGGCCTTCACGGCGGCAAGGATACCATTGGCGATCTCGCCCCGACGCGCTTCGCGCAGCAGCAGGCGGGATTTGCCCAGATCAGCCTCGGTCAGCGGCTTGGTCGAGGCCAGCTCGATCAGCGCATCGTCCTTGAGAACGCGGGCACGCGGAATGTCGCGTTCCTGCGCGAAAGCCTCGCGGAAGCGGGCCAGTTCGCGCACCACGGCCAGAAAACGCGGTGAACCCGAGCGGGTACGGATGCGCTGCCATGCCTCTTCGGGGCGGGTGATGTAGGTTTCGGGGTCCAGCAACACTGCGACCTCTTCGCCCAGCCACGGCGCACGCCCGGTCTTGTTCAGCTGATCGGCGAGGAATTCATAGATCGCGCGCAGATGCGTCACATCGGCCAGCGCATATTGCGCCTGTGCATCCGACAGCGGGCGGATCGACCAGTCGGTGAAGCGCGAGGACTTGTCCAGCGGCTGCCGCGCGATCTTCTTGACCAGCGTCTCATAGCCGACCTGTTCGCCAAAGCCACAGACCATGGCGGCGATCTGGGTGTCGAACAGCGGATCGGGCAGCACGCCCGCATCATGGAAGAAGATTTCCAGATCCTGACGCGCGGCGTGGAACACCTTGACCGTCGCCTTGTGGCGGAACAGGTCGTAAAGCGGTTCCAGCGACAGCCCCTCGACCAGCGGGTCGATCAGGACGGCCAGCCCGCCTTCGCCCTTGGCGGAGGACGGGGGCAAGGCCGCCTGAATCAGGCAAAGCTTTGAGTAATAAGTACGCTCGCGCAGGAATTCCGTATCGAGCGTCACATAGGGCTGTGCCTTGGCCAGTTCGCAGAACTCGGCCAGTTCGGCCGTGGTCGTGATCGTGCGGATGTCTTCGTGGCGGGCAGGTTTTGGGCTGGCGGACATTGATGACTTTCGGGACATGGGCGGGGCATCCGCCTTAACTACCCATCGCCCTTCCCCCAGACTTGGTGGAAAATCAAGGCACGACGTGACAGTTCACAACGGTTCTATGTCACCCTGTGCCCGCTGCGCCTCGAATTGGGCAACGAAATCGGACAGCGTGCCCGCCGCGATGGCCGCGCGCAGACCTGCCATCAGCTCCTGGAAGTAATGCAGGTTGTGCCAGGTCAGCAGCATCCCCGAGATCATCTCTCCGGCGCGCATGACGTGGTGCAGATAGGCACGGCTGTAGCCCGTGCAGGCCGGGCAGGTGCAATGTTCGTCCAGCGGGCGCGGATCGTCGGCATGACGCGCGTTCTTGATGTTGACCTGACCACGGCGGGTCCAAGCCTGTCCGGTCCGACCGGAACGCGACGGCAGCACGCAATCCATCATGTCGACGCCGCGCACGACCGCACCGACGATATCGTCGGGCTTGCCCACGCCCATCAGGTAGCGCGGCTTGTTTTCCGGCAGGAATCCGGGGGCATAGTCCAGAACGCCGAACATTGCCTCCTGCCCCTCGCCGACCGCCAGACCGCCGATCGCATAGCCCTCGAAGCCGATGGATTTCAGCGCCTCGGCCGATTCCTCGCGCAGTTCGGGGGTGACGCCGCCCTGCATGATGCCGAACAGCGCATGGCCCGGACGGTCCCCGAAAGCATCGCGCGAGCGCTGCGCCCAGCGCATCGACATGCGCATGGATTTCGCCACCTCGGCATCGGTCGCAGGCAGTGCCGGGCATTCGTCAAAGGCCATGACGATGTCCGAGCCAAGCTGCCGCTGGATCTCCATGCTGGTTTCCGGCGACAGGAAGTGTTTGCTGCCGTCGATATGGCTGGCAAAGGTCACGCCATCCTCGGTCAGCTTGCGCAGGCTGGATAGCGACATCACCTGGAATCCGCCCGAATCGGTCAGGATCGGCCGTTCCCAGTTCATGAACTTGTGAAGTCCGCCCAGCCGCGCGACGCGCTCGGCACCGGGCCGCAGCATCAGGTGATAGGTGTTGCCCAGCAGAATGTCCGCGCCGGTCGCGCGCACTGATTCGGGCATCATCGCCTTGACCGTGGCGGCAGTGCCGACGGGCATGAAGGCGGGGGTGCGGATCTCACCGCGCGGAGTCTGGATCACGCCGGTGCGGGCACGGCCATCGGTGGCCGAGACGGAAAACTGGAATCTGTCGCTCATGGCCCCGGCTCATAGGCGGTTTGGCCCTTCTTTGCAAAGGGGGGGCTTTGCAAACGCGGCGACTAGGCGCCCGCCGCCCGCAACAGCTTCGCCCGTGCCGGAGGAATCGCCCGGATCTCAAGCCCGGTGAACACGTGCAGGGTGTTCAGCTGGCTGTCGACCACCGCATGATCGCTGACCCAACCACCCATCGCCAGATAGGACCGCAACAAGGGCGGCATCGCGGCCATGGCCAGCCTTGGATCGGGCTTGCGCAAACGCAGCGCCCGGGCAAAGCGGAAAACATTCGGAGCCTTGACCCGGGGCAGCCAGCGTTTCGGGGCCAGATGACGTTCCCGCAGCATGGCAAAGGCATCCTCGTAGCCCTGCGTATCGGTGCCCATGAAGCTGGAGCAGCCAAACAGCATCTCGATGCCTTCGGAATCGACATGCCGTGCCAGCGCCCCCCAGGCGAGGCGCAGAATATCGGGATCGCGCAGGCCGGGGTGGATGCAGAAGCGGCCGATCTCGACCATCTTGCCGTCGAAATCGCGCAGCCGGGACAGGTTGTAGTAGCGCGCCGAATAGCTGTCCCCGATCTGCGCGCCGCCCGACAGGGTCAGCATGCGGAAGCAGGCGACCAGTTGCCCCGAAGCGATGTCGCGAATCAGCACATGCGTGCAGCGGCTGTCGTAATCATCGGCATCCAGCGCGTCAGGCGACGGATCAGACCCGTCTCGCGCGCCAATGAAGCACAGCCAGCGCAAATGCTGCGCCTCGCGGATCTGCTCGGCGGTTTCGGCGGTTCGGACGTCGTAACGGCCTTTGCGCAATGTCATCATGGCGCTCCTGCCCAATACCCGGAAGACGGCGCGGCCCACAGGCGCGTGCCCGTCTTGTTCCTGTCCTCCCTGCACCTATCTTGTAACACGGGCGCAACATTATGAAGGGCAAAGATGACGGATCGCGTGATCAAATCCGATGCGGAATGGCGTGACGAACTGGACGACGAAACCTATCGCGTCACCCGGCAGGCAGGGACGGAACGCCCCTTCTCGCATCCGGGCTTTCCCAAGGGTCCGGGCCATTACGAATGTGTCTGCTGCGGGGCCAGGCTGTTCGACGGCGATGCCAAGTTCGAAAGCTATTGTGGCTGGCCCAGCTTTTCCCGGCCCGGAGGCGCGATCGACGAACATCGCGACGCCAGCCACGGCATGACCCGCACCGAGGTGCGCTGTCATCGCTGTGACGCGCATCTGGGCCATGTTTTCCCGGACGGCCCGCCGCCGACCGGTCTGCGTTATTGCATCAACGGCGTCGCTCTTCGCTTCGTTCCTGACGCCGTCTGAGGGAGGAAGGGCGCCCTTGTGGCGCCCTTCGCTTTGTCTGCGGACTGCCTATCAGTCCTGAATGATGTCGCCGGCCTGCACGCGGCCCACATTGCCCATCAGCTGCCGGATAACCCCGATGCTGCTGATGCCTGAGTCGGTCACGCGGCGCGACAGCACCACGACCTGCCCGCGATCAAGCCCGAAACGCTCGACATTGGTGACCGTCCCGCCTTCGGCGAAGCTGATCGCGACGACCTCGCGGTTGATTTCGCGCGGCTCGCGGGCCCCGAAATACTCCCAGCGCGAACCGACGTAATACCATGCCGACCCCGTCAGCAGCCCTTGCGAGCTGGGACGACCGATCAACCCGTCAAGCTCGGACTGGTTGGTCTTGCCGACAACGACTTGCATCAGCTCGTCTTCTGCTGGCACATAGCCGTGATTGCGATAGGTGGCGGTGCAGGCGGCAAGCATAACGGGAACAGTCAGCGCGAAAGCCATGATCTGTCTCCGGGAAAATTTCATCTTGCACCTGTCCCTTACGCGCCTGTTGACGCCGCGCGACTGACTTAGCAAACTCATGCCCCGCGCTCAAGAATATCCAAGTAACGGCTGCGAAAGCGCCGGAAAGGCCCCCATGACGCAAACCGCCCGCTCTCAAAACCGCTACCGGGTGGCCCAGTTGAACCCTCGGCAACCCACCACCTTCGAGCTTGCCCCCGATGCCGACGCCCGTGCCGCCATCGCGGCCGAGCTTGGCATCAGCGCCCTGCCCGCCCTGCGCTTCAAGGGCGAGATCCGTCCCGTCGCCAGCGACGCATGGGAAGTGACCGGCCGCCTGTCCGCCAAGGTCGTGCAACCCTGCGTGGTTACCCTCGCTGCGGTCAAGACCTCGCTGAACGAGGATGTGCATCGCGTCTTCTCGCCCCATGCCACGACGCCCGAAGGCGACGAGGTCGAGATGCGCGATGACGAAACCGAACCGCTGGGTTCGTTCATCGATGTCGAAGCCATGATGATCGAGAGCCTTTCGCTGGCCTTGCCGCTGTATCCCCGAGCCGCGGGCGCAGCGCTGGACGCCCCCGAAGCCGAACCCGATGGTGAGACCCGCAAGCCCTTCGCGGGCCTTGCGGACCTGCTCAAGGGTGAGGACAAGTAACCATCGCAACTCACTGCGAACGCTGGCTTTCCTGCCAACCCGCCGCCTTTTCGGGGCCAAGGTTCAGGGGGGCCAGCATGCGCCCAAGGATGTGATCGGCGGCCTTTTCGCCCAGCATGATCGTGGGCGCGTTCAGGTTGCCATTGGTGATGCGCGGAAAGACTGAACTGTCGACGACGCGCAGCCCATCGACCCCGATCACCCGCAATTCAGGATCGACCACCGCCATCGGATCATCCGCCCGCCCCATCCGCGCCGTGCCGCAGGGATGAAAGGCCGATTCGGCATGCTCGCGGATAAAGGCATCGATCTGCTCATCGCTGGCGACACCATCGCCCGGCTGGATCTCATGGCCCTTGTATCCGGCCATGGCGGGCTGCTCGAATATTTCTCGGGTCAGGCGGACGCAGGCGCGGAATTCGGCCCAGTCATCGGGATGGGACATGTAGTTGAAGCGAATCTCGGGCGCGGCCTTGGGATCGGATGACGCCAGCCGCACCGTGCCGCGCGATTTCGACCGCATCGGCCCGACATGGACCTGAAAACCATGCCCCTCGGCTGCCGCCTTGCCGTCATAGCGCACGGCCAAAGGCAGGAAATGATACTGGATGTCGGGATATTCGACCCCTGCGGCCGAGCGGATGAAGCCGCAGCTTTCAAACTGGTTCGAGGCCCCCAGCCCCGTCCCCGTCGCCATCCACTGTGCCCCGATCGAGCCCTTCCCCCACAGGTTCCAATGCTTGTAGAGCGTCACCGGCTGGGTCGCGCTGTATTGCATGTAGATTTCCAGATGATCCTGCAGGTTCGCGCCGACACCGGGCCGGTCGGCCCGAATCTCGATCCCGTGCTGGGCCAGATGCGCTTCCGGCCCGATCCCCGACAGCATCAAAAGCTTGGGCGTATTGATCGAACTCGCCGAAAGGATCACCTCTTCCTTGGCGCGGAACACATTGATCCCGCGCGTATTCGCGACCTCGACGCCGACCGCCCGCCCGTCCTCGAACACCACCCGCCGCGCCAGCCCGCGCCGCAGCCGCAAGCGTCCGGTTTCCTGCGCGGGACGCAGATAGGCATTGGCGGCGGACCAGCGGCGGCCCTCCCAGATGGTGGCCTCCATCGCGCCAAAACCTTCCTGACGCGCACCATTATAGTCCTCGGTCACGCCATAGCCGGCCTCGCGACCGGCCCGGATGAAGGCGTTGAACAGGGGGTTGCGACGCGAGCCGCGTGTCACATGCAGCGGCCCCTCGGTCCCGCGATAATCGCTGACGGCGCTGTGCGAATTCTCCATCCGCTTGAAGTAAGGCAGCACATCGGCATAGGCCCAACCATTGGCCCCCGATTCCGCCCAGAAATCGAAATCCTTGGCATGGCCGCGCACGAAAACCATGCCGTTGATCGAACTCGACCCGCCCACGACCTTGCCGCGAGGGGTGACCAGCCGCCGCCCGCCCAGATGCGGTTCGGGCTGGGATGAAAACCCCCAATCATAGCGGCGCATGTTCATCGGATAGCTCAGGGCGGCGGGCATCTGGATGAATGGCCCGATATCCGAGCCGCCATATTCGATCAGATCGACCCGCTTTCCGGCCATGACCAGACGGTAGGCCAGCGCGCAGCCCGCCGATCCCGCCCCCACGATGACGTAATCCGGGGTCATCGGCATGCCTCTCGCAACGCCACGGTCTTCTTCGTTTCACAAATACCCATCGCGACCGCGCCACGGGCGGAACGTCGATCAATAGGGCGCATCGACGCCCCCCATCCCCACATAGACGGATTTCAGCTGCGAATAATGCTCAATCGCGGCGGCCGAGTTCTCGCGCCCGATTCCCGACAGCTTCACCCCGCCAAAAGGCGCCTCGACCGGGGTCAGGTTATAGGCATTGATCCATGTCGTCCCGGCCTGCAACGCCGCCGCGACCCGATGCCCGCGCGCAAGATCACGGGTGAACACACCCGCTGCCAACCCATAGGCCGAGGCATTGGCCCGCGCGACCACCTCGGGCTCCTCGTCAAAGGCCAGCACCGTCATCACCGGGCCAAAGATTTCCTCTCGTGCGATCCACATCTCATCGCTCGCGTCCGCAAGCACGGTCGGGGGCACAAAGACCCCCTCGCCCGGACCGCCGCAAACCAGTCGCGCACCCTCATCCAACCCCTTGCCGATGGCATCGCGGATCTTTTGCAGCTGCGCCGGACTGACGATTGGCCCGTGCTGGGTGGCGTCGTCCAGCGGATCGCCGATCGTGATCTGCGCCGCCCTTTCGGACAGCCGCGCAAGAAATGCGGGCAGGATGCCCCGTTGCACGAAAACCCGTGTCCCGTTCGAACAGATCTGCCCCGAAGAGTAGAAATTCGCCAGCATCGCCGCACCCACGGCATCCTCAAGACTGGCATCGTCAAAGACGATAAGCGGCGACTTGCCGCCCAGTTCCATGGTGACATGGCGCATGCCCGCTGCCGCCGCTGCATAGACCTTTTGCCCGGTGGCGACCGATCCGGTCAGACTGACCTTGGCCACGCGCGGATCGCTGACCAGCGCCGCGCCGACCGCGCCGCGCCCCTGCACGACGTTGAAGATACCTGCGGGCAGCCCAGCCTCGGTCAGGATTTCGGCCAGTTTCAACGCGCCCAACGGCGTTTCCTCACTGGGCTTGAACACCATCGCATTGCCCATGACCAAGGCGGGCGCGGCTTTCCAGCAGGCGATCTGGCTGGGATAGTTCCACGCGCCGATGCCTGCACAAACCCCCAGCGCCTCGCGGATCGTATAGACGAAATCGCCGCCCAAGGGGATCATCTGCCCGGTCACGGTGGCGGCCAGCCCGCCGAAATATTCCAGCGCATCCGCCCCCGAGGGCCAATCGGCCACCCGCGTTTCCTGAATGGGCTTGCCGGTATCCAGCACTTCCAGCCGGGCCAGTTCCTCGGCCCGCTTGCGGATGATCGCGGCGGCACGCATCAGCACCCGACCCCGCTCGATCGGACGTAGCGCCGCCCATGCGGGCTGGGCCGCGGCGGCACAGGCCGTGGCCTCGGCCACCTGCGCCACGCTGGCCTCATGCAGCCGGGCGATGACTTCGCCGGTATAGGGGTAATGCACGGCCAGTTCCGCCCCCTGCCCCTCGACCGGCGCTCCGTTGATATACAGGCTGGCGGCGGGCTGGGCGGAATGGCTCATGGCAGGACTTTCTCCAGATAATCCAATGTCAGGCGTTCGGCGGCGGGGCCGTCATATTCATCGGCCAAAGCCGCACGCAGATAGACCCCGTCGATCAATGCGCCCATCGTCCGGGCGGTGCTGTCGGCGGCATCACCCACCAGTGGGCGCAGCGCCACCAGAAGGTTCGATTGCAGACGACGGTGATAGACGCGCAGCAGGCGCGCGGCTTCGGCATCGACCAAAGCCAGCGCATAGAAGCTGAGCCACGCGGCGATGGTCTCATGCTCAAAATGGATGCGATCAAAGCTTGCGCCGACGATTGCGCGCAGCCGCTCGCGGGGATTTCGCGCCGATTTCAGCGCGATAGAGGTTGTCTCTCGATACTGGCTCAGGATATGGCGCATGGCGGCAAGGAACATCCGCTCCTTCGAGCCGAAGTAATGATGAGCGAGGGCAGTTGACATCCCGGCTTCGCGCGCGATTTGCGCGACCGTCACATCCAAAGATCCGGCACGCCCCACCGTCGAGATGGTGGCGTTGATTAACGCCGCCTTTCGGATAGGCTCTGCACCAAGCTTGGGCATTTCGCTTCACCCGCAATGTCTGCAGCGCAAGAATGCAAGCGGAGATAGCCGCGTTTTGATTGACTCGTCAATCAATAAAAAACCAACCTACATGGAAACATGGGAGAGAGAAGCATGACACAACGTCGCATCGCCACCGCGCTGGTCGCCGGACTGGCCTTCACCTTGACCGCAACCAGCATGGCCGCGGCCGCCGAACCGGCGGATTGCCGCGAGGTTGTCTTCTCGGATGTGGGCTGGACCGACATCACCGCGACCACCGCGCTGACCACCACTGTCCTGCAGGCGCTTGGCTACAAGACCGAGATCAAGGTCCTGTCCGTCCCCGTCACCTATACCGCGATGGCCAAGGGTGATGTCGATCTCTATCTGGGCAACTGGATGCCGACGCAGGAAGCCGACATCAAACCCTATCGCGACTCGGGCACGGTCGACACGGTCCGCACCAACCTTGTCGGCGCGAAATACACGCTGGCCACGAACGAGGCCGGGGCCAAGCTGGGCATCGACGACTTCGCGAAAATCGCCGCGCAGAAGGACGCGCTGGACGGCAAGATCTACGGCATCGAGCCGGGCAATGACGGCAACCGCCTGCTGCTGGAAATGGTCGCGGGCGACAAGTTCGGCCTTGGCACCTTCGAAGTCGTCGAAAGCTCGGAACAGGGGATGCTGGCGCAGGTCGCGCGCGCCGATGGCGCAGGCAAGCCGGTCGTCTTCCTTGGCTGGGAACCCCACCCGATGAACACGCAGTTCAAGCTGACCTATCTGGCTGGCGGCGACGATATCTTTGGCCCCGATTTCGGCGGCGCGCGCGTCGATACCAACACCCGCGCCGGTTTTGTCGGCGAATGCCCCAACCTTGGGAAATTCCTGCAGAATCTTGAATTCACCCTGCCCATGGAAAATGAGGTCATGGGCAAGATCCTGAACGATGGCGAGGAACCGGCCAAGGCGGCGCTGGCCTGGCTGAAGGCCAATCCCGAAGCGGCAAAACCGTGGCTGGCGGGCGTCACCACCGCTGATGGCGGCGATGCCGCGGCCGCGCTGGACGCAGCGCTGGCGCAGTAAATCCGGACGCGGGCAAAGGCGCGATCCTTTGCCCGCCCCGTCCCGGTCGGCACCCCGACGCAGGAGAGAGATAGACGCATGGACCAACTGACCCAGCTTTTGACCGGGACCAAGATCCCGGTCGGCAAGACCGCCAAGGCCATCTTCGACTGGCTGAACGCCCATGCGGCCTTCATCTTCAACGCCATCTCGAACGGTATGGAATGGCTGATCAACGCCATCCTTGCAGCCCTTGAGTTTCCGCATCCGCTGATCTTCACGGCACTCATGGTCGCGCTGACCTGGGCCTTGCAACGCAACTGGAAGACCTGCCTGCTGATCGCTGCGGGGTTCCTGTTCATCCTGAATCAGGGCTACTGGGAAGAGACCATGCAATCCCTGACGCTGGTGCTGGCCGCCTGTGTCGTCTGCATGGCGATCGGCGTCCCTTTGGGCATCGCCGCCGCCCACCGGCCCCGGCTTTACGCGTGGATGCGACCGGTCCTTGACCTGATGCAGACGCTGCCGACCTTCGTCTACCTGATCCCGGCCATCGTCTTCTTTGGCATCGGCATGGTGCCGGGGCTGATCGCGACGGTGATCTTTGTCCTGCCCGCACCGATTCGGCTGACCCATCTGGGGATCAGCTCGACCCCTCGCCCGCTGGTCGAGGCCGCGACCGCATTCGGCGCGACCCCGCGGCAGTTGCTGTGGAAGGTCGAACTGCCTTCGGCCGCGCCGCAGATCATGGCCGGGCTGAACCAGACCATCATGCTGTCGCTGTCGATGGTGGTGATCGCAGCGCTGGTCGGTGCCTCGGGGCTGGGCGTGCCGGTGGTACGCGCGCTGAACAGCGTCAACACCGCGCTCGGTTTCGAAAGCGGCTTCATCATCGTGGTCGTGGCCATCATGCTCGACCGCATGCTTCGGGTGGGACGGCGCGATGACTGAACGCAACGCAGTCGAATTCGACAAGGTCTGCATCGTCTTTGGCGATACTCCCACCGCGGCGCTGCCGCTGATGGATCAGGGGCTGGATCGCGGCCCGATCAAGGCCGAGACCGGGCAGGTTCTGGGCGTCCATGACTGCTCGCTGACCGTGCGCGAGGGCGAGATTCTGGTCCTTATGGGCCTGTCCGGCTCGGGCAAATCCACCTTGCTGCGCGCGGTCAACGGGCTGAACCCGGTCTGCCGGGGCGAGGTTCGCGTCTGGGACGGCGACCACATGGCCTCGGTCACCACCGCCCGCCCCTCGGCCCTGCGACGGTTGCGCCGCAGTCAGGTCGCCATGGTCTTTCAGCAATTCGGGCTGCTGCCCTGGCGCAGCGTGCGCGAGAATGTCGGGCTGGGGCTGGAACTGGCGGGCATCCCCGCCGCTGAGCGCCAGCGCCGCGTCGCCAACCAGCTTGCCACCGTCGGATTGACCGACTGGGCCGAACGCAAGGTGGGGGATCTGTCGGGCGGCATGCAGCAGCGCGTGGGCCTTGCCCGCGCCTTTGCGACCGAAGCGCCGATCCTGCTGATGGACGAGCCCTTCTCGGCCCTTGATCCGCTGATCCGCAACCGCCTTCAGGACGAGTTGCTGGAACTGCAGCGGCAGGACCGGCGCACCATCATCTTTGTCAGCCACGATCTGGACGAGGCCTTTCGTCTGGGCAATCGCATCGCCCTGATGGAGGGTGGCCGCATCGTCCAGATCGGCACCGCCCGTCAGATCATCGCCAATCCGGTCAATGAATATGTCGCGGATTTCGTGGCCCATATGAACCCGCTGGCCGTCCTGACCGCGGGCGACATGGCCGAGGCCGGCGATCCTGCGGGCAGCCCCATCTCTCGCGACACCCCGATCCGCGAGGCGATGCGGATCATGACCGAATCCGGGGCCGATGCATTGGCCCTGGACGGTGGCGGCGCGGTGACCCGGCAGGGCATCCTGCAACGCCTTGCCAGCGGGGGCCGCGCGCGCACTTCCGGCTGACTGTTGCCGATTCGCCATGACGGCTCGCAAGCGGCAATTTTCGCCGCTTGCTCCGAATCAGAATTCATGCCTAAAAATCATCCTGTTCCGTAACCCCAACTGAAAGGGCATTGGCATGACCAATATTTTCGCCGTTCCGGCCGCCCTTTCCTGGGATTACCAAGGCATGCATCGCAACCTGCGATAAAGCCTGGGGAACGCGATCCGAAAGCCCCAAGGGCATTCCCGATCATAACTGACGACCGTTCAGCGCAATTTTGCGCCGTGCTTCGTCATGTCCAAATCCAACCCAACCAGAGGAGCCACCTGCGTCAGCAGGCGGCCTGACAAGATGCAACTGACTCTAGAACGCCCCGTGCGCGACCTGCGCGCGCCTCTTGATGACCTTATCGACGATCACGGACTGGTCCGCGTCGGAATTGCGCTGATGCGCGCGGCCCTGCGGCGCGGCAAAAACCGCCCTCCGCCGGTCACCGGCCTCACGCCGCATCTGCTGCGCGACATCGGCCTTGAGCCGGGACGCCGCAGCACCCGTGGCGACAGGCTCCGCTACTAGACTTCCTTCAACGCATCGGGCGGCGGGGTCACGACCCGCCGCATCCGCGCCTCGCGCAAGGTGATGTAGCAGATCGCCCCGATCATCACCGCGCCGCCGATCAGCACCCACAGGTCCACCGGCTCGGCAAAGACCAGCGCGCCCAGCAGACTGGCCCAGATCAGCTGCAGAAAGACGACGGGCTGGGTCACGGTCAGCGGTGCCGCGGCAAAGGCCCGCGTCATCGCGTAATGCCCGGCAGTCGCGAAAAAGGCGGTGCAGGCCAGCACGGCGCATTGCAGCAGGCTTGGCTGGACCCAGTTCATCGCCGCAAAGGGCGCAAGCCCGAGACAGACGGTCAGCGACATCATTGCCACGACCACCGCGGCCGGGACCTGCTCGGACAGGCGCTTGGCCACCAGATAAGATGCGCCGAACGTCACCGAGGCGCCCAACTGCGCGATATGCCCCGGCTCCAGCACCCGCAGACCGGGACGCAGCACGATCAGCGCCCCGCAAAGTGCAACCGCGATCGCCAGCGCCCGCCGCCACGAGATCCGTTCACCCATCAGCAGCGCCGCACCGATGGTCACCACGATCGGGTTGAGGAACCCGATCGCCGTCACCTCGGCCACGGTGATGCGGGCCATGGCATAGAACCACAGGATCACCGCCAGCGTGTGCAACCCGCCACGCAGCGCGAACATCGACCAGATGCGCGGCGTAAACCCGCGGCGCAAGGCGGGCAGCAGCAGCGGAATCAGAAAGACCAGCCCAAAGGCGAAACGGATGAAGGCGCCTTCGGCAGCGGGCAACGCCTGCCCCAGCCAGCGCACCGTGCCATTCACGGCGACAAAGCTCAGACCTGCGGCCAGCATCCAGAAAATGCCGATCAGATCTCGGCGCGTTGTCTCGGACATCTCTCTCATGACGCAAGCCATGACCGCTTGCCGATGCAGGCGCAAGCCACCCTGCCCCAGCCCGGAAAAAGAAACGGGCCGCGATGCATCACGGCCCGTTTCCTTGTTTTCCAACTGCCCCGCCAAAGGCGAGGGTGGCCTTACAGCTGCGCGGCTACGTCTTCGGGAATGTCGAAGTTCCCGGTGACGTTCTGCACGTCGTCATCTTCCTCCAGCGCGTCCAGCAGCTTCATCAGCTTCTGCGCGGTCTCCAGATCGATCTCGGTCGGGGCCTGCGGTTTCCAGATCAGCTTGGCATGCTCGGACTCGCCAAGGCTGGCTTCCAGCGCGGTCGAGACCTCGGCCAGATCAGTATCCGAGGTATAGATCCAGTGGCCGTCCTCGTCGCTTTCGACATCCTCGGCGCCGGCTTCCAGCGCAGCCATCATCACGGTGTCCGCGTCACCGGCGCTGGCCGCGTACATGATCTCGCCCTTGCGGTCGAACATGAAGTTCACCGAGCCAGTCTGGCCCAGATCGCCGCCATGCTTGGTGAAATAGCTGCGCACGTTCGACGCGGTGCGGTTGCGGTTGTCGGTCATCGCCTCGACGATGATCGCGATGCCGTTCGGGCCGTAGCCCTCATAGCGGATCTCGTCATAGTTCTCGGCGTCGCCGCCCTGCGATTTCTTGATCGCGCGGTCGATCACGTCCTTGGGGACCGAGTTCGACTTGGCTTCCTTCACCGCAAGACGCAGGCGCGGGTTCTTGTCGGGATCGGGATCGCCCATCTTCGCGGCGACGGTGATTTCTTTGGCCAGTTTCGAAAACAGCTTGGAGCGCAGCTTGTCCTGCTTGCCCTTCCGGTGCTGGATGTTGGCCCACTTGGAATGGCCTGCCATGGTACTACCCAATATTGCTGTGGATTATTGCAGGCGCTTTTAGTCAGACAGCGCCCGCGCCGCAAGCACTACGCCCCGCGCGACTGCCGCTTGAGCACTTCGGACAGGACATACAGCCGCAATGCGGTCGCAAGTCCGACCTCGGGCGGGCGCTTGCTGTCGATGGCGGCGATCAGCGCGGCCGCCGTTTCGTCCTGCGATTTGGCGATGTCGCGCAATTCGCGCCAGAAGGCATCCTCAAGACTGACCGAGGTGCGATGTCCGCCGATGGTGACCGATCGTTTCACGGGCGGGGACATCGCAGGCAGGTCAGGCATCGTCGCCATCCTCGCGCCGGTGCTGGTCCAGATGCCGGGCGGCGCGGGCCTTGGCATCGGCGTCGGTCAGCTTCTCGGCCTTGCTGCGGCCGAATTTCGCGGCATTCGCATCGCCCTGCTTGCGGGCGGTATCACGGGCGGCGCTTTTGCGCGCCGCCCGCAGGTTGATGATCTTGGCTGATCCGTTTCCGGTCAACTCAATCCTCCGGGCCAACCATCAGTTCCGGCCGCACGACGCGGTCGAAGGTCTCGCCATCGACAAACCCAAGCGCAATCGCCTCTTCGCGCAGCGTAGTGCCGTTCTTATGCGCGGTCTTGGCCACTTTGGTCGCATTGTCATAGCCGATGGTCGGAGCCAGTGCCGTCACCAGCATCAGCGATTCCTTCATCAGCTTGTCGATGCGCGGAATGTTCGCCTGCGTGCCGACGACCATGTTGTCGGTGAACGAACCCGCCGCATCGCCCAGCAGCTGCATGGATTGCAGCACATTATAGGACATCATCGGGTTATAGACGTTCAGCTCGAAATGGCCTTGCGAACCGGCGAAACCAATGGCCGCGTCATTGCCCATGACATGGGCGCAGACCATGGTCAGCGCTTCGGCCTGGGTCGGGTTGACCTTGCCCGGCATGATCGACGAGCCCGGCTCGTTTTCCGGCAGGATCAGTTCGCCCAGACCCGAGCGCGGGCCCGAACCCAGCAGACGCATGTCATTGGCGATCTTGAACAGCGAACCCGCGACCGTTTTCAGCGCGCCCGAGAAGAAGACCATCGCGTCATGCGCGGCCAGCGCCTCGAACTTGTTCGGCGCGGTGACGAAAGGCAGGCCCGAGATCTTGGCGATTTCCGCCGCAATCGCCGTGTCCCAGCCCTTCTTGGTGTTCAGACCGGTGCCGACAGCCGTGCCGCCCTGCGCCAGTTCATAGATGTCACCCAGCGCCAGCTTGACGCGCTCGATGCCCTTGGCGACCTGATGGGCATAGCCGCCGAATTCCTGACCCAGGGTCAGCGGCGTCGCATCCTGCGTATGGGTGCGGCCGATCTTGATGATGTCCTTGAATTCCTCGGACTTCGCGACCAGCGCGGCATGCAGCTTTTCCAGACCCGGGATCAGCACGTCACGCGCCTGCATCCCGATGGCCACGTGCATGGCGGTGGGGAAAGTGTCGTTCGAGGACTGACCCATGTTCACATGGTCATTCGGGTGTACGGGCTTTTTCGAACCCATCACGCCGCCCATGATCTCGATGGCGCGGTTCGAGACCACTTCGTTCGCGTTCATGTTCGACTGCGTGCCCGAGCCGGTCTGCCAGACCACCAGCGGGAAGTTGTCGTCAAACTTGCCAGCCGCGACTTCCGAGGCCGCCTGAACCATCGCGCGGCCCAGATCCGCATCCAGATTGCCGGTGGCCATGTTCACTTCGGCAGCGGCCTGCTTGATGATGCCAAGCGCGCGGATGATCGCGACGGGCTGCTTTTCCCAGCCGATCGGGAAGTTGATGATCGAGCGCTGGGTCTGCGCGCCCCAGTACTTGTCGGCAGGAACCTCGAGCGGGCCGAAGCTGTCGGTCTCGGTGCGGGTATTGGTCATGTCATATTCCCTCGCGGTTTTGCGGGCGTTCTATCCCCCACGCCGCGGATTCGCAAATGGTATACGAATGTATGCCGTTAGCGATCACAGTTTCTGGCGAAAGACATAGACCCGCGCCGGCGGCAGATTCGCCCAGATCCGGCGGCTTTTTTCGTGTCTTAGTCCAAAGTGCGCCCTGACCGCCTCTGACAGCGGCACGACCGGACCATAGGTGATTTGCACGAAAGGCGCGCCCGGCTTCATCATTGCCAGCGCAGCGCCCAGAATGGCCGCTTGCAGGTCGTCCGGCATCGGCATGGTCGGCACGCCCGAAATCACCGCGTCCAGTCCCCGCTGCCCCGCATTCACCATTTCCTGTGCGGGCAGGTTGTGGACCTGCACGCCCGGAAAACGCTGGTGCAAACGACTGCAAAAGGCGGCGTTCAGCTCATAGAGTTCAAGCCGTTCTGGCGGCAGACCGCGTGCCAGGATCGCCTTGGTGATGGTGCCGGTGCCCGCGCCGATCTCGGCCACGGCCTCCATCCGGGGATCGACCAGCCGCGCCATTTCCCGCGCCACCGCCCGCCCCGTCGGAGCAATCGCGCGAATTTCGCGGGGACGACGCAGGAACTGACCCAGAAACAGCGACAGATCGGACAAGGCGGCCTCCAGCTATCATGCTAGAGCCCGCCTGTAATTCGTCCGGGTTTCAGGAATGTGACGGGCTACTTGCGCCACTTGTCGAGGCTGACGACCTCGGCACCGCCCTTGGGTGCATCGTCGCCGCCATCGTCATCCTCGGCCTCGTCAAGGATCTCTTCCTCGGCCTCGTCTTCATCCTCGTCGTCATCGGGCTGGCTTTCGAAGCGCAGGCCGAATTCGACCGACGGATCGACAAAGGTCCGCACCGCGTCGAAGGGGATATACAGCGGCTCGGGCGAGTTGCCGAAATTCAGCGTGATGTTGAACCCGACCGGCGTCACTTCCAGATTGTCGAACCAATGCTGGATGACGATGGTCATCTCGTCGGGATAACGCTCGCGCAGCCAGTCGGCGATTTCGACATCAGGATCGCGGGTGTCGAAGGTGATGAAGAAATGATGCTCTCCCGGCAGCCCTTCCTCAGCCACGGCCCTCAGGACATCCGCAATCAGCCGTTGCATGGCCCGATGCATCATCCCGCCGTAATCGATTCCCCGCACCATGGGCTTCTCCCTAGATCCTGTCGGTCAGCATAGGGGATTGCGCCCCTTTGAAAACCCCTAGCACCGGTGCGAAAGGTTGCCAACGGGTCGCAAGAGAGCCTTCACCGTTTCACAAATACCCATGCCAAGATCCGCCGAAAACGCGAAACGACCCCGAAAGGGGCATAGCGTTTCTGCATTTTAAAGGGAAATGATGGCGCGGTTGACGGGGCTCGAACCCGCGACCCCCGGCGTGACAGGCCGGTACTCTAACCAACTGAGCTACAACCGCGCATCATTTTTGACGAAAACCTGAAGCAGAGTGGCGCGGTTGACGGGGCTCGAACCCGCGACCCCCGGCGTGACAGGCCGGTACTCTAACCAACTGAGCTACAACCGCTCTCTGCTTCCCCAGTTCGTCTCTGGAGTGCCGGCGGTTTACGCAGAGAGCCGGGTGGCGTCAAGGCCGTTTTCGGCAAAAAACACATCGACGCGAAAAACTTCTGTGGAAAGCAAAAAGGGGCGCCCCAAAGGACGCCCCACAACCGGTTGGCGCATGCCACTTGCAAAGGCGTCGTTACTTGCGGACGGTCTTCTCGTCGAAGTCAGGCAGGGCCTGCAGTTCTTCCTTGGTGTAGTTGGTGGCAAAGAAGGTGTCATTGCCGACCGAGATCATGTGGATCGCGTCGACGCCCAGCAGCACCTTTTTCGCGCCGATGCCAAGGAAACCGCCGATATCGGCAATATAGCCCAGCACCTGCCCGGAATCGTTCAGCACGATATCATTGACCTTGGCGATGTCCTGCCATTCGGCGGGGCGCTGCTCCAGCGTCGCGGGCTGGCTCCAATCGGTCGACGAGGGCTGGTTGGTGGTCCAGATGCGGCGGCTGGTCAGCCACGAGCCCAGCAGGCCCGGATCGGCCTCGGAAATCGCGGGCGGGTTCACATCGGGCGGCGTCACCGGAGCGGCGGCCACCGCCTCGACCGCCGAATCCGCCGCGTCCGAGGCAGCTGCCTCGGCTTCCTTGGCGGCGTCGGCGGCAGTCTCGGCTGCGGCATCGCCCGTTACCTGCGCGGCATTCGCCGCTTCGTCGGCGGCAGTTGCCGCGGCATCCGCCGCAGCATCGGCAGCCGAGGCCGCCTCATCCACCGCCTGTTCGGCTGCGGCCCCGGCCTCGGTTGCTGCCGCATCGGCTGCGTCCTTGGCCTGCTCGGCGGCGGTCTCGGCCGTCTGGGCAGCCTCGGCGGCCTGCTCGACGGGGGCCACGGGTGCGGCAGTCTGAGCATAGGCCGGTACGGCAAAGGCCAAAGCAGCGGCAGCGATGACAAAGGGTTTCATGGACGATGTCCTTTCCGGTTGTCGTTTTCTTGGGGTGACGGCGGGGCCATCCTATGGCTCTGAAACGTCACGAAATCTCGCTTCGTTCCGTTCCTGCGGAAGCTTTTTCGATCACGAATAGGTAAGCTGCGGGCAGGGATCGCGCGGTTGGGGTTGATCACCCTCCCAGCCGGGGATGGCTGATGCGCCCACCGCAGACCGGCCCCGGCACCCCGGTCGTGCCCGGCCCCGATGTCGGCAAGCCCCGCAGCACCCGCACCGCAAGCCAGCCAAAGGCCTGCGCCTCAAGCATGTCGCCATCCAGCCCGGCTTCCTCGACCGGCGCGACCCGGCAGGGCAGCCGCGCGGCCAGCGCCGCCATCATCGCACCATTATGCCGCCCCCCGCCGCAGACCAGCACCAGTTCCGGCGCTTGCGGCAGCAGCGCCACCCCAGCAGCGACCGCCGCAGCAGCAGCATGGGTCAGCGTCGCGGCCGCGTCGGCATCCGTCAGCCCCGCGACCCCGGCCAGCAAGTCGGGAAAGGCGTCGCGGTCCAGCGATTTCGGCAGGGGCCGGGCGAAATGCGGATGGGTCAGGAAACGGGAGATCACCTCTTCGTCGGGGGTCCCGGTCGCGGCCAGCGCGCCGCCCTCATCGCGCAGCAGACCACGCCGAGCCCGCATCAGGTCATTCACCGGCGCATTGGCCGGGCCGGTGTCAAAGGCAATACAGGCCCCATCCGTTTCAGGCGCGGAGGCCGAGGGATCGACCCATGTCAGGTTGCCGACCCCGCCAAGGTTCAGGAAAGCGACCGGCGCGCGCGGCAGCAGCCCCTGCCCCATCGCCCATTCGGCGCAGGCCCAGTGAAAGAAGGGCGCAAGCGGCGCGCCCTCGCCGCCCTGCCGTACATCCTCACTGCGGAAATCCCAGACCACGGGGCGGTCAAGCCTGCGCGCCAAGGCCGCGCCGTCGCCGGCCTGATGCGTGCCGCGCCCCTGCGGGTCATGGGCCAGGGTCTGGCCGTGATAGCCGATCAGTTGCGCCTCGGGGAAATCATGCGCCAATGCGGCATGGGCAGCGACGGACAGGTCCGCCGCCTCGGCCACATCCGGCCCACCCGGCCATTGCCCAAGGGCGGAATGCAGCATCGTCGATTCATTGCCCGAATAGGCGCGATAGGCGCTGCGCCCGAAGCCGCCAATCCGGCGACCATCGGTTTCGATCATCGCCGCATCCACCCCGTCCAGCGAGGTCCCCGACATCATCCCCAGCGCTTGCAGCATATCCATCACTTTCCCTTTGCCCTTGGCGACGGTATATCCGCGCCATTCGAAAGGAAAAGCTCATGACCTATTATGCCAAGTCCGAATTCCTCCATGTCATGATGGAGCGCGGCTATCTGGCGGACTGCACCGATCTGCAGGCGCTGGACGACGCCCTCATCGAAGGTCCGGTCACGGCATATATCGGTTATGACGCGACGGCGGCCAGCCTGCATGTCGGGCACCTGCTGAACATCATGATGCTGCGCTGGTTCCAGAAGACCGGCAACCGACCCATCACCCTGATGGGCGGCGGCACCACCAAGGTCGGCGATCCGTCCTTCCGCAGCGAGGAACGCCCGCTGCTGACCCCCGAGGCCATCCAGTCGAATATCGACGGGATGGGTCAGGTCTTTGCCCGTTACCTCGATTACGGGGATGGCAAGGCCAAGATGCTGAACAACGCGGAATGGCTGGATAACCTGAACTACCTCGATTTCCTGCGCGACATCGGGCGGCATTTCTCGGTCAACCGGATGTTGTCGTTCGAATCCGTGAAGTCGCGGCTGGATCGCGAGCAGTCGCTGTCCTTCCTTGAATTCAACTACATGATCCTGCAGGCCTATGACTTCCTTGAACTGTACCGGCGTTACGACTGCCGCTTGCAGATGGGCGGCTCGGATCAGTGGGGCAATATCATCAACGGGATCGACCTGACCCGGCGCGTGCTGGACGGGGAAATCTTTGGCCTGACCTCGCCGCTGCTGACGACCTCGGACGGGCGCAAGATGGGCAAGTCGGCCGGCGGAGCGGTCTGGCTGAATGGCGCGATGCTGTCGCCCTATGAGTTCTGGCAGTTCTGGCGCAACTCGACCGATGCAGATGTCGGCCGCTTCCTGAAGCTGTATACCGACCTGCCGGTCGATGAGTGCAACCGTCTGGGCGCGTTGCAGGGATCGGAAATCAACGCGGCCAAGATCATCCTGGCCAATGAGGTCACGACCCTTCTGCACGGGGCCGAAGCCGCAGCATCGGCCGAGGCAACCGCGCGCGAAGTCTTTGAACAAGGCGGCGCCGGCGGCGATCTGGAAGTGGCCTTGGTCAGCACGGATGCCTTGGCCTCGGGCCTGTCGGTGGTGCAATTGCTGGTCCAGACCGGCATCGCCCCCTCGGGCAAAGAGGCCAAGCGGCTGATCGCCGAGGGCGGGCTGAAGCTGAACAACGAATCCGTCAGCGACCCCCAATTGGCCGTCGATGCGGCGCTGATCGGGGACGGATTGAAGGTCTCGGTCGGCAAGAAAAAGCACCGCATGGTGCAGATCGGATAAACGAAAGGCCGGGAGAAACCCCGGCCTTTTTCATGGGAGAGCAGAATGACCGACGACCCGAATCTTCACGATGCCGCCTGCCATTGCGGAACAGTCCGCTTCCGGGTGCGGCTGGCCGATGGGTTCAACACCATCCGCCGCTGCGACTGTTCCTTTTGTCGGATGCGCGGCGCGGTGGCGGTCTCGGCCCGGCTGGGCGATCTGGAGTTTCTGTCGGGCCAGGAAAACCTGACGCTGTATCAGTTCAATACCGGCACGGCCAAGCATTGGTTCTGCAAGACCTGCGGCATCTATACCCATCACCAGCGCCGCTCGGACCCCAGCCAATACGGCGTGAATGTCGCCTGCATCAACGGCGTCAGCCCGTTCGATTTCCCCGAGGTGATCGTAAGTGACGGGGTGCATCACCCCGCCGACGGGCCATCGGGAATCGCGGGCGTTCTGCGTTACTCGCCCGCCTGAGGCGACACGCGCCGTGCCGCTGCCATCACCCGGTCCAAGGATTGCAGGAACATCGCGCGATCGGCCTTGGTGAAGCCGCCGCCCTTGCCCTGATGGAACGGATCGGCGGCGCGGATATCCTGCATCAGATCGCGCGTGGCCAACCGCCCGCCGATATTGGCCAGCGTCAGCACCTCGCCATTCGACTGCACGACCTGCGCCCCAGCCTTGAGGCAGCGATCCGCCAGCGGAATGTCCGAGGTCACCACCACATCCCCCGGCCCGCATTGCGAGGCGATCCATTGATCGGCCACACCCGGCCCTTCGGGGACGATCACCAGCGACACGAACGGATTGGGCGACGGGCGCAAACCGCCATTGCAGACCAGCACCATCGGCAGGCGCAGGCGGGTGGCGACGCGTTCGGCCTCGGCTTTGACCGGGCAGGCATCGGCGTCGATGTAAAGGGTCGTCATCGGGGCGGCTCCGTTTGAAAGAAGCCCCGCCAAAGCGGGGCCTCCATGTCAGGTCGGTGAGGCAGGATCACTCCTGCACGGTCACCTTGACCATGAAGTCGGGCTCAACGACCGAGCCATTGGCGGCGGGGTCGCCCTTCTTGATGGCGTTCAGCACTTCCCAGCCTTCGACCAGTTGGCCGACGACCGTGTATTGCCCGTCAAGGAACTCGGCCGGAGCCAGATCGATGAAGAACTGGCTGTTGGCGCTGTTCGGGTCCTGCGAGCGGGCCATGCCGACCGTGCCGCGCTGGAAGCTGACATCGTTGAACTCGGCAGGCAGGTCCGGCATGGACGAGCCGCCCATGCCCGCACGCGCGGTATCCGCACCATGCTTGCCGAATTCCACGTCTCCGGTCTGGGTCATGAAGCCGTCGATCACGCGGTGAAAGACCACGCCGTCATAGGACCCGGCCTTGGCCAGCGTCACCAGACGTTCGACATGCTTGGGGGCCTTGTCGGTATACAGGTCCAGCACAATCTTGCCCTTGGCGGCACCCGAGGAATCCGCGACCTCGATCACCAGATTCGGACCCGGACCGTCGGTCACGCCCGGCAGACCCTCGGCGTGAACGGCACCTGCACCCAGCAGCAGTGCGGGGATCAGGGCCTTATTCAGCATCGGCAGCGACCTTGACCGAGATCATACGGTCGGGATTCGCCGGCGGCTCGCCACGGACGATCTTGTCGACATTTTCCATGCCCGAGATCACGCGGCCATAAACGGTGTATTGGCCATTCAGGAAATGGTTGTCGTTGAAATTGATGAAGAACTGGCTGTTGGCCGAGTTCGGGTTCATCGAGCGTGCAGCACCCAGCGTGCCACGGTCATGCGGCAGGCGCGAGAATTCCGCCGGCAGGTCCGGCAGATCCGAACCACCCGTGCCGGCGCGGCCCGGATTGTAGCCCGATTCCATGTTGGCATGTTCCACGTCGCCGGTCTGGGCCATGAAGCCCTCGATCACGCGGTGGAAGGCGACGTTGTCGTATTTCCCGGCGCGGGCCAGTTCCTTCATCCGCTCGACATGCTTGGGCGCAACATCGGCCAGAAGCTCGATCACGACCGGGCCGTCTTTCAGCTCGATGATGACCGTGTTTTCGGGATCCTTGATCTCGGCCATGGGACTCTCCTTCTGATGGCTTGGCGCAAAGGCATAAGCATTTCGTGCCGCCCACACAACGCCGCCATTGCCGGGCGGTTCACCGCCGGTGCAGGTTGACGAAAATATCAACTTGCGTGAAAACCGCGCACGGCTGCGTGAACAGCTCAGGAAAGGGACAAGCATGGCGGATTTCAACACGATCGACGACCTCGACCTTAACGGTAAGGTGGTCCTGACCCGCGTGGACGTGAACGTCCCCGTCGAAAACGGACTGGTGACCGACGCCACCCGGATCGAGAAGATCGTGCCGACGATCAAGGACATCCAGTCCAAAGGCGGCATTCCGGTCCTGCTGGCGCATTTCGACCGTCCCAAGGGCAAGCGTGTCGAATCCATGAGCCTGCAAATCGTGCTGCCCGCGCTGGAAGCGGCCCTTGGCCAGCCGGTGAAATTCTCGGACGAGGCCATCGGCGGCACCGCCAAGCGCGCCGTAGCCGACCTGCAGCCGGGCGATGTGCTGCTGCTGGAAAACACCCGCTTCTATCCGGGCGAGGAAACCAATGACGCGACCTTCGCCGCCTCGCTGGCCGCGCTGGGTCAGGCCTATGTGAACGACGCCTTCTCGGCCGCGCACCGCGCACACGCCTCGACCGAAGGCATCGCGCAATTGCTGCCCGCCGCTGCTGGCCGCCTGATGGAGGCCGAGCTCAAGGCGCTGGACGCCGCCCTTGGCGCACCGCAGCGCCCGGTCGTCGCGGTCGTCGGCGGGGCCAAGGTCTCGACCAAGCTGGACCTGCTGGGGAACCTGATCTCCAAGGTCGATCATCTGGTGATCGGCGGCGGCATGGCCAATACCTTCCTGGTCGCCCAAGGCATCGAGGTCGGCAAATCGCTGGCCGAACGCGACATGGCCGACACCGCCCGCGAGATCATGTCCAAGGCCAGCGGCGCAGGCTGCACCATCCACCTGCCGGTCGATGTCGTCGTGGCACGCGAATTCAAGGCCGGTGCCGAGAATCAGACCGTTCCCGCCGATGCCTGCCCTGCCGATGCGATGATCCTTGATGCCGGTCCGGAAACGGTCGCAAAGATCCGCACCGTGTTCGAAAGCTCGCGCACGCTGATCTGGAACGGCCCGCTGGGCGCGTTCGAAATCCAACCCTTCGACGCCGCCACCAATGCCGCAGCCCAAGAGGCAGCCGAACTGACCCGTGCGGGCAAGCTGATCTCGGTCGCGGGCGGTGGCGATACGGTCGCCGCGCTGAACAAGGCGGGCGTCTCGGGCGATTTCACCTTCATCTCGATGGCGGGCGGTGCCTTCCTTGAGTGGATGGAGGGCAAGGAACTGCCCGGCGTCGCCGCGTTGCAAAAGCGCTGATCGCGCCGTGATCTTGGGGGCCGCTGGCCCCCTTTTTCATTCCGCCCTAATTCGCGGCCGGGGCCGTGCCTGCGGGCGGAGCAGCAGCCGGGGCCGGAGCGGGCGCGGTCGGCAGGTTCCGTTCGATGTCGCGCGACTCGGTATCACGGGACAGCACATACATGAACGTGCCTGCCGCGATCACAAAAGCCAGCGCAAAGACAAGAAAGAAGGGCCGGTTCTGACGTACCTGTTCGGGAATGCTGTCCGGGTCTTCGTTGGCCATGGGTCTTTCCCCCATCTTGATGCCGTGTCATCGAAACGCTTGGTGCCCGATGCGGTTCCAGTAAGGCCACGGCGACGCGGAAACTTTGTGCGCCAGCCCCATGATGCGACATATTTTCACCGGAACGACAGCTTCGCGCGCTATGCACTGAAAAGTCAGCGTTGCTGTTAGCGCAACCCGAATTGCCCTTGGCCGTGGTTTTGTTAAGTCACGGCCAAACTGGATTGGAGTTTCAGATGCAGATGACCGATACTGTCCGCAAGATCCTCGCCAATTACGAAGGCGAGACCCCCGGCGTGAAAGCGCAATTGGCGCGCATGCTGATGACCGGCAAGCTTGCGGGCACCGGCAAGATGATCATCCTGCCCGTCGACCAAGGCTTCGAGCATGGCCCGGCGCGCAGCTTCGCTCCGAACCCGCTGGGCTACGACCCCCATTACCACTACCAGCTGGCGATCGACGCCGGTCTGAACGCCTATGCCGCACCGCTGGGCATGATCGAGGCTGGCGCGGATACGTTCGCAGGCCAGATCCCGACCATCCTGAAAGTGAACTCGGCCAACTCGCTGATGTCGGACACCGCTGGCAAGAACCAGGCGATCACGGCTTCGGTCGATGACGCACTGCGTCTGGGCTGCGCCGCCATCGGCTTCACCATCTATCCGGGTTCGGACATGGCGCTCGACATGTTCGAAGAGATCGTCGAGATGCGCAAGGAAGCGGCCGCCAAGGGCGTCGCGACCGTCATCTGGTCCTATCCGCGCGGCGAGGCGATCACCAAGGACGGCGAAACCGCGATCGACGTGGCAGCCTATGCCGCCCAGATCGCCGCCCTGATCGGCGCGCATATCATCAAGATCAAGCTGTCGACCGATCACCTGATGCTGCCCGAGGCCAAGAAGGTCTACGAGGCCAAGGAAATCGACATCGCGACTCAGGCGAAGCGCGTCGAGCATTGCATGCAGGCCAGCTTCAACGGCCGCCGCATCGTCGTCTTCTCGGGCGGCGCTGCAAAAGGCGCTGATGCGGTCTACGACGACGCCCGCGCGATCCGCGACGGCGGCGGCAACGGCTCGATCATCGGCCGCAACAGCTTCCAGCGCTCGCGCGAGGATGCGCTGGCCATGCTGCAACAGTTGGTCGACATCTATCTGGGCAAGGCCTGATCGCAGCGTCCCGCAAGGGAATCCGCCAAGAAACAAGGGGGCGTCCGCTGGGGCGCCCTTTTCCTTTTGGCCAATAAAGCCTAGGTTCTGCGCCAAAGAATGAAGGATGGGTGCATGTCGTTTTTCTCGAAGCTGCGCGACCGGCTGACGCGGTCCTCGTCGAAGATCGGCGCGGGACTGGACGATATCGTCGCGGAAGGTGCGGTCGAAAAGGATGACGCGCCCGAAGCGGCCGTGGCCGTCAGCCCTGCCCCTGCCCCCATGCCTGCCCCAGCGCCTGAACACGCACCCGAGCCTGAGCGTCCCGCGCCCCCCGCTCCTCAGGAACAGGCGGTACCACGCCCCGGCGTTCTGGGTCGGCTGTTCGGGCGCGGAACCAGTGACGCCGAACCCCGGCGCGAGCTGGACGACGCGATGCTCGAAGAGCTCGAGGAGATGCTGATCCAGTCCGATATGGGCGTCGAGACCGCCTTGCGCGTCACCGCCAATATCGCCGAGGGGCGACTGGGCCGCCGGGTCTCGGCCACCGAGCTCAAGGAACTGCTGGCCGATGAGATCGCCCGCATCATGACACCGGTGGCAAAGCCCCTGCCGATCTATCCCAAGCGCCCGCAGGTGGTGCTGGTCGTCGGTGTGAACGGCTCGGGCAAGACCACGACCATCGGCAAGCTTGCCAGCCAGTTCAAGGCGTCGGGCAAGAATGTCGTCATCGCCGCTGGCGACACCTTCCGCGCCGCCGCCGTCGAGCAGCTGCAGATCTGGGGCAAGCGCGCAGGCGTGCCGGTGATGACCGCCCCCGAGGGCTCGGACCCGGCCAGCCTTGCCTTTGACGCCATGACCCGCGCGGAAGCCGAAGGCGCGGATCTGCTGATGATCGACACCGCCGGGCGTCTGCAGAACCGTCAGGACCTGATGGAGGAACTGGCCAAGATCGTCCGCGTCATCCGCAAGAAGGACCCTTCGGCCCCGCACAACACCCTGCTGGTGCTGGACGCCACCACCGGCCAGAACGCGCTGAGCCAGGTCGAGACCTTCCAGAAGCTGGCCGATGTCTCAGGGCTTGTCATGACCAAGCTGGACGGCACGGCGCGGGGTGGCGTGCTAGTGGCATTGGCAGACCGCTTCGGCCTGCCCATCCACGCCATCGGGGTTGGCGAACAGATCGACGATCTCGACGCTTTTGACGCCCGCGATTTCGCGCGCGCCCTCGTCGGGTTGGATAGCTGAGCCCGGCTTTCTTCGTTTCTCAAATACCCCAGCAACCGCGCAACCGGCCCAAGCCTATGGCTTGACCGGATGCGCCGTGGTCGTGGTGGTCTCGACCGGCGCGACATTGCCCGATGCATCGGCAGCGGGCATCTGCACGTCCTGCGGAGGGGTGAAGGGGGCGGTCAGTTCGGCCGCCTTGGCCTTCTTGTCATAGATGCAGACATAGCGATCCGCGCCGCCATCGGGCAGCGTCGTGATCAGCAGCGCCGCGCCATAGTTTTCCGAGCCAAAGGGATTCACCTCGATCGCGGTTTCGCCTTCCGTCGGCGCAAGAGCCGTGCAGGTTTTTTCGACCTCGGCGCGGAATTCATCCCATGCCGCATCGGATGCGGCCAGCGCGGGAGTGGCGGAAAGGGCGATCAGCAGGATGGGCAGGCGCATGGTTTCCTCCTTGGACGTGCCAAGACCAACGCCCCCGCCCCCTGACGGTTTCTACAGACCCAGTCGGGTGGCGAAATCCCGCACAGCCGCCTCATCCCCGGCAGCGATCGAACGCAGCAGCGTCGCCTGAGACTTCAGGATCGGATCCGCCCCGATGATCTTGAGGTGGTTGGCGCGCAGCGTCTCACCCGAGGAGGTGATGTCGGCAATCGCCTCGGCGGTCAGGTTCGCCACCGTGCCTTCGGTCGCGCCCTGACTGTCGACCAACTGGTAATCGGCGACCTCGTGATCCGACAGCCATGCCCGCACCAGCCGGTGATATTTGGTGGCAATCCGCAGGCGGAAGCCATGCTCGGCCCGGAAGTCGCGGGCGATGGTGGCCAGATCGTCCAGATCGTCGCAATCGCTCCAGCAGGCGGGAACGGCAAGGATCAGGTCGGCATGGCCGAAGCCCATCGGGGCCAGTTCCTCGACATGGCTGCGCCAGCCAGCCAGCTTCTCGCGGATCAGGTCGGTGCCGGTCACGCCCAGATGGATACGCCCGGCGCGAAGTTCGCGCGGGATCTCGCCCGCCGAAAGCAGCACCAGCGAGACGTTTTCCGCCCCCTCGACCCGCCCGGCATATTCGCGCTCTGACCCGGCGCGCGACAAGCGCACCCCGCGTTCGGCAAACCAGTCGAAGGTCTGCTCCATCAGCCGCCCCTTGGACGGCACGCCCAGCCGGATCATGCGAGCCCCCCGAGTTCGTAGACAAGGCCGGGGCGGATAATGCCACCGACAGCGGGGATCGAGCGGCCCTGCGCATGCCCCAGTACCGCAGCCAGCGCGTCATAGCGTCCGCCCGAGGCGACCGGCGGCCAGTCAAGGCGACCGGGGGCGGCAAAGCTGAAGGTCATGCCGTCGTAATATTCCATCGTGTGGCGACCGTGGCTCGCGTCGAAATGCACCGCATCCACGTCGATGCCGCGCCGCGCGAGGTTCGCAAGATTGCGCTCCAGCCGGTCCACCGCCTCATGAATGTCGGGGATTTCCGAAGCCAGTTGGCGCAGTTCCGCCAGCGCCTGCGGCGCCGGGGCCTCAATGGCGAAAAGCCGCTCCAGACGCTCGACCCATTGCGGCGCAAGGGGCAATTCGCCGGCATCCGCCTGAAGCCGGTCGATGCGGGCCTGCATCTCGGCCTGCGAGCGCATGCCCGTCCAGATCGCCGGAGTTTCCGCGAAATTGCGCGGGGCGGGCGGGGCGGCAAAGCGCGCCAATTGGCGGGCAAAGCGTTTGGGTCGCCAGATATGGTGCAACAGCGCCGCGCGGCGCGCGCCCGACAGCGGCAGCGCGCGGACCGCATCCATCAGCAGATCCATGTCGCCCATGCTGGCCTGCAGCTTCAGCGGCGACAGGATGTCGTGGAACAGCGCGAAGACCTCGGCATCGGCATCGGGGTCGCGGGCAAAAAGCTCGAAACCGGCCTGCAGATATTCGTTGTCGCGCGGGTGGTCGGGCTGGCGTTCGCCATGGTCCTGCTTACGAAAGACCTCGCCCAGATAGCAGTAGCGCGCCGGTTCTGCACCGTTTTCCATATGCATCTGCACGACGGGCACGGTGAAGTCGGGGCGCAGCATCATCTCGCCCCGGATCGGGTCTTGCGTCACATAGGCGCGGGCACGGATGTCCTCGCCATACAGGTCCAGCAGCGTCTCGGCGGGCAGCAACAGGTCGGGCGCGACCTCCTCGGCCCCGGCGGCGCGGAACGCCGTCAGGATCTGCTGGCCGATCGCCTGTTTCTCGCGCTTGCTCATCCCAGAATGCGCCGGACTTCGGCGACCAGATCGGCGCGCGGAACCTCGGTCTGCGCGGGCTGGGACTTCCATTCCTCGTGGGTGGCCTCGGCGGCGATTTTCGCGCCCAGGATCAGGTCCTTGACCTGAACGACGCCGCGCTCGGCCTCGTCTCCGCCCTGGATGATGGCGACGGGGGATTGGCGTTTATCCGCGTATTTCAACTGGTTGCCGAAGTTTTTCGGGTTGCCCAGATAGACCTCGGCGCGGATGCCTGCGGCGCGCAGTTCGGATGCCATGGCGTAGTAATCCGCCATGCGGTCGCGGTCCATGACGGTGACGACAACGGGGCCTTGTTCGGTGCCGCCCATCAGGCCCTTGGCACGAAGTGCGGCCAGCAGGCGATCAACGCCGATGGACACGCCTGTCGCCGGGACCTTCTGGCCGGTGAAGCGCTCGACCAGACCGTCATAACGCCCGCCGCCCGCGACCGAGCCGAACTGCCGCTTGCGGCCCTTTTCGTCAAGGATTTCAAAGGTCAGCTCGGCCTCGAAGACCGGACCGGTGTAATAGCCAAGGCCGCGCACGATCGAGGGGTCGATCACCGCGCGATCCTCGCCCACGCCCATCGCGGCCAGCATATCCGAGATCTGCGCCAATTCCTCGACACCCTCGGCCCCGGTCGGGGATGCCCCGACAGCCGCACGCAGGTTTTCCAAGGTCGCGGCATTATCCGCGCCCTTCGAGGTCAGGAAGGCGATGACCGGATCGGCCTGTTCGGGGCGCAGGCCCACGCCTTCGATCTCGGCCCCGGATTCGTCCTTGCGGCCGGTGGTGAGCAATTGGCGCACGCCCTGCTCGCCGACCTTGTCGAACTTGTCGATGGTGCGCAGCACGTCATCGGCAGGCTTGCCGGATTCGACGCCCATGGCCTCAAGGATGCCGTTCAGAACCTTGCGGTTGTTGATGCGGATCAGGTAATCGCCGCGCTGTATGCCGGCATGTTCCAAGGCCGCCGCCAGCATCCCGCAAATTTCCGCATCCGCCGCCACGCTGGCCGAACCCACGGTATCGGCATCGCATTGGTAGAACTGGCGGAAACGACCCGGCCCCGGCTTTTCGTTGCGCCAGACCGGACCCATCGCATAGCGGCGATAAGGGGATGGCAGGTCATTTCGGAACTGCGCCGCGACTCGCGCCAGCGGCGCGGTCAGGTCATAGCGCAGCGCCAGCCAGTCGCCTGCACCACCGCCGGGAACCTCGGCCTCTTGCCAAGCGAAGACGCCGGCATTGGGGCGGTCCACATCGGGCAGGAATTTCCCCAGCGCCTCGACGGTTTCCACGGCGCTGGTTTCCAGAGGCTCGAACCCATGTCGATGGTATACTTCAGCAATGCGGTCGAGCATCTGCTTGCGCTCGGTCACATCTGCGCCGAAATAGTCACGAAACCCCTTTGGCGTCTCTGCCTTGGGGCGTGGTTGCTTTTTCTGATCTTTCGCCATGGTATGCCTCGGGCTTTTCCATGCGGGGGTCTAACGGATGGAGGATGCATGGACAAGCAGGCGCTGGAGAGAACCGAGCGGCTGGAAGAGGCTGTCGCCCATCTGACGCGGATTGCCGACGATCTTTCAGGGATCGTGGCCCGACAGGAGGGCGAAATCACCCGGCTGGCACGACGCATCGACATGCTGCTGGCCCGCGAGGCCGAGCGCGAGTCGGAGGGGGGAACGATTCCCCTGGCCGATCAGCGCCCGCCGCATTGGTAAGGTGAGGGGCGCTGCCCCTCGCCCCTTGCGGGGCTCACCCCGGGGTATTTCGCAAACGGTGAAGCGTTAGCGGCTGGCCGGGCCAAGGCGGGGGCCCGAGGGCGTCGCCGGTTCCGGCGCGGTCAGGGGCGGCTCGGTCGGGCGCTGGACCGGGCGCGGCATGGCGCGCATCGGCTGGCTGAACGGGGCGCGAACCGGAGGATCGGTCGCCGCCTCGTCTGCCGGAATATCGTCATCCTCGGGCTGGTCCGCGATGGGGTCCTCGGTCGCGATGGGCTGGATTTCCTCTTCGCCTTCGAGGGCGCGGCGGAAGACGAGGACATTGTGATAGACCGTGGTGCGGCCGGTCAGGCCTGCGCGCTCCTCCGAGGGGAGGGTCTCGGCGCGGACATATTCCCAGCCATCCAGCGCCATTTCGTTCAGGGCGGATGCGAGGGCGGCGGCGAAGCGTTCGATGCCTGTCCGGGCACCCTTGGTCTTTTCGCCGCGGGCCGGAGCCGGGATGACGGTGTATTCGTAGCTGGTCATGCGACTGCCTTTCCTTTGCCCCGCGCAGGTTAGGCGAGATGCGCGGACAAGGGAAGCGGGGGCGCACAACAGCAGCACGCCTTGCGCTGGATGCCAAGGTGCAGCGCGGACGCACGAAGCGCCGCGTTTGCGGGTGTTTTGGCTGTGGGTGGCGCGTACCGCGTGTCCACAGGCGGTACACTGTTTTATCAGCGGAAGGTGGTGACCCTGACGGAGATGCGCCAGGGCCGGGTTGCATCACTTCTTGCCAAGCAGATTGCTGAGCGTCGTGTCAAAGGCGATGCCGAGGGTGAAGAAGCCCTTCTCGGAACTGGAATCGTAGTAGCGCCCCTCGACCGAGACCGTATCGCCCAGACGGTGGACGATGCCCGCATTCCAGTGGGTGCGGTGGTCCAGCGTATTGTCGCCAAAGGCCGCGTCGATCACCGTCGTCTCGTTCACGACATATTCGGCCGTCGGGCCATAGTAATAGGCACCGCCGTTGACGCCGTCCTGCCGGGCATTGATCTTGGCGCCCAGTGCGAATTTGTCGGTCAGCGAATAGGCGAATTCGGCCACGATGTCGCTCGAGTCGTAGCCGTAATCGTCGTAGTAATACATGTAGTAGGACAGGTCGTAGCGCAGCTTGCCCGCCGTGCCGCGATAGCCCAGATAGAGGTCGATCTCGGCATTGTCGTCCAGACCAAAGGCCTCATAGTCGACCTGAGAGAACCAGACGCCAGCATAGAGGCCGCTGGCAAAATTGTGTTCGACATAGCCCTGAAGCGCGGGGCTGTGATCGTTCTGGCGCTGCGACCAGATCACGTAGTCGGAATCGAGGCTGAGCCCGACATAGGTTTCGCCCTCGGCCATGGCGGCCGCGGGAAGGAATACGGCAAGCGAAAAGGCCGCCAGATGCGCGGCGGATTTGAAATTCATTCTGTGTCGTCCCTGTTGCGCGATGATGCCGTCATTGCGGCATTCGGTTTTATTTCCGGGCGCTTACGGGAATTCCTTCGAACCCCCTGCGTCCGGATGGCAGGATGCGACACGCGCAGGGGCGGGTCTTGGCGAATTGCGCCAAGGACATAGGCTTCTTGCGCCAGATCAATGGCTTGAGGGGCCACGACGACGGCGGGCAACAGGTAATACTGAACTACAGGCTGCGGTGCTGGCCATTGGTCCGGCACCTTCAGAGCTTTCGGAGGCAAGTTTTGCGTTCCCATAGGAACCGCGCCAAAACCCTGCGTCCTGCCGATGAAAGGATGCCGAAAGCCCAACCGAAGCGAATTGCGCGAATGTGTAGGGTGCGCTTCTGCGCACCCTACGAAAAGGTCAGACGCCCAGTTTCTGCGAGACCAGATCCTGCACCGCCGCCGGATTGGCCTTGCCGCCGGTGGCTTTCAGGACCTGACCCACGAACCAGCCCGCGAGCTTCGGGTTGGCCTTGGCCTTTTCGACCTGAGCCGGGTTTGCGGCAATGATCTCATCGACGGCAGCCTCGATGGCACCAAGGTCGGTGACCTGCTTCATGCCGCGCGATTCCACGATCTGCGCCGGATCGCCGCCCTCGGTCCACAGGATCTCGAACAGGTCCTTGGCGATCTTGCCCGAGATCGCGCCCGAGCCGATAAGGTCGATCACGCCGCCAAGCTGGGCGGCGGAAACCGGCGAGGTCTCGACGCTCAGGCCTTCCTTGTTCAGGCGGCCGAACAGCTCGTTGATAACCCAGTTGGCGGCTTGCTTGCCGTCGCGACCCTGCGCCACCGCCTCGAAGTAATTCGCGTTCTCGACCTCGGCGGTCAGCACACCCGCGTCATATTCCGACAGACCCAGATCCTTGACGAAGCGCGCCTTCTTTTCGTCCGGAAGCTCGGGCATGTCGGCGGCAATGCCGTCGATCCACGACTGTTCGATTTCCAGCGGCAGCAGGTCGGGATCGGGGAAGTAGCGGTAATCATGCGCCTCTTCCTTGGAGCGCATCGAACGCGTCTCACCCTTGTCGGGATCGTAAAGGCGGGTTTCCTGCGTGACCGTGCCGCCATCCTCGATGATGGCGATCTGGCGGCGGGCCTCATATTCGATGGCGGCCTGGATGAAGCGCAGCGAGTTCATGTTCTTGATTTCGCAACGCGTGCCCAGATGGCTGAAATCCTGCGTTTCCTGATAGCGCTCATAGGCGCCCGGCGCACAGATCGAGACGTTCACATCGGCGCGCAGGTTCCCGTTCTGCATGTTGCCGTCGCAGGTGCCCAGATAGCGCATGATCTGGCGCAGCTTGGCGACATAGGCAGCAGCCTCTTCGGGGCCACGGATGTCGGGGCGGCTGACGATTTCCATCAGCGCGACGCCGGTGCGGTTCAGGTCGACGAAGGACATGTTCGGGTCCATGTCGTGGATCGACTTGCCCGCATCCTGTTCAAGGTGGATGCGCTCGATGCGGACGCGGCGGGCGACGCCGGGGGCCATGTCCACGATCACTTCGCCCTCGCCCACGATGGGGTGGTAAAGCTGGCTGATCTGGTAGCCCTGCGGCAGGTCCGGATAGAAATAGTTCTTGCGGTCAAAGGCCGAGCGCAGGTTGATCGCAGCCTTGATCCCAAGGCCGGTCTTGACCGCTTGGGCCACGCAGAATTCATTGATGACGGGCAGCATCCCCGGCATGGCCGCGTCGACAAAGGCGACATGGCTGTTCGGTTCCGCGCCGAAGCCGGTCGAGGCACCCGAAAACAGCTTGGCGTTCGAGGCGACCTGGGCATGGACCTCAAGGCCGATGACCAGTTCCCAGTCCTGTTTCGCACCCTGAATGACTTTGGGTTCGGGGGAGGTATAGGTCAAATGGTCAAGCATGGCACTTCCTTTGGCAAGGTTGCAGCGCTTCTAGGCGCTTGGGGCGCGGGTCGCAAGGGTTCGGGGGCCTCTCAGCGCCCGCCGGGGCGACCGCGTTCGACATAATGCGGCAGGTCGTCTTCGTTGACCGAGACCTGAGCGGCACCGGAACCATGGGCGAAACGCTCCATCAGGGCATTTTCCAATTGGCGGTTCAGTTCACGACTGCGCGCGACATATTCGGCATTGGATTCCAGCGCGACGCCGGGTTTCCAGACCTCGGCCAGCTGGCGCAGCCCGGCGCGGTCCATCTGGTAATAGATCCGCTCCAGCTCGGCGGCCTCGTATTCGGACAGCCCCGCACGCTCCAGCACATAGCGCCCGGCGCGCAGCGAGCTGTCGAAGGTCTCGCGCACGATATGGTCGACCTTGGCGTCATAAAGCCGATAGACATTCACCCGGTCATAGGCGCGGGCAATGATGACGATGTCGGGCTTAATCTCGCGCGCGTGGCGGATCAGGCGCATGTTCGCCTCGGGGTCGTCCATGGCGGCGACAAGGATCTGGGCCTTGCCGATGCCCGCGGCGCGCAGGATTTCCGGGCGGGTCGGGTCGCCGAAATAACCCTTGAAGCCAAAGCGGCGCATGACCTGAATGACTTCAAGGTCATGATCCAGCACGGTGGTCTGAAAGCCCGACATGGTGACCAGCCGGTTCACCACCTGCCCGAAACGGCCGATGCCGGCGATGATGATCGGCTGCTGTTCCTCGATTTCATCGGGGGGCACGACGGCGCGTTCCTCGGCGATGCGGCGCGAGATGTAATCCGACAGGATGAACAGCAACGGCGTCGCCAGCATCGACAGCGCAATGACCAGCAGCATCGACTGTGCCAGCTGGCGCGGCAGGATCGACAGCGACAGCGCAAAGGAAATCAGGACAAAACCGAATTCGCCCGCCTGCGCCAGTGACAGGGTGAACAGGCTCCGGTCCCTGCCCTTGAGCCGCGTCACGCGGGCGATGCCGTAAAGCACCAGCGACTTGATCGCCATCAGCGTGACCGTCATGCCAAGGATCGTGACGGGTCGGTCCAGCAGCGTCTGCACATCCATCCCCGCACCGACGGTGATGAAGAACAGACCCAGCAGCAGCCCCTTGAACGGTGCGATCTGGCCTTCCAGATCATGGCGGAACTCGGACCCGGCCAGCACCACCCCGGCAAGGAAGGTTCCCAGCGCATGCGACAGCCCGACGAATTGCATGAGCGAGGCAATGCCCACCACGATCAGCAGCGCCAGCGCCGTGTCCAGTTCCCCCACGCGCGAGGCGTTGACATAGCGGAATGCCGGGCGGACCAGATACTGCCCGATCAGGATGATGACGGCCACGGCGCCCACGGTGACCAGCGCCAAGGCCCAGCCCGGAAGCCCGTGCAGCATCGCGGCATCGGGATGCTGCTCTCCGGTGCCGACTGCGGTCTGCACCGCCAGCAGCGGCATCAGCGCGATCATCGGGATGACGGCGATGTCCTGCGTCAACAGCACGGCGAATGCGCTGCGCCCGCCCGCCGTCTGCATCAGCGATTTTTCTGACAGGGTCTGCAGCACGATGGCCGTCGAGCTGAGCGACAGGATCATCCCCATCGCCAACGAGACCTGCCAGCTTTGGCCCAACACCATCGCGACCGTGGCCAGCAGCGCCACCGTGCCCAGGATCTGCATCCCCGCCAGCCCCAGCAGCTTGTGCCGCATCTGCCAAAGCGTGCGCGGGTCCAGTTCCAGCCCGATCAGGAACATCATCATCACCACGCCGAATTCGGCGAAATGCTGAAGGTCGGCCATCTCGCGCGCGGAACCCGCCAGTCCCAGCACCGGGCCGATCACGATCCCCGAGATCAGATAGCCCAGCACCGATCCCAGTCCCAGCCGCGCCGAGAGCGGCACGGCGATAACCATGGTCAGCAGATAGACCGTGGCGACCGGGAGGAATGTCTCCATCTACCGCCCGTCCAGCAGCCGCAATTCGCGCTGACGGCCTGCCTTGACATAGGTCAGTTTGCCATTGCCGATCGAGTTGATCGTGCCGCCGTCGATCTTGTCGCCCAGACGCACGGTGACGACCTTGCCATTGCGCAGCCGGATCAGCGCGCGGCTGGCATTGCCCGCCCCGATGATGCCGATGATCGTGGTGCGGCCGGTATCCATCGCCCGGCGCTGCGTGGCATTCGACGCGACGCTGGCCGAGGTCGAACCGCCGCGCGGCACATTGGCCGCGACCTCGGGTTCGTCGTCGATTTCCTGCGGCTTGTAGACCTGCTTCTGGGCACGGGCGGCGCGTTCCTCGGCCTCGGCCTGGGCGCGGGCACGGGCTTCAGCCTGGGCGCGGGCCTGGGCTTCGGCGGCAGCATCGGCCTGAGCGCGGGCGCGGATGCGGGCCTCGGCCTGGGCTTGCAGCTGTTCGTCCAACGCGCGGCGGGCGGCCAGTTCGGCCTCGCTGGGACCTGCGGCGGGCGCGGCAACTGCCGCAGCGGCTGCAGCGGCGGGGGCCTCGGGCTTGTCGTCATCCTCGGCCTCGGCGGGGGCGCTGGCCCCACCGCTGCGGCGCGGCGGCAGTGGCGATGACGCCAGCTTGGTCGCGTTCGGAATGGCGGGCGAGGCATCGACGGCAGCGGCAATGGCCTTTTCCACCGCTTCATCCGAGATCGGCGCGGTCGAGGCGCGGCCACCGGGGCGACCATCGGGACGGGCCGAGGGACGCGAGGAACCATTCAAAAGCCCGCCGGAATTGCGGGCGGGCGATGCATTGCTGGCCGAACGCAGGGCCTCTTCGACGGCGGCGGGGGAAACCGCGTCGCTGACCGGCTTCGCACCGGCAGGTTTGCGCTTGGGCCGGGCATCGGCAAAGCGCGGGCCAAAATCGCGCGGCACGGGTTTGGCCGCGACCAGCCCCTGGCTGCGCAGGTCAAGGATCAGCGCGTCAAGCTGGCGCTGCTCGGCCGGGTCAAGCAGGTCGGCATCATCGATCAGGTCGGGGGCCGAGCCTTCGGGACGCTGCGGCGGGCGACCAGCGGCAGGCAGGCTGCGGGTTGCGCCTTCGGCGCTGGCGCTTTCGCGGGTGGCCGGGGCGGTCTGGGTCGCGCCCGAACGGTCGACGCGCTTGCGCTGCGGCGGGCGACTGCTGTTCAGCGGCTGGCCGGATTTCTGCGTGGCCGTATAGGGCAGCGGGCTTTCCGGTACCCGCGGCGCGGTATCGACGCGCGGCTCGGTGGTCTGGGGCGTGCTGCGCCGGGGCGACAGTTGCGGACGCGCCGAATTGGTCACACGCGTGGCCGCAGGTGCCGCGGGCTGGGCCGCGGCCGGGGCGGGCGCGGTGCCGGGCCGCTTCTGCGGCGCAGGAACCTCGGCCACGGCGGCGGGCGTTTCCGGCTGCGCTGCAGGTTCGGCGGCAGGCTGCGGGGTGGGCTGCGGCGCGGGCTGGGCCTTCGACGGCTCGCTCGACCCCGAGGACACCACCGCCGCAGCCGTGGCCGAAGCCGCGACCAGCACCCGGCGCGCGCGTTCGGGCGGCATGTCGGCCAGCGTCACCTGTTTTCCGACGGGGGCCGTCTGGGGTTCCCGTTTCACCGGATTGGGCGCAGCGGCAACCGGAGCCGGGGCTTCGGGGGCTGCCGGAGGGGCGGGTGCGACTGGTGCCGGAGTAACGGTTTCCTCGATGACCGGCATGGTCTGCGGCGGTGCCGGTTCAGGCTCCGGGGTCGGCGCATTCACCGTCACGATCGGCAGCGGATCGGGGGTAGCCGCAATCTGTGCGGGCCGGGCCTCGGGGACGATAAAGGCCCAGATCAGCACCAGTCCGACCAGCAGCGTGGCCAGCATCGCGGTCAGCATACCAACACTGCGGCGGCGCTGCGGCGGCGCGGGGGTGCGGGTCGGAGCCGCAGGCGCAGGCGCAGGGGCGGCAGCGGCGGTCGGCTTGGCCTGCCGCGCTTCGGCGGCGCGGCGATGGACGGCGCGGGCGCGGGCATTGAGCATCGGCGAGGGCGCGGCAACGGGCGTCGGCGCGGGCGGGATCGGTGCGGGACGCGCGGGGGCATGGCGCACGACGGGCGGAACCTTGATCTCGGCCTCGGTCGGGGCGTGATCCTGCGTCGCGGCCAGCGCGGCGGCTGCCTCAAGCACGCGGGCCTCATGTTCGGGATCGGCGGGCGTGGGCTCGACCGTTTCCGGGGCGATGGTGTCGGCTTCGACGGGGGGCTCGGCCTGCACCTCGGGCTCGGCCTCGGGGGTGGGATCGGCTGCAACGACAGGCGGCGGGGCCACGACCACGGGGGTCGGTTCGCTCGGCTCCTCCTCGATCATCAGTTCCGAGGCCGTCACCCCGGCCGAGCCGGGATCGACCACCGGGCGGTGACGCGGGGCAGGATCGGGTTCGAAGACCGGTTCGCCGGGGAACAGCTCGCCCTCGGGATCGGCGCAATAGGCTTCGCCGTCGAAGCCGTATTGCAGCGCGAATTCGCGGGCCTCGCGCAGGGTCTGGCGGGCGACGGCGGCAACGCGGACGCTGTCGCTTTCGCCGCGCCAGTCAAAGGCCAGCTCATCGATGGCATAGGGGGTCAGCCCGTCCAGCGCACGCGCCACCGCCCAATCGCGATCCCCCGAGGGCGGCACGGTCAGCGTCGTGTACAGGATCTGGTCGTCGGGAATGATCAGCGTGACCGGCATCAGCACATCCGCGCCCTGCCCCGTCGCCATCATGCGCAGGTTGACCAGCACCTCGCGGAAGTCCGGTTCGTCGAAATCGACGGAACCCAGATGCCGCCATGCCGGTTGCCGGGCGCGGTCCGTCGCTTCAAGCGGGCGTTCCCGCTTCTGCAGGTGCACGGCGTCGCCGCCAAATGACAGGCCATATTCGGTAGCGGAATCATGCGACATTTCGCGGCTTTGCCTTGCAGTCCCGGGCGCGTTCGCGCGTTTATGAATTATTCCTATGGACTACCGCAGAACGCGATCCGTGAAAAGCCAAACACCTATATGTGAGGGACCCGAAACGGGAAAATCGCGTTAACTGGGCTCGACCCAAACCTGCCGCGCCGGATGCCTCCGGCGCTCCAAGGAGAAATACATGATGACCCGACTACGTCCGACCCTGACGGTGGCCACGATCGCGCTGCTGGCCGGCCTGCCCGCACTGGCCCAGTCCCCCGTCCCTGCTCCGGACGCACCGCCGCCTTCGCATATGATGGGTCACCACGGGATGCCGCATATGGCCAAACTGACCGTGACCGGAGAGGCCAGCGCCACCGCCGAGCCTGATCTGGCAATCATCACGCTGGGCGTCAGCACCGAGGGTGACTCGGCCGCCGCCGCCATGTCCGAGAACTCGACCCGCCAGAAGGCCGTCATCGACGCGCTGACCGCCGAGGGGATCGAGGCGCGCGACATCCAGACCTCGGGTCTGAACCTGTCGCCGCGCATGCAATACGACAACAACCAGCCGCCGAAGATGGTCGGCTATACCGCGCAGAACAGCGTCACCGTGCGCGTGCGCGACATCGCCGGTCTGGGCGCGGTTCTGGACAAGCTGGTCGCCACCGGCGCCAATGAGATCAGCGGCATCAGCTTTGCCCGCGAGGATCTGGAAGCCGCGCAGGATCAGGCCCGCGCCGACGCGGTCAAGGACGCCCGCCGCCGCGCCGAGCTGATGGCCGAGGCCGCCGGGCTGAAGCTAGGCAATATCCGCGCACTGACCGACAACCCGGTCAGCGAGGGGCCGCGCCCGGTCATGGCGATGCGCGCCGAGGCCAAGGCCGACAGCTCGGTTCCGATCGCGGCGGGTGAACTGGAGATCAACGCCCGTGTTTCGGCGGTGTTCGACCTGTTGCCGATCGACGCGCCAGATGCGCCGGTTCCGCCGCCCGCACCGGCCAACTGAATTCGGGAAAGCCGGCGGAAACCATTCCGCCGGCTTTCTTTTTCAGGCGGTCGCTGCAGCCAGCGCTTGATCCAGATCGGCGATCAGGTCGGCCGGGTCCTCGATCCCGATGGACAGGCGCACCACGTCCGGTCCCGCACCTGCGGCAATCTTCTGTTCGTCGGAAAGCTGGCTATGGGTGGTCGAGGCCGAATGGATGACCAGTGAACGAGCATCCCCCAGATTGGCGACATGGCTGAACAGTTTCAGGCTGTCCACCAGCTTCACCGCCGCGTCATAGCCGCCCTTGATCGAGAAGGTGAAAAGCGCCCCCGCCCCCTTGGGATAGACCCGCTTTGCCGTGGTATTCCACGGCGACGAGGCCAGCCCCGCATAGGTCACCGACAGCACGCGCGGGTCTTTCTCCAGCCATTCCGCGACTTTCTGGGCGTTTGCGACATGTTTTTCCATGCGCAGGCCAAGGGTCTCGATCCCCATCAGCGTGTAATGCGCCCCCTGCGGATTCATGGTCATGCCCAGATCGCGCAGGCCAATGGCGATGGAGTGGAAGGTATAGGCCAGATTGCCAAAGGCCTTGTGGAAGGTCAGGCCGTGATAGGCGGGCTCGGGTTGGGACAGGCTGGGGAACTTGTCCGAGGCCGACCAGTCGAAGCGCCCACTGTCAATGACCACGCCGCCCGTCACCGTGCCATTGCCGGTAAGGTATTTGGTCAGGCTGTGGACGACGATGGTCGCCCCCATCTCGATCGGTTTGCACAGCCACGGCGAGGCCAGAGTATTGTCGACGATCAGTGGCAGGCCGAGTTCGTCGGCAAGCTTCGCAAACGCCGGAATATCGGTGACATAGCCGCCAGGATTGCTGATCGATTCACAGAAAATGGCGCGGGTGTTTTCGTCCACGGCGGCACGCAGCGCATCGAGATCGTCCAGATCGACAAATTTCGCCCCCCAGCCAAAGCGCTTGATGGTCTGGCTGAATTGCGTGATGGTTCCGCCGTAAAGCCTTGTTGAGGCGACGACATTCGCCCCCGGCCCCATCAGCGGGAACAGCGCCATGATCTGCGCCGCATGGCCCGAGGAACAGCAGACCGCGCCCGCGCCCCCTTCCATCGCCGCAAGACGGTTCTGCAGCGCCGCGACCGTCGGATTGGTCAGGCGCGAATAGATATAGCCCAGCTCCTGCAGCCCAAAGAGCCGCGCGGCATGGGCGGCGTCTTTGAAGACATAGGCGGTGGTCTGGTAGATCGGCACCTGCCGTGCCCCTGTCGCCGGGTCGGGCGCCGCCCCAGCATGGATGGCGAGCGTATCAAAGCCCCAGTTCTCGGACATTGGCGATCCTCCTATAGCCTCGGGCGAGACTAGGGGCGGGTCAGGGCATGTGGCAATGGGGAAGAAAATTCCCAGCCGCCCTGCTTGTCGCACGGCGGCTGTGGGTATTTGTGAAACGGTGAAACCGCTTAGGCGCCGAGTTGGCGGACCAGCGCGGCGAGGCGTTCGGTCGAAGGATCGTGGCCGGGCGCGGGTTGGTCTTCCAGCAGCGGCGCGACTTTCAGCGCCAGTTCCTTGCCCAACTCCACACCCCATTGATCGAAGCTGTTGATGCCAAGGATCACCCCTTCGACAAATACGCGATGTTCGTAAAGGGCGACGATCTGGCCCAGGGTCCGGGGGGTAAGCTCGCGGTACAGCAGCGTCGTCGAGGGACGGTTGCCGGGGAAGACGCGGTGGCGGGCCTGACGCTCCAGCTCGGCCCCCGTAAGGCCCTTGGCGCGCATGAGGTCGCGGGCCTCGTCCAGCGAGCGGCCGCGCATCAGCGCCTCGGATTGCGCAAGGCAGTTTGCGGCCAAAAGCAGGTGCTGATGCGCGAGTTCTGGTTCATGGCCGCGCGCCGCCAGCATGAATTCGCAGGGGATGACCTGCGTGCCCTGATGGATCAGCTGATAGAAGGCGTGCTGGCCGTTGGTCCCCGGCTCGCCCCAGATCACCGGGCCCGAGGCAAAGGGCAGATCGCTGCCATCCATGGCCACACGCTTGCCGTTCGATTCCATTTCCAGCTGCTGAAGATAGGCCGGCAACCGGGCAAGGCGGTTATCATAGGGCAGCACGGCGCGCGAGCCGTAGCCGCAGACCTGATTGTGCCAAAGCCCGACCAGCGCGAGGATCACCGGCAGGTTGTCCGCCAGTGGTGCGGTCTGGAAATGCTCGTCCATCGCGGCGGCACCGGACAGGAAGTCGTCGAATGCCTCGGGGCCGATGGCGATCATCAGCGACAGGCCGATCGGTCCCCACATCGAATAACGGCCGCCGACCCAATCTTCGAAGCCGAAGACACGGGTGGGGTCGATGTCCCACGCGCCGGTGCGGTCGGTGGCGGAACTCAGCGCCGCGAATTGCGCCGCCGGATCGCTGACAGCCTGCGCCATCCAGGCGCGGGCGGTTTCGGCATTGGTCATCGTCTCGATGGTGGTAAATGTCTTGGAGGCCACGATGACCAGCGTCGTCGCCGGATCAAGGCCCGCCAGCGCATCGGCAATATCCGCCCCGTCCACGTTCGAGACGAAATGCACCCGCGGCCCGTCATGCCAGGGCGACAGCGCGCGGGTGGCCATGGCCGGACCCAGATCCGAGCCGCCGATGCCGATATTGACCACATCGGTTATGCGACCACCCTGTCCGGTGAAACTGCCATCGCGCACGGCGCGGGCGAAATCGGACATGCGAGCATGGGTGGCGCGGATCGCGGGCATCACGTCCTGACCGTCCACGGTCACGCTGCCTTGCAGGTTGCGCAGCGCGGTGTGCAGGACGGCGCGGTCTTCGGTTTCATTGATGCGCTGGCCGGTGAACATCGCCTCGCGCCGGGCGGCGACGGGGGCGGCCAGATCCAGCAACAGATCGCGGGCACCAGCGTCGATGGCGGTCTTGGACCAGTCCAGCACCAGCCCGTCAGCCGCGGTCGAGAATGTCGTGGCGCGGTCGGGATCGGCGGCAAAGAGGTCGAGGATATGCAGGTCGCCCTGCGCTTGCCGATGCTGGATCAGCGCACTGAAAATCGTGGTCATGTCAGGTCATTCTGCCCAATGGACGGTAATGTCGCCAAGGAAGGCGCGGATCGGGGCGTCTTTCGGGTCCATCGCCTGCGCGCGTTCCAGCGCGGCACGCTTGTCGGCCCCGGTGATCATCAGATGGGTGTGGATCGCCTTTTGCAGCGCGGGCGCGGTCAGGGTGATCCGAGGCTCGTCCTTGACGCTACGCACGGCCATGACCAGCGGCGCGTCGGGCATCAAAGCCAGCGCGGTTTCATCCGAACCGGGGAACAGGCTGGCCGTATGCATATCGGTCCCCATGCCCAGCAGAAGCACGGTCAGCGGCAGCAGCGGGCGGATCGCGGCGGACAGGCGCTCGGACGCGTCCTCGGGACGTGCATCGCCGGTGTAAAGGTCGATATAGCTGGCCGCCGCCGCATTGCCGGTCAGCAGGTGGCGATGCAGCAGGCGGCTGTTCGAGCGGACATGTTCGCCATCGACCCAGCGTTCGTCGTTCAGGATGACGCTGACCTGCGACCAGTCCAGATCGCTGCCCGAGAGCGTGTCGAATACCGGACCCGGCGTGGTCCCGCCCGGCACGCACAGGCTGGCCGTGGGATTGGTGCGCAGATGCTGGGCAAGCTGGCCCGCGATGCGGTTGGCCAGCGACAGGGACAGCATCTCGCGGTCGGGATATTCGACGAATTCCAGAGTCACGGCCTGATCTCCCTCCAGCGGCGGTTGTCGCGGTGCAGCAGGCGCAGGGCCTCTTCGGGACCGCTTGAGCCCGCATCATAGGGTTCCGGCCGCTTCGATCCAGCCTCCCATTCGGCGATGATCGGATCGGTCCATGCCCATGCCGCCTCGACCTCGTCGCCACGCATGAACAGGGTCTGGTTGCCGCGGATCACGTCCATGATCAGGCGTTCGTAAGCGTCGGGCATGTCGGTGCCATTCGCGCCAAGCGCGTCGGCAAAGCTCATGTCCAGCGGCACCTGCACCAGACGCATCCCCCCCGGCCCCGGTTCCTTGATCATCACGGTCAAGTCCATGCCCTCGTTCGGTTGCAGCTTGATGACAAGCTGGTTCGAGCGCGGTCCGTCGGATTCGTCAAAGATCGAATGCGGCGGTGCCTTGAAAGTGACCACAATCTCGCTGGTGCGGGCACGCAGCTTCTTGCCGGTGCGCAGATAGAAGGGCGTGCCGGTCCAGCGCCAATTGGCGATGTTCACCTTAAGCGCGACATAGCTTTCGGTGCGGGAATCGGGGTTTTCCGCGTCCTTGAGGTAATCCGAGCCATCCGGGCTGCCGCGATACTGGCCGCGCACGATGTCGCCCGGCTCCAGCGGTTCCAGCGCGCGGATCACCTTCAGTTTTTCGTCGCGCACCGCGTCGGGGTCAAAGTGATAGGGCGGCTCCATCGCGATCAGGCACAGAAGCTGCATCATGTGGTTCTGGACCATGTCGCGGATCGCGCCGGAATGGTCGTAATATTCGCCGCGCCCGCCGACGCCCACCGTCTCGGCCACGGTGATCTGGACGTGATCGACGTATTGCGCGTTCCACAGCGGCTCGAACAGCATGTTGGCGAAGCGCACCGCCATCAGGTTCTGGACGGTTTCCTTGCCCAGATAATGGTCGATCCGGTAGATCTGGTTTTCCGCGAAATGCCGGGCCAGCGTCGCGTTCAGGTCGCGCGCGGTGGCAAGGTCGCGGCCAAAGGGCTTTTCGACCACGATGCGGCTGTGCTGATCGGCAATGCCGTTTTCGGCCAGCCGCTGGGCGATGTCACCAAACAGCGCCGGCGCGACCGAGAAGTAAAAGGCATGGACCACGCCGGGGCGGATACGGGATTTCAGCTCGGCCCAGCCGTCGCTGCCGCGCGCGTCAATGGCGACATAGCCCAGATGGTTCAGGAAATCGTCGATCTGCGAGAGGTCATCGCCCTTGCCCGCGAATTCGCGGATGGCGGCGCGGGCTTCCTCGCGAAAGGCCTTGTCGTCCTGCTTGGTGCGGGCCGCGCCGATGATCTGGGCCGAGGCCGGGATCTGGCCCGCGACATAGCGCCGGTACAGGCCCGGCAGGATCTTGCGATGGGCCAGATCGCCCGTCGCGCCAAAGATCACAAGGTCGAATTCGTCCACCGGAATGATGCGTGAAACCATCTGCCCCTCCTCATCGTTCGGCTTGGGACTACCGTTTGATAGCGGTAACATCAACCCTGCCCTCATCTTTGTCGTATCCTGTGCTTAACCGCGTGGCGGCGCAACATCGGACCCTGCCAGTCGCGTGATGGCCTTGGCAAGACGGGGCAGTCTGGCGCGCCGCATCAATTCCTTGTGCGGGATTTCTCCGCCTGCCAGACGGGCACGGGCCTCGGTCGCGGCAATGGCATCGGTCACGGCTTCCGGCGCGGACAGATAGATCTCGCGCAGGAATTCGTCGGGATGGATCGCCTGCAGCCCGACGGCGGCCAACGTCCCGCGCGGGAAATCGCGCAGGTTCGCGGTGACGATATGGCTGGCGCCTGCGGCCAGTGCCGCCTCGACCACGTGGCGGTCGGCGGGGTCGGGCAAATCCAGCCCCTCGGCCCCGCCCGAAGGCGCGACCATCGCGGCGGGAAAGCGGTCCTGCAGCAGGGCGATCTCGACCCCGGCCGAGACCCCCTGCCGGTCGGCGGCCAGCCGCCATTCGTCAAGAATGCGCTGCGACCAGAAGGGCTGGAACTGCCCCGTGCCCGCGACATCGGCGAGGATCTCCCTCAGCACGGTCGGGTAAAGCACGCAGGCGTCCAGAACCGCCTTCATCCGTCAAGCCGGAAGAACAGTGCCTTGAGATAGCCCGACTCGGCCAGTTGCGGCAGGGTCGGATGGTCGGGACCGGCCTGACCGGTATGCAGCAACTGCATCCGCCGTCCGCCCCGCCCGATGCCGCGTGCGCTGGCATTGCGGAAGGCCGACAGGTCAGCCGCATGGCTGCACGAGCACAGGCCCAGATAGCCGCCCGGCGCGACCAAGGGCGCGGCCAGCTTCGCCACCCGCTCATAGGCGCGCAGACCGGCTTCAAGCGCCTGTTTCGAGGGCGCAAAGGCCGGCGGGTCGCAAATGACCACGTCGAATTGCGCGCCCTCGGCCTGCAGCGCTTCCAGCTGATCAAAGGCATCGCCCTGACGCGTGGTCAGGCGGTCCTCGGCCCCCATGGCCTTGGCGCCACCCCGCGCCAGTTCAAGCGCCGCAGCCGAGCCGTCGACGCAGGTCGTATGCTCGGCCCCCGCGGCCAGCGCCGCCAGACCGAAGCCGCCGACATGCGAGAACACGTCCAGCACCCGCGCGCCCTTGGCCAGTCGTTGCGCAAAGGCGTGGTTCGGGCGCTGGTCATAGAACAACCCGGTCTTTTGCCCTTGGGTCAGGTCGGCCAGATAGGTCGCGCCATTCATCGACACTTCAACAGGGCCGTTGACAGCGCCGGACAGGATCTCGGTCCGCTCATCCAGCCCCTCAAGGCCACGCACGCGACCCTGTCCGTTCAGGATCACGGTCGAAACGCCGGTGACATCGCGCAGTGCGGCGGCAATATCCTCGATCATGCGATCCGCCCAGGCCGAGTTCGGCTGGATCACGGCAGCATCGCCGAAACGGTCGATGATGGTGCCGGGCAGACCGTCGGCCTCGGCATGGATCAGGCGATAGAAGGGACGATCGAACAGCCGCTCGCGCAGGGCCAGTGCCCGCGACAGTTTCGCGGCGATCCACTCGCGGGTGATGCGGACCTCGGGGTCGGGGTCCATCATCCGGGCGGTGATCTTGGAATTCGTGTTCACGGTGACGACGCCCATCGGGCGACGCTCGGCATCCTCAAGGATGGCAAAGCTGCCGGCGGGAATGGCGCGGGTGCGGCGGTCGACCACCAGTTCATCCGCGAAAACCCAAGGGAAGCCGTGGCGGATGGCCTGCGGTTTCGACTTCGGACGCAGGCGGATAATGGGCAGTTCTTGGGTCATTTCGGGCCTCTTTGGATCGCGGCAGGATTGGCACGGCGGCGCGCGCGGGGCAAGAGTGGTGCGGTTGTATCGTTACCGCTAACGTCCTATAAGGCCGTCAGGAGGACGCCAGCCATGACCCTGCACGCCACCGTCGACAAAGTGACCGACCGCATCCGCGAACGCTCGGCCAAGACCCGCGCCGCCTATGAGGCCAAGATCGCCCGCGCCGCCGAGGATGGCCCGCGCCGCGCGCATCTTTCCTGCGGAAATCAGGCACATGCCTATGCCGCAATGCCCGATAAGGCGGATTTCGCCACCACGCGCAAACCGAATATCGGTGTGGTGACAGCCTATAACGACATGCTGTCCGCCCACCAGCCTTATGAGCATTACCCCGAGATCATCCGCCGCGCAGCCCATGCCGCAGGCGCCACCGCACAAGTCGCAGGCGGTGTCCCCGCGATGTGCGACGGGGTGACGCAGGGTCGCGCCGGGATGGAGTTGTCGCTGTTCTCGCGCGATGTCATTGCACTGGCGGCTGGCGTCGCGCTGTCCCATGACACGTTCGACGCGGCGCTGTATCTCGGCGTCTGCGACAAGATCGTGCCGGGTCTGGTCATTGCCGCGGCGACTTTCGGCCATATTCCTGCGGTCTTTGTGCCTGCCGGGCCGATGCCTTCGGGGCTGCCCAATGACGAAAAATCCAAGGTCCGCCAACAGTTCGCCACTGGCGAGGTCGGGCGCGAGGCCCTGATGGCCGCAGAGATGGCCAGCTATCACAGCGCCGGAACCTGCACCTTCTACGGCACCGCGAATTCGAACCAGATGCTGATGGAGTTCATGGGCCTGCACCTGCCGGGTTCAAGCTTCGTGAACCCGAACACGCCACTGCGCGAGGCGCTGACCACGGCAGCGGTCAGCCGCGCCGCCAGCATCACCCGGCTGGGCAACGACTTCCTGCCCGCGGGCGAGGTGCTGGACGAGCGCGCCTTCGTCAACGGCATCGTCGGGCTGATGTCCACCGGCGGCTCGACCAACCTGATCCTGCATCTGCCCGCCATGGCGCGGGCGGCGGGGGTGCTACTGGACCTTGAGGATTTCCACGACCTGTCGGAATGCGTGCCGCTGATGGCGCGGGTCTATCCGAACGGGCTGGCCGACGTGAACCACTTCCACGCCGCCGGAGGCCTTGGCTTCATGATCGGGCGGCTGCTGGATGCGGGCCTGCTGCATCAGGACGTGCGCACCATCGCAGGCGGCGGGCTGGATTTGTATGCGCAAGAGCCCCGCCTGCAAGGCAATCAGGTGCATTGGGTCGATGGCGCGCGCGAATCGTTGAACGACAAGATCCTGCGCCCGGCATCCGATCCCTTTGCCGCGACTGGCGGGTTGAAGCAGCTTTCGGGCAATCTGGGCCGGGGTGTCATCAAGGTCTCTGCCGTCGCCACCGAGCGCCACATCATCGAGGCCCCGGCCCGCGTCTTTGCCGATCAGGAAGAGGTCAAGGCCGCCTTCAAGCGTGGCGAGTTCACCACCGACACCATCGTCGTCGTCCGTTTCCAAGGCCCACGTGCCAATGGCATGCCCGAGCTGCATTCGCTGACCCCGACGCTGGCGGTGCTGCAGGATCGCGGGTTGCGCGTGGCGCTGGTCACCGACGGGCGGATGTCCGGCGCCTCGGGCAAGGTTCCGGCGGCGATCCATGTCTCGCCCGAGGCCGCGAATGGCGGGCCCTTGGCGCGGGTGCAGGATGGCGACATCATCCGGCTGGATGCGGTCGCGGGGACGCTGGAATGCCTTGCCCCGGATTTCGCCGGGCGTACCCCCGCAACCTACGACCCCGCCGCCAATGCCGAGGGCATGGGCCGCGAGCTGTTCAGCGCCTTCCGCGCCCATGTCAGCCCGGCGACCGAAGGCGCGGCCATCGTCGTCTGACGGGCCACCTGATCCGGGTGGCTAATGGGCCGCCCGGAACGAGATCAGATGGCTTGGCCCGCCCTGCCCCGGAAATTCGCGGCGATGCGCAAAGCTGATCACGCGGATCACCTCGGCACCTTCCTCGGGTCGGACAAAGACCATCCGCAGGTTGTCCCCCTGCTTCGGCTCGGCGATTGCAAACACCCGCGCATCCACCCGGAACCGCCGCCCCGAGCGCGAGACATGCGCCAGTTCCGGCAGGTGCCTTTCGACGCCCGCACGCAGGTCCAGCAGATGGCTGAGACGCCCGGCGCAGCGCTCGGCCAGATCGAGAAGCATCCAGACCGGGCGGCCGATCACCTCATCCCGCGTATATCCGATCAGGCGCAGGTAGCTGTGGTTGATCACAACGATCCGACCCACGCTATCCAGAACAAGAACCGCAGGATGGCTGTGCAGCGCGGGCAGCACGGCATCCGTCCCACATATCAGCGAAATATCATCAGACATGGGCAAACTCCGTTCGGGTTCACCCTATCCCTAGGCCAGATCGCCTAAGATTCGGTTAGCGGGCAGAGTTTTCCGCAGCCTGCGACAGCGGCGGGCCAAAGCGCTGGATCAGCCGGTCGCGGATCTGGTCGCGGATCTGGCGATACAGCGCCAGCTTTGCTTCGCGCCCTTCGGCCAGACCGGTCGGATCCATGATCGGCCAGTATTCGACCTCCAGATGCGCGATGCGGGTCAATTCCAGCGCCTGACGCTGACTGGCCGGGGACAGCGCCACCACCAGATCGAAACTGCCCAGATCATCGCCCCATTCCTTCATTTCGTCGAAGGAACGGGACCGGTGCTTGGAGATTTCGACGCCAATTTCGTTGCAGACGGCGATGGCAAAGCCGTCCACCTCCATGTCGTTCTTGACCCCGGCCGATTGCACATAGGCCACGCGACCGTAGAAATGCTTCATCATTCCTTCGGCCATGGGCGAGCGGATCGCGTTGTGATCGCAGCAGAACAGTATCGAACCTGGGATCTGTCCCGCCACGGCTTACTCCGGGATAAGGGCGCAGATCAGGGTGAAAAGTCGCCGGGAGGTGTCGATGTCGATGACCGCCTTACCTTCCAGCCGCTCTTGCAGGGTGCGGGCCCCTTCATTGTGAATGCCGCGCCGGGCCATGTCTATCGCCTCGATCTGGGCGGGCGGCAGGCGCTTTACCGCATCGAAATAACTGGCGCAGATCTGGAAGTAGTCCTTGACGGTCTGGCGGAACGGGCCAAGCGCCAGATGGAACTCGGCCACGCGCTCGCCGCCATCGGTCGAGATGTCAAAGACCAGCCGCTTTTCGCGCAAGGCAAGGATCAGCGCATAGGGACCGGCGGGGGCGGGCTGCCCCTCGCGGCCGGGCAGGCTGAAGCTGTTTTCTTCGAGCAGGTCGAAAATGGCGACGCGGCGGTCCTGCTCCATCTCGGCCGAGGCCGGAGGCAGCGCGCTGTCGTCGATCGAGATGCGGACGATCCGGGCGGGGGGCTGTCTCATGCACCGCCCCTGTTCAGGGCCCGGATACGGGCCGCGACCGAAAGGCCGTGGGCCGAAAGCCCCTCGGAAGCCGCCAGACGCACCGCAGCCGGGCCGATCGCCGCCAACGCCTCGGGCGTCAGCCGCGCCATCGTCGTGCGCTTGAGGAAATCCATCACCGACAGCCCCGACGAGAACCGCGCCGAACGCGCCGTCGGCAGGACGTGGTTCGGACCGCTGACGTAATCGCCGACCGCCTCGGGGGTCCAGCCGCCAAGAAAGATCGCCCCGGCATGGCGGGTCTTGCGCGACAGCGCATCGGGGTCCGAGACGCAAAGCTCAAGATGCTCGGGGGCGACGCGATCGGAAAGCTTGGCCGCCTCATCCAGATCACGCGTCACGATCACGGTGCCATAATCGCGCCAGCTGGCACCGGCGACGGCAGCGCGGGGCAGCGTCGGCAGGATGCGCTCAACCTCGGCCACGACGGCGCGGGCCAGCGCTTCGTCGGGCGTGACCAGAATCGACTGGGCGTCGGCGTCATGTTCGGCCTGTGCCAGCAGGTCCAGCGCCAGCCATTCGGGGTTCTGTTCGCCTTCGGCAATGATCAGCACCTCGGACGGGCCTGCGATCATGTCGATGCCGACGCGACCAAAGACATGGCGCTTGGCGGCGGCGACATAGGCATTGCCGGGGCCGGTGATCTTGTCGACAGGACGGATGGTTTCGGTGCCATAGGCCATGGCCGCAATCGCCTGCGCCCCGCCGATGCGGTAGATTTCATCGACGCCCGCGAGTTCGGCGGCCAGCAGCACCAGCGGATTGACGATGCCATCCGGGGTGGGCACGCAGATCACCAGACGCTCAACACCCGCCACGCGCGCAGGAATCGCATTCATCAGGACCGAGGAAGGGTAGCTCGCCTGCCCGCCCGGCACATAGAGCCCGGCGGCGGAAACCGGCGTCCAGCGCCAGCCCAGGGTCGCGCCCTCGGGGTCGGTCCATTCCATGTCCTCGGGGATCTGGCGGGCGTGATAGGCGCGGATGCGTTCCGCGGCCAGCGCCAACGCCGCGCGATCCTCGGGCGAGACCTTGGCGGTTTCCGCGGCGATCTCGGCCTTGGAAAAGGCGATCCCGCCCGGCGCAAGCTGCAACCGGTCGAAACGACCGGTCAGATCAAGCAGCGCCTCGTCACCCCTTTCGCGGACATCCGCGATGATCGCGCTGACAGCCTCGTTCACGTCGGCCGCGTCCTCGCGCTTCATCGACAGCATGTCGAGGAAACGCTGTTCAAAATCGGGCTGGGCGGTCGAGAGATGAAGGGGCATGGTCACGCTCGCGATATAGGAACTTGTTAGCGGCTGGAGCCAGACGGCTCAAGCGGCGATCACGGTGGGTTTGCGGCGGGCGCGACACTTGGACGCGCCGCCGCAATTGGGTATTTGGGAATGGTGAAACCCGAAGGTCAGGTTCAATCCTGCGGATGTTCGGGGGCGCGGCGCGAGGGCGCGATATAGGGGCGGGTCACGTCGCGCAGTTCCACATTCAGGCATTCCGCATCGATGACCAGCGTGCCGTCGCCTGCGAATTCCAGATGCAGCCGCCCCGTGCCGTCCTGTCCCGCTTCCCATTTGAGTGCGAGCAGTTCCAGAATCAGGTCGCTGTCGGCGCGGTCGATGCCGTCGCTTTGCACGCGCTGCACGTCCGAGATCAGCAGGACGGCGCGGACCCGCTCATACGGGCGATCCTCGCGCTTGGCCTGTTCGGCATCCTCCCAGCGGAAGCGGTTCAGCAGCAAGGCCAGCTGGCGCTGGCGCATGTCATAGGAAATTTCGGTCACCGGCAGGATCGAATCCTGCACCAGCGCCGAAATCACCGTCAGGTCGTCCGTATCCGCTGCAGCCAATGCAAGCGGCGCGGGATCGGCATCGGTGAAGCGTGCATCACTCATCAGCGGTGACCCCCTTGATGCGTTCGATGTCGGCTCCGACGCCGCGCAGCTTGCGCACGACTTTTTCATAGCCGCGATCAAGGTGATAGACGCGACTGACCACGGTTTCACCTTCGGCGGCCAGACCGGCAAGGATCAGACTGACCGAGGCGCGCAGGTCCGTCGCCATCACGCGGGCGCCGCGCAGCTTGCTGGTGCCGTGGACGGTGGCGTGGCCGCCATGAACGTCGATGCGCGCACCCATGCGGATCAGTTCCGGGGCATGCATAAAGCGGTTCTCGAAGATCTTTTCCTCAAGCACCGAGGTCCCCTCGGCGGTGCAAAGCAGCGCCATCATCTGCGCTTGCAGGTCGGTCGGGAAGCCGGGGAAGGGCTCGGTCACGACATCGACAGCCCTCACGCGGCCATTCTTGCGCGAGACCTTCAGGCCGCGATCGGTTTCGGTGACGTCGATTCCGGCCTCGTCCAGCTTTTCGCAGAAGGCGGCGACCAGATCGATGCGACCACCAAGGCATTCCACCTCGCCGCCGCAGATGGCCGGGGCCAGCATGTAGGTGCCCAGCTCGATCCGGTCGGTCACGACCGGATGCGTCGCGCCGCCCAGCGTCTGCACGCCTTCGATGCTGATGGTCGAGGTGCCCTCGCCGTCGATATGCGCGCCCATGCGACGCAGGCACTGCGCCAGATCGACGATCTCGGGTTCGCGCGCGGCATTCTTGATCACGGTGGTGCCGCGGGCCAGCGTGGCGGCCAGCAGCGCATTTTCCGTGGCCCCGACCGAGACGATCGGGAAGTCGATGACCGCGCCCTTCAGCCCGCCTGCGGGGGCCTTCGCGTGGACGTAACCGTCGCGCAGGTCAAGCTGGGCGCCCATGGCCTCGAAGGCCTTCAGGTGCAGGTCGACGGGACGCGCACCGATGGCGCAGCCGCCGGGCAGCGACACGATCGCATGGCCGTCGCGGGCCAGCATCGGCCCCAGAACCAAGATCGAGGCCCGCATCTTGCGCACGATCTCGTAATCGGCGGTGTGGTTGTTCAGGTCATGGCTGGACAGCGTCAGCACCTGACCTTCCTGCAGGCTGGCGACCTCGGCCCCCAGCGATTGCAGCAGCGCCGTCATCGTGCGGATGTCGGACAGCCGCGGCGCGTTGGTCAGCGTCAACGGCTGATCGGTCAGCAGCGTCGCCGGCATAAGCGTCAGGCAGGCATTCTTGGCACCTGTGATCGGGATCTCGCCCTTGAGCGGCCCGTTCCCCCTTACGATGATCTGATCCATCTATTCCTCGTTCTCGGACGATTTGGCGGCCGGAGCCGCGTCCTGCACCCGTTGGTCATCCTCGGGGAGATCCTCATGCGACGCGCGCGCCCGGCTTTGCGCCTTGCGGCGGGCCAGATTGGCCCGGAGGGCGGCTTTCAGCCGTGCCTCGCGGGGGTCGGCGGCTTGCGGTGGTCGGGGTCCCTTGGTCATGCGCCCCTGTTACCCTTTGCGCGGGCTTGCGTCCAGCACGGCGGATTCGGGTGATTTGACGAAAATTCCAAATTTTTGATTTTCCCCTCTTGCGCCCCCCGAACGCTCGGTCTAAACGCCCCTCCAACGGCGCTGCGGTAGCTCAGTGGTAGAGCACTCCCTTGGTAAGGGAGAGGTCGAGAGTTCAATCCTCTCTCGCAGCACCAGAAAAATCCCTTTGATTTTGAATGGTTTTCAGACGTGCCGCGCCTTGCGTCGCTCCGAACCGCATTTCCCACGCACCTCCGGATGACCCGCGCGAGGTTTCGACCGATCCCGTCGCGATATCGCCTTTGGCCGTCATGATCCTGTTGTATCCGGCAGGCATTCTCCGGACCCGTAGACCCCCAAACGTAAGTCGCGCCCGGCAGTCCCCCTGCCGGGCGTTTTCCGTCCGCTGCACTGGACCTATCGGGATCGGGGGGCTAAGCATGCGACTGCGCCGACCGACTGGAGGAGAAGGTTCGGGCGCTTCCCGATTTTCAGGAATGCTCCGGGGAGGACATGACCGACAGCTTGCTTATTCTTGCCGCCGGGTTTCTGGGCGGCATGCTGAATGCCGTCGCCGGAGGCGGCACGTTCATCACATTTCCCGCCCTGGTCGCCAGCGGCGTGCCGGTGGTCATGGCCAATGCGACCAGCACCGTTGCCGCATTGCCCGGCTATCTGTCCTCGGCGATCGGTTTTCGCCACGAGATCGCGCAAATCGACCGCAGACTGGTGCTGCGGCTGACCCTGCAGACGCTGCTGGGCGGGATCGTCGGCTCGGCGCTGCTGCTGGTATCGTCGAATACGGCCTTTGCATTCCTGGTGCCGTTCCTGCTGCTGGCGGCGACGCTAAGCTTCCTGTGGGGCGGCAAGGTCCGGCAATGGGCCGGCGCACATCGCAATGCCGTCGCCCCCTTCAGTGCCGGGACGATGATTCCCGTGGCGGTCTATGGCGGCTATTTCAACGGCGGGCTGGGCATCATCCTGCTGGCGCTGTTCGCGCTGTGGGGGATGACCGACCTGAACCGCATGAACGGGCTGAAGACCTGGCTGTCCTTTGCGCTGTCGGTGATTGCGCTGGGTATCTTTGCCGTCGGCGGTCAGGTCGCCTGGGCCCCCGCTGCGGTGATGAGCGTGGGCACCATCCTTGGCGGCTATATGGGGCCGCCTTTGGCACGTCGCATCCCGATGCCCTTGCTGCGGGCATTGATTGCGGCCGTCGGCTTTGGCATGACGGCGCTGTTCTTCTGGCGGCTTCTCTGACGCCAGCCCAAACCGAAAGGAACTACAATGTCCGACATCAAACGCATCGAGACCGGCGCCCGCATGAGCCAGGCCGTCGTCCATAACGGCATCGTCTATCTGGCAGGCCAGGTCGGCAAGCCCGGCGAAAGCGTCACGGACCAGACCAAGGAAGTTCTGGCCCAGATCGACCGTCTGCTGGCAGAATGCGGTTCGGACAAGACCCGTATCCTGACCGCGCAGATCTGGCTGGCCGACATGGCGAACTTCGCCGAGATGAACGCTGTCTGGGACGCCTGGGTCCCGGCTGGCAACGCCCCTGCCCGCGCCACCGGCGAATCGGCACTGGCTACCCCCGACTACAAGGTCGAGATCATCGTGGTTGCCGCGCAGAACTAAGCGCATCCATGACGGAACGCGCGGCGCGCAGGCCCGGAGCCTCGCCGCCGCGCCCCAACCGCTGCATGGTCAGCGCCATGGCCTCATGCTGCGCGGCTTGCGCCTGCGGGTCCTCGATCAGATCGTAAAGCGCCTTGGACATCGGGCCGGGCTGGCATTTGCGGCCTAGAAATTCGGGCACGACCCGTGTCTCGCTGACCAGATTTACCAAGGTCACCGTATCGGTCTTGAGCAGCAGCCCGATCAGCATCCGGCTAAGCGGGGCCACGTCATAGCCGATCACCATCGGCACGTCATTCGCCGCCAGATCCAGACTGACCGTCCCCGAGGCCGCCAGCGCCAGATCGGCCGCGGCAAAGGCCGCTTTCCTCTCATCGTCAGTGTCGACCACGATCGGCGCGGTCGGCCAGCGTTTGGTCATGTCGCGCACCAGTCCGGCGACGCCCCGTACCGTCGGGATCACGACCCGGATCTCGGGAACGCGGTCGCGCAACTGCATCAGGGCTTCGTCAAAGCGGGGACCAAGGCGGGCGACCTCGCCACGGCGCGAACCGGGCAGGCACAGGATCAGCGGGGCATCTGGCGCGATGTCATGGGCGGCACGAAAGGCCGCACCCTGCTCGCGGGTGGCGACGGGTTCCGCCGCGATCGGATGGCCGACGAAATCGCAGCTCATGCCGGCGGCCTGCATATAGGGCGGCTCAAAGGGCAGGATCGCCAACACGTGGTCGATGACCTTGGCCATTTTCGTCGCGCGCCCGGACCTCCAGGCCCAGACCGAGGGGGCGACATAATGGATGGTCTTCAGGTCGGGAACCAGTGCACGCGCCTGCCGCGCCACGCGCAGGCAGAAATCCGGGCTGTCGATGGTGATCAGCACATCGGGACGCGCCTCGGCCACGGCCCGCGCCGTCTGGGCGATCCGCGCCTTGAGCTGGCGGTATTTCGGCAGCACCTCGACGATGCCCATGACCGACAGCTCTTCCATCGGGAACAGGCTGTCCAATCCCTGCGCGGCCATCGACGGCCCACCCACGCCAACGAATTCCGCATCCTGATCGAGGCTTTTCAGACCGGCCATCAACGGCCCGCCCAGATTATCGCCCGAAGGCTCGCCAGCGATCAGGAAGAATTTCATAAGCTTGCTCCGGTTGCGCCGCCCCGGTTTGGGTATTTGTGAAACGAAGAAATCGCCAAGGGCTTTCTTCGTTTCTTAAATACCCAATTCACGCCCGCGCCCACAGGAACAGACCGGCGTCATGGGCCAGGCGCACCGATTCTTCCCGGTCCAGCAGGATGACGCTGCCCGCTTCCCAGACAATGCCGCCCAGTCCCGCATCTGCGGCCTGCCTGACAGTATCGGGACCGATGGTCGGCAGGTCGATGCGACGGTCCTGGCCCGGCTTGGGGGCCTTGTACAACACACCCTTGGCCCCTTTCGGGTCGGGCTTCAGCCCGGCATGGAGACGCGCAAATTCCAGCATGGCCTGCGTGCCGGGCAGCGCCTCGACCGCAAGGCACAGACCCTGCGCCACGACCGCGCCTTGGCCAACATCCAGCGGCCCAAGGCCATGGACGATCTCGGACGCACGGGCGGCATCCTTCTGGTCGCGGGGACTGGGTTCGCCGGTCAGGACGCCCTCACCGGGGACCAGTTCGGGCAGGACCTCATCGACCGAGACGATATGGATCCCGGCCTCTTCGAACAGATCAAGGACGGCGCGCAGGGCAGCATCGTCGCCCGATTGCATGCCCATCAGGATACGCGGCACGATGGCCATGGTGCGCGGGTCGAACAAGCCGGGTTCGATCCGGGGACGGCGGATTGCACCTGCAAAGACGGCCTGCGTCACCCCGAGTTCGGTCAATTCGTCAAGGAAGGGGATCAGGCGTTCCAGCCGGAACGGCTTGGCGGCGACTTCCGGGGTCAGATGCTCCAGCGCATAGACAAGCGGCTCGTCCAGCGCGGCGGCGACGGCAGAGGCCAGATGCCCCTCGCCTGCGATCAAGGCAATGCGGCTCATGAATGGGGGGCCAGGAAGCTGCGGTCCGACGGACCAAGGATGAAATCAAGCACTTCGCGCACCATCGGCCCGGTTTCCTCGTCGGCCATCTGGCGGGCGGTATCGCGAAAGCTGCCCTCGCCCAGACGCGACAGCATGTTCCGCAGCGCGTGCAGTTCCTCGCGCGAGGCGCCGCGGCGCTTGAGGCCGACGAAATTCAGCCCGTCCAGCTGGCCGCGCGGCCCCTGCACGAGGCCGAAGGGAATGACATCCGCCGTCACCATGGTCAGTGCGCCGATCATCGCGCCGCGACCGATGCGGACGAATTGATGGACGCCGGCAAGGCCGCCGATGGTCACGTCATCCTCGACCACGCAATGCCCCGCAAGCGCGGCATGGTTCACGATGGTGACGCGATTGCCGACCTGACAGTCATGGGCGACATGGCTGCCGGCAAGGAACAGCCCGTCATCGCCGACGCGGGTGATGCCACCGCCGCCCTCGGTGCCGGGGTTCATCGTGACGTGTTCGCGGATACGGTTGCGGGCGCCGATGACCAGCCGGGTGCTTTCACCCTTGAACTTGCGGTCCTGCGGCACTTCCCCGATCGAGGCGAAGGAAAAGATCTGCGTCTCATCCCCGATTTCCGTGTTGCCGGTGACGACGACATGGGACTTCAGCACCACGCCCCGGCCTAGTGTGACCTCGGGGCCGACGACGCAGAAGGGGCCGATCTCGCAGTCCTCGCCGATCTTCGCGGCGGGGTCGATGACGGCCGAGGGGTGGATCAGCGCCTCAGCCATTGTCGCCACGGTTCAGCATCGCCATCACCTCGGCCTCGGCGGCAAGAACGCCGTTGACGATGGCGCGGCCCTCGAATTTCCAGACCTTGCCGCCACCGCGCAGGGTCTTCATGTGCAGTTCCAGCACGTCGCCGGGCACGACCTTGGCGCGGAAGCGGCATTTGTCGATCGACATGAAGTAGGTGCCCATGCCCTTGTCGGCCAGATCAAGGCTGACGCCGACCAGCACGGCGGCGGCCTGCGCCATCGCCTCGATGATCAGCACGCCCGGCATCACCGGCTCTTGCGGGAAGTGGCCCTCGAAATGCGGCTCATTCGAGGTCACGTTCTTGATCCCGACGCAGCTTTCGCTCGGGACGATGTCGCGAACCTTGTCGACCAGCAGGAAGGGATAACGATGCGGCAGGATGCGCTTGATCGTGGCCAGATCGACTTCGGTCGGCGGGATGTAGGTGGTCTCGTCGGCGGCCATCGCGGCGTTCCTCTTGAACTGTTTTGGTTTGCCTAGCAATGAGCGGCCGAATTGGCAAGTTTGGCGCCGATTCACGTCAGGTCCGACGCAGGCGCCAACCCCTGCCCTCGGCCAGCCAACCGGCCAGAGCCAGACCCGAGATGATCGCCAGCCACGCCCAGCCCGGGAGCAAGGGCCGATGGGTGATGCCGGTGGTCGAACTGGCCCCCCGCGGGGTGATCGCGATCCAGTCCCCCGAGACGCCCTGCCCGTGCGCGGGCCGCCCCTCGCGCACGGTGCGCAGGCTGGGGATGCCGTCGGACAGGTGCAGTACCGCGCCTTGCGTAACCTCAGGCAGTGAACCCAGTTTCTCGCCCGAGGCGACGGTTTCCTCAAATTCGCGGGGCGCGGCCGGGCCAAGCGCCATGACGCGGGTGATGTCGCCGTCGGTCATCCGGTACAGGCCCGGCCCCGGCGCGGTCCAGCGCGCGGTGAAACGACCCGGCCCGGTCGGCGCAAGCTCGACCGTCACCGTCTGGCCGTCGGGACGGGTGATGCGGACGGGCTTGGCGATCTCGGCCATGGTCCGTCGCGTGATCGTGACCGATAGATCGCCCGAGACATCGGCCAGCAGGGCTTCTTCCTCAAGCTCGGGTTCCTTCATCGACCAATGGGCGATGCGGCGCAGCAGTTCCAATTGCGGCCCACCGCCTTCGAAACCGCGCCCCCACAGCCAGACTTGATCCGAGTTCAGCATGGCGACGCGGCCCTTGCCGACCCGGTTCATGATCAGCAGCGGCTGATCCTCGGCCCCGGTCATCACCACCTGCGCGCGGGGATCGGGGATCACCTGCGACATGCGCAGCCAGCGACCCCAATGGCTGTCAGACCCCTCGCGAGGCGCGCCCGGCAGGCCCGCCGTGACCGGGTGGCGCTGGCCGTCCTCGGTCAGGCGGGGCAGGAAGGGCTGGTCATATATCCGGCCCGTCGGCCGCCCCGGCAGGATCGCCCCAAGGGGCGACAGGTTCAGGCTTTCGACAGACGACATTTCCGGCCCGGCGGAAACCAGAACCGCCCCCCCCTCTTCGACATAGCGGCGGATATTGTCGTAATATTGCGGCATCAGGATGCCGCGCACCTTGTAGCGGTCAAAGATGATCAGGTCGAAATCGCGGATGCGCTCAAGGAACAGCTCCTGCGTCGGAAAGGCGATCAGCGACATTTCATCGACGGGAACCGCGTCCATCTTATCCGGCGGGCGCAGGATGGTGAAATGGATCAGGTCGACATTAGTGTCCGACTTCAACAGGTTGCGCCATGTGCGTTCACCTGCATGCGGCTCGCCCGAGATCAGGAGCACCCGCAGCCGGTCGCGCACGCCCTGAATCTGGATCGCGGCCGAGTTGTTGCGGTCGGTCAGTTCGGGAGTATCGGCCACCGGCGCATCGAAGCCGATCGAGACCACGTTCTGTCCGGCATGCTGCGGCACCACCGGCAGGTCCAGCGGGATGCCGGGCGGCAGGTCAAGGCTGCGGCTTTGTTCGCCGTCGATCAGCACCCGCAGCCTTGCGGGCGATGCGGCAATGGCGGCGGGAACCGCGCCCTGATCCTCGATCCGCACCCGGATGGTAACGGGCTGGTCGATCAAGCCATAGGCAGGGGACTCCTCGACGACCAGCCGCCGGTCCCAGTCGCCCGGCGCACCGGTCAGCAGGACATGAACCGGCGCGGGGGCGGTCTTTGGCAACATGGCCGGGTCATGGGACTGGCCATCGGTCACCGCAATCACCCCGGCGACGCGGGTCTGAGGTTCGGCGGCCAAGGCACGGGTCAGGGCCGCGCCTATCAGCGTGCCATCCTCGGCATCCGAGACGGTGACGCGGCGGATCTCGGTATCGGGCAGCGTGGCAAGCTGGCGCTCCAACCCGGCCAGCGCGGCGTCGGTCTGCTCGGTCCGGCCCGGCAGGGACTGGCTGGCGCTGCGGTCGTCCAGCAGGATCACGATATCGGACAGCTTGTTGCGGATGCCCGATTCCAGCGCCGGCCCGGCCAGTGCGGCAGCCACCGCCAGCCCGGCCAGCCCGCGCAGCGCCCAGCCGCGCAATCCCCGCCACAGCGACCAAATGGTGACCAGCACCGCCAGCCCGGCGATTGCCGCAACCAGCGGCCAGCCCAGCAGCGGATCGAAGCTGAGACCGGTCACTGCATCACCTCTTCGCTGCGCAGGCGTTCCAGCAACGCCGGAACATGGACCTGATCGGATTTGTAGTTCCCTGTCAGCACATACATGATCAGGTTCACGCCAAAGCGGTAAGCCATCTCGCGCTGACGCTCGCCATCAAGGCCCGAGCCCACGGTGAACAGCGGCAGGCCGTTTTCGCCGATGGCCCAAGCCTCGGCCCATGAATTGCCACCGATGATGACCGGCGACACCCCGTCGTTGAGAATGCGAAAGGGCACGCCTTCGCTGGCCTCGGCTCCGGCGGGTGGCGCCTCGGCCCAGACATCGCGGCCATAGTAGCGGCCGGGGAAATCCTGCAGCAGATAAAAGCTGCGGGTCAGCACGTGATCGCCCGGAATCGGGGCCAGCGCCGGAATGTCCAATGGCGCGGCCAGACGGCGCAGCGCCCCCGCCCCCTCGGGACCGCCCAGCCCGGCAATATCACCGTCGCGGGTGTCGAACAGGATCATCCCGCCCGAGCGCAGGAAATGGTTCATCCGGACATAGGCCAAGGGCGAGGGCTGCGGCTGATCCTCGGTGACCGGCCAATACAGGAATGTCAGCAGCGACAGGTCGTCCTGATCCAGATTGATGCCGATCGGTTCGCCCGGCTCGACCGTGGTGCGGTCGGTCAGGACCTGCGACAACCCGCGCAATCCGGCCTCGGATGCCGCATCCACCTCGGAATCGCCGGTGACGACATAGGCCAGCGCGACCTCATCCGCGGCGCGGATCAGGCGCGGATCGGGGTCCTGCGCCTGCGCAAGCGATGCGATCAGCAGGAAGGGGGCCAGCAGGAACCAGATCATGCCGCCACCTTTCCACGGCGGATGGGCCCGCCAGCCAGCCAAGCGCTGCCCAGCGCGTCCAGCGCGAACAGCAACGCCGCCAGCCCGATCAGCCAGCCACGCAGATCGATGCCGGGGGCGCGGCGCGCGGCCTCGACGGTGACGCCGGGCCATGTCGCCTCGCGCATTGGGCCGCCCGCATTCAGCGCAATCGCCCTTTCGCCCGAGCGGTATAGCCCGGCAGGCGCGCCCGGAGCGGGGCCCTTGGCAAATTCGGCGGCCGGAACCGGAACCGGATCTTGCGACGTGGACAGGCGGCCGAACCCGTCCAGCACCTCGACCGGCGTCCAGAAGATATCGCCCTCGGCCTCGGTCTCGGGCGGGGCAGCGCTGGCGCGGGCGGTCTGGACCAGCCGGTCCAGCATTTGCACGAACAGCCCCGAAATCGCGAGGTTCGACCATTCCGCATTGGCCGAGGAATGGAACAGGACCACCTGCCCTTCGCCCAGATCCTCGCGCGTGACCAGCGGTGTGCCGTCGCTCAGCTGAGCCAGTGTCCGCTGCGCCAGTTCCGGCGAGGGCTCGGCCAGAAGCTGGGCGCGGATCATGGCGTCAGCGGGGATCGCCAGCCCACCGAACGGCCCATCGACGGGGAAAGGCGCGATGGTGCGCGGATCGCCCCAGCTGAGCGCGCCGCCGATATCGCGCCCGCCACTACGCAGCCGCACCGGCAGCAACGGCTCCTCGGTCAGGAATTCGGATGCGGCCATGCGCGGACCGGCGAAACGGATCAGCAGCCCACCCTGATCCACCCATTCCGCCAGCGCATCGCTTTCGGGAAGCCCGACCAGATCGGCCAGCACGATCACGTCGGGCGCGGCTTGCAACACATCGGACAAGCCTCCCTCGATCAGATCGGTGCGCGGAGCCAGCGCCCGGCGCAGATAATGCAGCGGGGAAAGCAGGCTCTGCCCCTCGCTCGCGCGGTCATCACCGACCAAGGCAACCTTGCGGCGGCGCACGCTGTCATCGGCCAGCACCACCGCCCCGGCACTGTCCTGCCCGTCCAGCTGAAAGCGGGTGATGCGGTTGCGCAATTCGCTGGGCAGGTCGATCGCAACGGCGCGGGTCGAGATGCCGTTTTCGATCTGCGCGTCCTCAGCGGTCAGGCGCGCCAACTCGCGCGCGGCCCCCTGCGGATCGGTGCCGATGGCCAGCACGTCCGGCGCAGCCCCGCTGGCGGTCGAACGCAGGCGCAGGGACGGCTGATCCCCGGCCACCAGTTGCAGCGATTGCCGCGGACCCTCAGGCGGCACGACTGTCACCGTGCCGCGTCCGCGCAGGTCCGTCAGCAGCGCGGTGCGGCCGGGATGGTCCAATCCGTCGCTCAGCCACAGGATCTGCAATCCCGATTGTGGGGTCTGGCCGAACAGCCGGTCCAGATCCTCGGGATACGTCGTCTCCCATGCGGCGGGCTGGAAGGCGCGCAACTGGGCGGCAAGCTCGGTCGCGGGGGCAAAGGGCAGCGCGCCTTCGGAATGTCCGTCCGCCAGCAGCAGCGCCGCAGGCTGACCGCTGGCCGAAGTGCGGTCCAGCGCCCGCAGCGCGCGGGCCTGACGCTGCGGCCAGTCCGGGGCCGCAGCCCAGCCCGCATCCATGACGATCAGCAACGGCCCCTGCCCGCCCTGTTCCGGCGCGGGCTTCCAGATCGGGCCAGCAAAGCCAAGGATCAGCGCCGCAATTGCCAGCACCCGCAACAGCAGCAGCCACCACGGCGTATGGCGCGCGACCGGCTGCGGGTCCTTCAACCCGATCAGCAGCCGCGTGCCGGGAAAGCGCAGCACCTTGGGCGAAGGCGGCATGACCCGCAGGATCAGCCAGATCACCGGCAACGCTGCCAACGCGGCCAGCAGCCAAGGGGTCAGGAAGCCAAGCGGACCAAGGACCAGCATCACCCCTCCAGCACGGACCACAGCCAGAGCAGCGCCTGCGCCGGCGGCGCGCCGGTGTCATGCGTGCCGAAATGCCAACCCGCATTCAACGCGGCGCGGGACAGGCTGGCGCGCCGATCCGCAAGCCGCGCCAGATAGGCCTCGCGCAGGCCGCTGGCATCGCGGGTGTCATGGCTCAGCGCGCCGCTGGCCGACCGGAACAGCACCGCCCCGCCATAGGGAAAGCCTTCCTCGTCGGGGTCCAGCACCTGCAGCGCCGCGCCCTGCACCCCGGCAGCCGCCGCCCGGCCCAGAAAATCCAGCATCGGGGCGGGATCGCCCAGAAAATCGTCGATCATGATCAGCCGCTGACCGGGACGCAGAATGTCGCTCGCCGGAGCGTCGTCATCGCGGGTCAGTATTTCGCGCCGCACCAGCGCATCGGCGATGCGTTCAGCCTGCAAACGGCCCGGACGCGGTGGCTGCCCGGCCAAGGCGACACGTTCGCCCCCCTCCAGCAGCGCCATGCCCAGCGCCAAAGCCAGCAGATCGGCCCGCGCACGCTTGCTGGGCCGGTCCGGCCCGCCCGAGAACTCCATCCCCGCCGCCGAGGACACCCAGATCACCGCCGATTGCGCCATCTCGGCCTCGCGGTCGCGCACGAATTGCCCATCCGAGCGGGCCGAGCGCCGCCAGTCGATGCTGCGCGCCGTATCGCCGGGCGCAGCGGGACGGTATTGCCAGAAATCCTCGCCCATCCCGGCGCGGCGCTTGCCATGCAGGCCTGCGGTCAGACTGGCGGCCAGCCGCTCCGCCGACAGCATCAGGGCCGGAAGCCCGGCCGAGGCAGCCTCGGCCCTTGCGCGCAGATCGGCGGGGGACGCGGTCACGCCGCTTCCTGCATCCGGTCGCCAAGCAGACGCGCGATGACGCCCTCGACGGTCTCGCCACGGGCGCGGGCGGCAAAGCTAAGCGCCATGCGGTGACGCAGGACCGGCGCGGCCATTTCCTCGACATCTTCCAGCGTCGGCGCGAAGCGACCGTTCAGCGCGGCGCGGGCGCGGGTCACCAAAGTCAGCGCCTGCGCGGCACGCGGCCCCGGCCCCCAGACCAGCGTTTCGCCCATCCAGCCGGGCGCCTCGGGCGCACCGGGCCGGGCGGCGCGGACCAGATCGAGGATGGCGTTCAGCACGCTTTCACCCACCGGCATCCGGCGGATCAGGGCCTGCGCCGCGATCAACCCCTGCGCGTCAAAAACCGGATGCGCCGCACCCTGCTCGACCCCGGTGGTCGCCAGCAGGATCGCGCGCTCGGTCTCGCGGTCGGGGTAGTCCACGTCGATCTGCAGCAGGAAACGGTCCAGCTGCGCCTCGGGCAGCGGATAGGTTCCTTCCTGTTCGATTGGGTTCTGAGTGGCGAGGACATGGAACGGACGGCCCAGCGGGCGATGCTCGCCGCCGATGGTGACCTCGCCTTCCTGCATGGCCTGCAATAGCGCGGATTGGGTGCGGGGGCTGGCGCGGTTGATCTCATCCGCCATCAACAGCTGGGTGAAAACCGGCCCCTCGATGAAGCGAAACGCCCGGCTGCCATCGGCGCGGATATCCAGCACTTCCGAGCCAAGAATGTCGGCGGGCATCAGGTCGGGGGTGAACTGCACCCGCGCACTGCCCAGACCCAGAACGGTCGACAGCGTATCGACCAGCATGGTCTTGCCCAGACCGGGCTGACCGACCAGAAGCGCATGTCCGCCCGACAAGATCGCGGCCAGAACCTGCTCAACCACGGCGTGCTGGCCGACGAAACGCTGCTCGACGCTGCGGCGGGCCTCAAGCAGCCTTGCGGTCAGCGTCTGGACATCGGAGACAAGTTGTTCATCCTCGGTCATGACAATGCCTCTTTTCTGATCTAGGACAGCATAGGATGAGGAATGGCGAGGCTCCACTGGTAATGGGTGGAAAGACTGACAATCCCGTGAAGGATGTGGCCGGGCTGGTGGCCTCGGCGCGGCTTGCCTCAAAAACAGGCCCGGCCCCGGTGCACCTGTGGAACCCACCCTTTTGCGGCGATCTTGATATCGAGATCCGTGCCGATGGCAGTTGGTTCTATCTTGGCACGCCCATCGGCAGGCCGGAACTGGTGCGGCTCTTCGCCTCGATCCTGAAGCGCGAGGGCGACAGCTACTACCTTGTCACCCCGGCAGAAAAGGTGGGCATCCGCGTGCAGGACGCGCCCTTCATCGCCGTCGATGCCGAGATCGGGCAGGATGTCACCTTCACCACCAATATGGGCGAGACTATTGTGGCCGGTCCCGGTCATGCTGTCGAAATGCGCGGCACCGCAGATGCCCCCCGCCCCTATCTGCATGTGCGCAGCGGCCTTTATGCGCTGATCGACCGCAAGACCTTCTATCGACTTGCCCTTGCCGCCGAGCCGGATCAGAACGGGCAAGCGAGCCTGAAATCGGCCGGAATGACATTCTCGCTGGAGCCCTGACATGGCACGCATGGCGGCCAACCTGACCTATCTGTTCACCGAACTGCCCATGCTGCAGCGATTCGCGGCGGCACGCCGTGCCGGTTTCGACGGGGTCGAGATCCTGTTTCCCTATGACCTTGCCTCCAAGGACCTGGTCAAGGCGGCACAGACCGAGGGCATGGAATTCGTGCTGATGAACACGCCGCCGCCGAACTGGGCGGGCGGTCCGCGCGGCTTTGCCGCCAAGCCCGGCGGCGAGGCGCGCTTTCGCAGCGACTTCGACCGCGCCATGCGCTTTGCCAATGTGATGAAGGTGCGCCATCTGCATGTGATGGCCGGGCGCGCCAAGGGTCCGGCCGCGCGTCAGACCCTGATCGAGAACCTGAAATGGGCCGCCGCCCGTGCGCCCCAGCAAAGCCTGACCATCGAGCCGATCAACACCCGCGACAATCCGGGCTACTACCTCGACAGTTTCGAGCTTGCCGCCGAGATCGTGGCCGAAGTCGGCGCCCCCAATCTGGGCCTGCAATTCGACGCCTATCAGGCCCAGATGATCCACGGGCATGTCATGCCCCTGTGGGAGCAACTGGCGCCGCTGGCCCGTCATGTGCAGATCGCCGGCTGCCCCGGCCGGCATGAGCCAAGCTCGGGCAGCTTCGATTTCACCGGCTTCCTGCGCGCGTTGGAGGCCAGCAATTACGACGGCTGGATCGGCGCGGAATACCTGCCCAGCACCTCGACCAGCGCCGGAATAGACTGGCTGCGCTCGGCCTAATAGGCCGAGCTGCCAGTTCCCGCAGGCAACGCGCCATAGGGCAGCCAGATCGTCTTGGTCCGGCTGGCCGCCCGCAGGAAGGCCCGTCCCTGCGCGTTGGCATCAGACCAGTCGCGATGATCGGGCGACCAGACCGGGATCAGCGTCTGGGCAGCGGCCTGTTCGATCGCGGTGCGACCAGCGCCATCCCCGACCTGCCAGATCGCGTTCACGCCGTCATGGCTGGCCAAGGCCCGGCCCAGTTCCTCGCGCGGGCCGGTGACGATATTGACCACGCCCCCCGGCACATCCGAACAGGCCAGCACCTGCGCCAGTGTCAGCGCCGCCATCGGCTGATCCTGCGAGGGGATCGCCACGACCGCATTGCCCATGGCGATGGCGGGCAGAACCAGCGACATCAGCCCGGCCAGCGGCGCGCCATTCGGAGCGATGATGCCCATCACCCCCTGCGGCTCGGGCTGGACATGGGTCAGGTGGCCCGGCTTGGCCGATACCGTCGCGCCGTCGAACTTGTCGGCATGCGCGGCATAAAAGAAGCAGCGGCGGATCGTCGCCTCGACCTCATCGGCGCTGGCAAAACCCGCGAATTCCGAACGCCGCAGGCCCAGATTCTCGGCCAGGAAATACAGGACCTGCGCGCGGCCGTGCCCGCCCAGCCCCTGCCATTTGCCAAGCGCGCCTTGCGCGGCCTCGACGGCGTTGCGGATATCCTTGCGACCGCCCAGCGGGATCAGTTCGTCCTGCGCACTATAGCTTGCCCCGCCATCGGGGCGTTTCTGCGCGCCGCCGATATACAGCTTCACCGTGCGGTCGATGCCCTCGCCGTCGCCAGCCGCGCCATTAGGCATGGCCGAGATCGCGCCGGGCGCGGGATCACGGACCACGGTGGTGGCCGGAGCGGCCAGATAATCCAGCATCCCCTCGCGCCCGCCCTCGCGGCCATAGCCGCTATCGCGCACCCCGCCAAAGGGTGCGCCCGCGTCAAAGATATTGGCGCAATTCACCCAGACCACGCCCGCCTTGATCTTGGATGCCAGATCGGTCGCCACGGTAGCGCTTTCCGACCAGACCGAGGCCGCCAGACCGTAAGCGGTGTTATTGGCCAGATCGACGGCCTCATCCGGGGTGCGGAAGGTGGAAAGCGTGGCGATGGGGCCAAAGATTTCCTGCCGCATGCCGGGATTGGCCGGGGCGATGTTCTTCAGATAACCCGGTGCGATGAAGCAACCCTGCTGAGGCTGCCCGCCGACCAGCACTGCGCCTTCGCGGGTCGCCTCGCCAAGGATCGACATGATGCGCTCCTTTTGCACCGGATCGACGATGGCGCCGATATCGGTCGACTTGTCCAAGGGCGGTCCGACGCGCAGCCTTTCCATCCTGCGATGGAGCAGGGTTTCGAAGCGTTCCGCCACAGATTCCGCGACCAGAATGCGCGACCCGGCGCAGCAGACCTGCCCCTGATTGAACCAGATGGAATCGACAACGCCTTCGACCGCCGCGTCCAGATCGGCGTCGGGCATGACGATAAAGGGCGACTTGCCGCCCAGTTCCAGCGTCAGCTTGCGCCCGGTTCCGGCCAGCGCGCGGGCGATACCGCGCCCAACCTCGGTCGAGCCGGTGAAGGCGATCTTGTCCACGGGTGAGCCGACCAGCGCGGCCCCGGTTTCACCGTCGCCGGTGACGATGTTCACCACGCCTGCGGGCAGACCGACATGGGCGCAGATCTCGGCAAAGGCCAAGGCGGTCAACGGCGTATATTCGGCGGGCTTCAGCACGACCGTATTCCCGGCGGCCAAGGCGGGCGCGACCTTCCACGCCAGCATCAGCAATGGGAAGTTCCACGGGATGATCTGGCCGCAGACACCCAAGGGGGTATGGCCGGGGAATTCGCTGGCGGCAAGTTCCGCCCAGCCCGCGTGATGATAGAAATGCCGAACCACCAAAGGCACGTCGATGTCGCGGCTTTCGCGGATCGGCTTGCCGTTATCCAAGGTTTCCAGCACCGACAGGAAGCGCTCGCGCTTCTGGATGGTGCGGGCAATCGCGTAAAGGAAGCGCGCCCGGTCATGGCCCGCCATTGCGGCCCAGCCCCGCGCGGCCCGGCGCGCGGCGCGCACGGCCTTGGCCACGTCGCGATCAGTGCCTTGGCTGATCTGCGCCAGTTCCGCGCCGGTCGAGGGGTCGCGGGTGGCGAAGGTCTCGCCCGGTTTGGTGAACCGCCCCGCGATGAAATGCCCAAAGCTGCCACGGCTTGCCAGCCAGTCGCGCACCGCCGAGGCATCCTCGGTCGCGGGCCCGTATTCCATGCTTTCCATGATCTCGCCTACACTTGGCATCGTCATCTTATCCTGCTGCCAATCGGTGCGCGGCGGCATAGCGCCCCGTCACATGATGGGAAATCTGCCGCTCGATATCGCCAAGCAGCGAACTTGCGCCAATGCGGAACAGATCGGGGCGCAGCCAGTCGCGGCCCAGTTCCTCAAGCATCAGCACCTGCCAGTTCAGCGCATCCTTGGCCGTGCGCAAGCCGCCCGCGGGCTTGAAACCCACGGCAAAACCGGTCTGGTCGCGATAGTCGCGGATGGTGCGCAGCATGGTCAGGCTGACCGGCAGGGTCGCGTTGACCGGCTCCTTGCCGGTCGAGGTCTTGATGAAATCCGAACCCGCCTGCATGGCGACATGGCTGGCCTTGGCGACGTTTTCCAGCGTCTTCAGCTCACCCGTGGCAAGGATCGACTTCATCAACGCAGCTCCGCAAGCCTCGCGCATGGCGCAAAGCTCATCGTAAAGCGCGGACCAGTTTCCTTGCAGGACATGGGCGCGGCTGATGACGATATCGATCTCGTCGGCGCCCTGATCCAGCGCATAGCGGATCTCGGCCAGTCGCAGGTCAAGGGGCATCAGGCCTGCCGGAAAGCCCGTCGCGACCGAGGCCACCGGCACGCCCGAGCCCTCAAGCGCGCGTTTGGCCGCCGCCACCATGGTGGGATAGACGCAGACCGCGCCGGTGGTCAGCCCCTCGACCCCAAGGGCGGCAAGCTGCCCCGCCTCGATCGGCGCGCGCGCCTTGGCGCAAAGCCGGGCCACGCGGTCTGGGGTGTCGTCCCCGGACAGGGTGGTCAGGTCGATGCAACGCACCGCGTTCAGCAGCCACGCCGCCTGCCAATCCTTTTTCAGGCTGCGCCGCGCAGGCAAGCTGGCCGCCCGCCTTTCGCTGGCCGGGGTATTGATGCGAATGCCGTCGAACCACTCCATGCGCAGCGGCACGCCCGGATTGCGGCGGGTATGGCTGGCAACAGGTTTGCCGTTTTCCATGCTCAGCGTCCTCTGACCCAATCCCACCAGCGGCTGACCCGGCCACGGGCACGGTCACGCGCCGCATCCGCCTGCGCGTCGATGCGGTCCCAGGCCTCATCGGCAGAGCGGATCGCGGGCTCGATGCTGCGTTCATGGAACTGGTTCCACATCCGCCACAGCATGAACAGCAGCACGCCCAGCACCAGCAGGATCAGCACCGCCGGCCAGTTGAACGGCCGCACATCCGGCCCCGCCACCGACCGGATCGAGATTGCATTGGGATAGATCGACAGCCACGACACCCGCCAGCCATAGGACGTGACGCTGACCCATTCCGGATTGGCCGAGGTCGATTTACGATCGGTGGCCTGCGCATGCAGGTTCGAGCTGTCGTATTTGAAGTAAGGCGGCCAGATCCAGCCGGTGTCCTCATTGCGATAGACATAGGGGCGGCCATTCGGACGCACCGTGTCGATAAAGCGCACATCGCGCTGGCCCGCCGCGTTCTGCACCGTGCCAGCATCGGCCGAGGCATAGAAAATCGCATTCGCCCCGATATCGGTCAGACGATTGTAGGTGTTCGTGATCCGGACCGTCTGCCGCGAGGGCAAGGCGTAATCCAGAAACAGAAAGACGGTGATGCCGAACAGCACACCCAGGACAGTCAGGAACCAGCGCATCGGCGCCCTCTCAGTTGTAATTCACCAATACGATGATCACGACGATGGCGACCACCGGCAGGACCAGCACCAAAGCGACCAGCCGCGCCCGCAGGCTTTTGCTGAAGCCGATCATCGAACGCCTTATGAACTCGCGTCGTTCCGGCGAGTTGCCCGCCTTTTCGGGGTGACGCCGGTCCCATTCCTTTTCCAGCGCCTCGCGCCGCGTGCTGCGGATATAGACCGTCAGCAGGAAATAGAAAATCAGCTCGACCGCCAGCACCAGCCCGATCAACCGCAACAAGGCCAACATCGTCAGGTTCTTTCCCGTAGGGACTGGGGATGGCTCATGCCGCCATGGAAGGGGTTGGCGCGCCAACTGTCAATGACCTGCATTCGGGATTCCCCCATCGCAAATGCTGTGGCATGATCCCCAAAAACCAAGGAAAATCGCCCGATGTCCGAACGCCTGTCGATCAGCGCCCTGGTCTTCTTTGCCATCATGGCCCTTCTGGCTGTCTATTTCGCCTTTGCCGCCGTGCAGGGACCATCGGGCGTGTTGCGGCGCGAACAGCTTAAGGCCGATACGCGCGAATTGGTCGCACAGCGCGACAAGCTGCAGGCCGAGGTCAACCGGATGAAGAACCTGACGCGTCGCTTGTCGGACGATTATCTGGATCTGGACCTGCTGGACGAACGCGCCCGCGATGTCCTTGGCTTTCTGCGCCCCGACGAAATCATCATCCGCTGATCCGGTTTCAGGCAGGCCCTGCATGGCTGCGGCCATTTTACGCAGGCGTCGCATATCGCAGGTTTACTTTTCCAGGAAGTCCATTCTAGAAGTAGTTTAACGCTGAACTATCCTGCGCTCAGGAGGAGGACCCTTTATGGTCAGAAAGCCCGCAGCCAAGGAAGTCCCGTCCAACGTTTCCAAGGACGAGCTTCTCAAACATTACCGCGACATGCTGCTGATCCGCCGATTCGAGGAAAAGGCCGGCCAGCTTTATGGCATGGGCCTGATCGGTGGCTTCTGCCACCTGTATATCGGGCAGGAAGCTGTCGTCGTCGGCCTCGAATCCGTGACCAAGGAAGGCGACAAGCGCATCACCTCGTATCGCGACCACGGGCACATGCTGGCCTGCGGCATGAGCGCGAACGGCGTCATGGCCGAGCTGACCGGTCGCGAAGGGGGCTACTCCCGCGGCAAGGGCGGCTCGATGCACATGTTCTCGCGCGAAAAGCATTTCTACGGTGGCCATGGCATCGTCGCGGCGCAGGTTCCGCTGGGCGCGGGTCTGGCATTCGCCGACAAGTATCTGGGCAATGACAACGTCACCTTCACCTATTTCGGTGACGGCGCGGCGAACCAGGGCCAGGTCTATGAGACCTACAACATGGCCGAACTGTGGTCCCTGCCGGTCGTCTTCGTGATCGAGAACAACCAATACGCCATGGGCACCTCGGTCAAGCGCTCGACCAAATCGACGACGCTGTTTGGCCGCGGCACCGCCTTTGGCATCCAGGGCGAGCAGGTCGACGGCATGGACGTGCTGGCGGTCAAGGCTGCCGGCGAAAAGGCCGTGGCCCACTGCCGCGCGGGCAAGGGCCCCTACATTCTTGAAGTGATGACCTATCGCTATCGCGGTCACTCAATGTCGGACCCGGCGAAATACCGCTCGCGCGAGGAAGTGCAGAAGATGCGCGACGAACGCGATCCGATCGAGAACGTCCGCGAGCTGCTGCTGACCGGCAACCACGCGACCGAAGATGACCTCAAGGCCATCGACAAGGAAATCAAGGACATCGTGAACGAATCCGCCGAGTTCGCCAAGGAAAGCCCGGAACCGGCGCTGTCCGAGCTGTGGACCGATATTTATGCCGACGAGCTGCCGCAAGCCGCAGTCGCCAAGAACGCCTGACGGGGGACACAAACAGATGGCAACCGAGATTCTGATGCCCGCCCTGTCGCCGACCATGGAGGAAGGCACGCTGGCGAAATGGCTGAAAAAGGAAGGCGATGCGGTCAAGTCGGGCGATGTCATCGCCGAGATCGAGACCGACAAGGCCACGATGGAATTCGAGGCCGTGGATGAGGGCATCCTTGGCAAGATCCTGATCGCCGAAGGCGCGCAGGGCGTGAAGGTGAACACCCCCATCGCCATCCTCGTCGAAGAGGGCGAAAGCGTCGATGACGTGAAACCCGCAGCCGCCCCGGCGGCAGCCCCCGTCGCCGCACAGGCCGAAGCCCCCGCTGCTGCCGCACCGGTCGCCGCCAAGGCTGACCGTTCGCCCGACTGGCCGGAAGGCACCAAGATGAAGACCATGACCGTGCGGGAAGCCCTGCGCGAGGCCATGGAAGAGGAAATGACCCGCGACGAGACCGTCTTCCTCATGGGCGAGGAAGTCGGCGAGTATCAGGGCGCCTACAAGATTTCGCAGGGGCTTCTGGACAAGTTCGGCCCGCGCCGCGTCGTCGACACCCCGATCAGCGAAATCGGCTTTGCCGGTATCGGCACGGGTGCGGCCATGGCCGGCCTGCGTCCGATCGTCGAGTTCATGACCTTCAACTTCGCCATGCAGGCGGTGGACCACATCATCAACTCGGCCGCGAAGACGCTTTACATGTCCGGCGGCCAGATGGGCTGCTCGATTGTGTTCCGCGGCCCGAACGGTGCCGCTGCCCGCGTCGGCGCGCAGCACAGCCAGGACTATGCGGCATGGTATGCCCAGATCCCCGGCCTGAAGGTGGTGATGCCCTATTCGGCGGCGGATGCGAAAGGCCTGATGAAACAGGCGATCCGCGACCCGAACCCGGTCATCTTCCTTGAGAACGAGATCATGTATGGCCGCAGCTTCGAGGTCCCGGACCTTGAAGACTTCACCATCCCCTTCGGCAAGGCCCGCATCGCCCGCGAGGGCAAGGACGTGACCCTTGTCAGCTTCGGCATCGGCATGAGTCACGCGCTGGACGCCGCCGAGAAACTGGCCGCCGAAGGCATCGACGCCGAGGTCATCGACCTGCGCACCCTGCGTCCGCTGGATTATGACAGCATCATCGCCTCGGTGCAGAAGACCAACCGCCTCGTCACCGTCGAGGAAGGTTTCCCGGTCGCTTCGATCGGCAACCATATCTCGGCCTATGTCATGGAAAACGCGTTCGATTATCTCGACGCGCCGGTGATCAACTGCACCGGAAAGGACGTGCCCATGCCCTATGCCGCGAACCTTGAAAAGCTCGCCCTGATCACCTCGGACGAGGTCGTCGCGGCGGTGAAAAAAGTCACCTACAAGTAAGGGGAACGCGAGATGCCGACAGAAATCCTGATGCCCGCGCTCTCCCCCACGATGGAGGAAGGCACGCTGGCCAAATGGCTGGTGAAGGAAGGCGACGAGGTCAAATCCGGCGATGTCATCGCCGAGATCGAGACCGACAAGGCCACGATGGAATTCGAGGCCGTGGACGAAGGCAAGATCGGCAAGATCCTGATCGCCGAGGGCACGGCCGGGGTGAAAGTGAACACCGCCATCGCCGTCCTGCTGGAAGAAGGCGAAAGCGCCGATGCGATCAGCGCGGCACCCGCTGCAAAGGCCGCAGCCGCCCCGAAAGCCGAGGCGGCAGCGCCCGCCCCGGCAGCCGCCAGCGCCCCCGCCTCGGCAGCGCCCAAGGCCGCCGACGGCAACCGCATCTTTGCCTCGCCGCTGGCGCGCCGCATCGCGGCTGACAAGGGCATCGATCTGGCTGGCGTGACGGGTTCCGGCCCTTACGGTCGCATCGTCAAGGCGGATGTCGAAGGCGCGAAACCCGGCGCGGCCAAACCCGCCGTCGCCGCCGAGGCCCCGAAAGCCGCCCCTGCCCCGGCAGCGGTTGCTGCGGCTGGTCCCTCGACGGAAACCATCCTCAAGATGTATGCCGACCGCGAGACCATCGAGGTCGCGCTGGACGGGATGCGCCGCACCATCGCAGCGCGCCTGACCGAGGCCAAGCAGACCATCCCGCATTTCTATCTGCGCCGCTCGGCCAAGCTGGATGCGCTGATGGAATTCCGCGCCATGCTGAACAAGCAGCTGGACAGCCGCGGCGTGAAGCTTTCGGTCAACGACTTCATCATCAAGGCCTGCGCTTTGGCGCTGCAGGAAGTGCCGGACGCCAATGCCGTCTGGGCGGGCGACCGCATCCTGAAGCTGAAGCCCTCGGATGTGGCGGTTGCCGTCGCAATCGAAGGCGGGCTTTTCACCCCGGTCCTGAAGGACGCGCAGCAAAAGACGCTGTCCGCCCTGTCGGCCGAGATGAAGGATCTGGCCACGCGCGCCAAGTCGAAGAAGCTTGCACCCCATGAATATCAGGGCGGCAGCTTCGCGATTTCGAACCTTGGCATGTTCGGGATCGAGAATTTCGACGCGGTCATCAACCCGCCGCATGGCGCGATCTTGGCCGTGGGCGCGGGCATCCAGACCCCGGTCGTCGAAAATGGCGAAGTGGTCATCCGCAACGTCATGTCGATGACGCTGTCGGTCGACCACCGTGTCATCGACGGCGCACTGGGTGCACAGCTTCTGGCAAAGATCGTCGGCCATCTGGAAAACCCGATGGGCATGCTGGCCTGATCCAGATCAGCCAAGGAATGCAAAAGGGGGCCATCGAGGCCCCCTTTTTCATCTCAGTGCTTACGCACTTCGGGGCTGGCTGCGGGGCTGTTCACCCCGATCCAGCGCCTGAGCAGACCGCCTGCGCCGATCTGCCCGCCATGGATGACCGAGAAAAGCGAAGGCACGAACAGTAGCGACAGCAGGGTCGACAGCAGCAGCCCTCCGATCACCGCAATCGCCATCGGCGCGCTGAACTCGGCGCCCTCGCCCGTGCCCAACGCGGACGGAACCATCCCCGCGGTCATCGCGATCGTGGTCATCACGATGGGACGGGCGCGTTTATGCACCGCGTCCAAGATCGCCACCCGCTTTTCCGTGCCCCGATCCATCGAGGACAGCGCGAATTCGACCAGCATGATGGCGTTCTTGGTCACGATGCCCATCAGCATCAGGAAGCCGATGACCACCGCCATGCTGATCGAATTGCCGGTCAGGAACAGCGCAAGGATCGCTCCGCCAATCGCCAGCGGCAGCGACATCAGGATGGAGACCGGCGTCACGAAGTTATGGAACAGCAGCACCAGCACGACATAGGTCAGCATCACGCCCGAGATCATCGCCACGGCAAAGGCCTGAAACACCTCGCCCATGATCTCGGCATCGCCTGCGGGCTGGATCGCGGTTCCGGGCGGCAATTCGACCTTGGCTTGCAGATCGGTGACCTGCGTGGTCACCGGACCCAGCAGCGCGCCTTCGGCCAGATTGGCGGTGACAGCGGTGCGGTAGCGCCGGTCATAGCGCCCGATCTCGGTCGCCCCAGCGGAAATCGAGACATCGGCCACCGCCTCTAGCGGCACCTGTCCAGCCGAACTTGGCACGCGCAGATTGCGCACCGTCATCAGGTCGCGCCGCGCGCTGTCGTCCAGGCGCACCACAATCGGGATCTGCTCATCACCGGTGTTGAACTTGGCCAGATTCGATTCCGTGTCGCCCAAAGTCGCCACCCGCAGGGTGGTGGCCAGGGCGCTGGCGGTCACGCCCAGCTCGGCCGCCACCGCATCGCGCGGATGGATCTGCAATTCGGGGCGCTGCAATGCCGCCGATGAGGTCACCCCCTCAAGGCTGGGCAGGGTCTTCATCGCGGCCATCAGGCGCTCGGCAGCCTCAGCGGTCGCGTCCTCGGTATCGCCCAGAACCGAGATCTCGAAATCGCTGGCGCCGTTCTCGTTCAGGAAGTTCATCCGCAGGTCGGGGATCTGCGCCAGATCGTGCTTCAGCGCCTCCTCGATTTGGAAGCTCGACCGTTCGCGCTCGGTCTTCGAGCCGTAATTGACCATGATCTTGGCATCCGAGACGTTCGGATCGCCACCGCTGACAAAGACCGAACGCACCTCGGGCTCTTCGGCGATCCGGGTCGAGATGGTGCGCGCCGCGTCGATGGTTTCCTCGACCGTCGCGCCGGGCGGCAATTCGATCGAGATCTGGCTGCGTCCGACATCCTGCGCCGGAACGAATTCGGTGGGCAGAAGCGTCGCCGAAAAGATCGACGCGGCAAAGACCCCGATCCCCATCAGCAGGGTCAGGAAGCGGTGGCGCAGCGTCCAGCGCAGGATACCCATCAGAAGCCGCATCAAGATGCCGTCCTTGGCCTCTTCGACATGGGCGACATCGCGCAGGAAATAGGCAGCCAGCATCGGCGTGATCAGCCGCGCGACCAGCAGCGAGAACAGCACCGAGACCGCCACCGTCAGCCCGAACTGCTTGAAATACTGACCCGGAATGCCGCCCATGAAGCTGACCGGGGCAAAGACCGCGACGATCGAGAAGCTGATCGCGATGACGGTCAGACCGATTTCATTCGCGGCCTCCATGCTGGCCTCATAGGCGGGCATGCCCATGTTGATATGGCGCACGATGTTTTCGATTTCGACGATGGCATCGTCGACAAGGATGCCCGTGACCAGCGTGATCGCCAGCAGGCTGATGCCGTTCAGCGTGAAGCCCAGTTGCTGCATCACAAAGAAGGTCGGGATGACCGAAAGCGGCAGTGCCACCGCCGCGATCAGCGTGGCGCGCCAGTTGCGCAGGAACAGAAAGACCACGATCACCGCAAGGGCCGCGCCCTCATACAGCGTGTCCATGGTCGAATGATAATTCGCCTCGGTATGGGTGGTGGCATCGTCGATCAGATCGATGCTGACGCCGGGATTGCGTTCCATGATCTGCGCGACCCGCGCCTTGGTCCCATCGCCCGCGACCAGATCTGACGCACCCTTGGCGCGGAAGATCCCGAATGCGACCACGGGCTGCCCCTCCAACAGGGCAAAGCTGCGCGTCTCGCTGGGGCCTTCGCTGACCGTGCCGATCTGGTCCAGACGGATCGTGCGCCCCTGCCCGATCAGGATCGGCGTCGCCGCCAACCGCCCCACATCCGAGGCAGAACCCAGCGTGCGAATGGCGAATTCGGTCCCGGCCAGATCACCGCGACCGCCGCCCATGTCGATATTCTTGGCCCGCAACTGGTCCGAGATTTCGGCGGCGGTCAGCCCGAATGCCTGCATCCGGCCCGCGTCCAGTTCGACATTGATCTGGCGATCCGCCCCGCCGATCCGGGTGATGCTGGCGACGCCCGCCACGGTCGACAGATCGCGCGCCACCACGTCATCGACGAAATCCGACAGCGCCTCCATGGTCTTGGTCGGGTCGCTGACGGCATAGGTCAGGATCGCCATGCCCGCGATATCGATGCGCTGGATCACCGGCTCGACAATCGATTCCGGCAAGTCCGAACGGACCTTGGCCACCGCGTCCTTGACGTCGTTCATCGCCCGGTCGGTGTCGGTCTCAAGTTCAAACTCGACGGTGATCGAGGCCGAACTGTCCGTCGCGGTCGAGTAGATATGCCGCACCCCGGTGATCGAGGCGATGGAATCCTCGATCGGCTGGATCACCTGTCGCGTCAGTTCCGAGGGCGCGGCACCGGGCTGCGCCACGGACACACTGACCACCGGCAGGTCGATATTCGGCATGGCCGTGACCGGCAGGCGGCTGAAGCTGTAAAGCCCGATCAGCACGAGCACCAGAAAGGCGGCGATCGACGGGACCGGCTGGCGGATGGACCAGGTCGAGAAGTTCATTCCGCTGCGTCCTTCGCGGGCAGGACCCGAACCGGGTCGCCGTCACGGAAGAATGCCCCGGCCCGCGCGATCACCTCATCGCCGGGCTGAAGCCCTTCGAGGATCTCGCGCTTGCCCTGCCAGACCAGACCGGCGCGGATCGCCCGCGTCTGCACCACGCCATCCTTGACGATCTGGACGCGTTCGCCCTGATCGTCGGCCAGAACCGCGCCCGCGGGAACCGTCACCGCGTCGCGCCGGTCGGTGATGACCCAGCCGCTGGCGAACAGCCCGATGCGCAGCCGCGGATCGGATGGCAATGAGATGCGCGCCCGACCCAGCCGCGTCACCGGGTCGATCACTGCGGGAACCAACCGCACCTTGCCCTTGATCATGCCCTGCCCGGTCAGTTGCACCTCGACCTCATCGCCGGGCTCGATCTGGACCAGAGCGGTTTCGATCACGTCGGCGGCCAGCTCGACCTCTCCGCGCGCAATCATGATGAACATGGGATCGCCGCCCTGACCGGACAGCGCGCCGATTTCCGCATTGCGGGTGGCAATGACGCCATCGACCGGGGCAAGGATGCGGGTATGGCGCAGGTTCAGCTCGGCAATGCGGCGGGCGGCGGCGGATTGGGCCAGCTGCGCCTTGGCCACCGCCAGCCCGTCCAGCGACGATTGCGCCGAGGCCCGCGCCGAGGCCTCGGTCGCGATCACCTCATCCAGCACCGATTGCGCGGTATTGCCGCTTTTGCGCAGGGCGACGGTCCGCTCAAGCTGCGACTGGGCCTGCACCAGCGTCGCCTTGCTGCTGGCGATCTGGCTTTCGGCCTGACTGACACTGGCGGTCGCGCGTTCGAATTCGGCGGTGGCCTGCGCCACCTGTGCGGTCAGGGATTCGTCGTCCAGCACCACCAGCACATCGCCGGCCTTCACCCGGTCGCCGATCTCGGCATGGATCTCGCGGATTTCGTAGCCCGAGACGCTGGCATGGATCTGCACCGGCTCACGCGCCACCAGCGATCCAGTGACGGGAACGCGGGCCTCGATTGTCTCACGTTTGGCCTTGGCGGCTGTCACCACCGGGATTTCCTTGCTGACCACGGCGGCGTCTGCCTCATTGGCCTCGGCAGCCAGAGGCAGCGGCATGTGGCTAAGGCCAATACCTATCATCATGGCGGCAATCTGCCGGCCAATCCCTGTCATCTTGCCTGTCCTCCAGCTTCTTGCGCCTGGTGGGGATCGACGCGCCTGCTTCTATATAGGGTTCTCTCGCCCGCGTCCTAGAACGTGACGGAAACTCCGGGCAGGCGCAATTCCGCGATCAGGTCGCGCAACTCCTGCCGGGCGGCGATATTGGACATGCTCAGCTGTTCGGTGCCGATGTCCTTGAGATCCAGCAGCGTCAGACCGCGTGGAAACAGCTCACGGAAGATCACCCGTTCGGAAAAGCCGGGGGCGACGCGAAATCCGATGCGCTTGGACAGCGTGTCCAGCGCGCCGCCGACCTTGCGCTTGTTGTGCATCTGCTGCGTGCCAAGGCGGTTCCTCAGCACCAGCCAGTCGATCGGCCCCGCCCCGGCTTGGCCCCGCAACTGCCGCGCGCTCCAGACCATCTCGGCATAGATCGAGGGGCCAAGGATGCGCCCATCGGGCGACAGCCGCGCCAGCAGGTCGAAATCGATGAAGCTGTCGTTCATCGGCGTGATCAGCGTATCGGCCAGCGTATGCGCCATCTGGCTCAGCTTGGTATGAGAGCCGGGGCAGTCCAGCAGGATGAAATCGCAGTCGGGCTCAAGCGTCTCGATCGCGCGGGACAGCGGGTCGATCCCGTCGCTTTCCGGTTCAAGATGGCCCAGTCGCGGGGTCGGCAGATCCAGCCCCTCGCTTTGGGTGAAGTGGCTGCGGTTTTCCAGATAGCGGCCAAAACTGCGCTGGCGCACGTCCAGATCCAGCGCGCCTACCCGATGGCCCAGCCGCGCCAATGCCGTCGCCACATGCATCGAGGTGGTGGATTTGCCCGAGCCACCCTTCTCGTTCCCGACGACGATGATATGCGCCATGCATCCCCCAAGAAACGGCGTTCCGCTTTGGACAATAGGCAGCGCCGTGCGCGTTGGAAAGCGTGCCGCACGGACGAATCGGCGCGACTGCGGCATATCTGGAACAACCCCCGACAGGCAGGCACATCCGGTTAACGCGATGATCTGGCCGCAATATTTAACACGATAAGTCTAGTAGATATTTATCTTGCAAAAGACGACAAGACATGTCGTAATAAACCTGTCGAAAACGCCACGAGGCAGCGCCAGAGGAGCCAGACATGTCGATGCTGAACCACCTGTCGGCTTTTGCCGATCGCGCGATCCGGGCCACGGTGCCCCATTCGCCCCGCTATGCGGTGTCGTTGATCGACCGCAATTCGGGCAGGCCGCATATGATTTCCGGCGTGCCGCTGGTGCTTTTGACCACAACCCCGCGTGAGACCTCGGTTGACCTGATGCGCAACCGCGACCCCTCGCGCTGGGACACCTTTATTGAGCGCATGGACAGCAAGGGAGCCTTCCAATGATCCGTTTCAGCCTTCCGACCATCCTGCCCGAAGCGCCGCCAGCATTCGCCACCATCGCGCTGTCGAAATACCAAAGTGCGCAAGGCCCGGTTCTGCGCACCTATCGCGACGGCCGCGTGGTCATCGATACCGGTCGCGGAGCGCTGACCGGCAGGCCCCTGGGCGCGGGACGGGCAGTGTCTCCGATCTGGTCGCCGCTGTTTCTTGGCATGTGACGCGGATCACCCAGGGGTCTTGGAATATCCGGGCGCCTTCCCTCTCATCGCGGCCCGCCCACCGCCGCGACGCAGCCCGGAATAAGAAACGCCGCCCCAAGGGGCGGCGTTTCCGTATTCAGCACTGGCGTAAGGCTCAGAAGCCCAGGCCGGCGTATTTGTTCTTGAACTTCGACACGCGGCCGCCAGCATCCAGCAGCTTGGCCGAACCGCCGGTCCATGCCGGGTGAACGGTCGGGTCGATGTCCAGCGACATCACGTCGCCTTCTTTGCCCCAGGTCGAACGGACCTGATAGACGGTCCCGTCGGTCATCTTGACGTCGATGACGTGGTAGTCGGGGTGAATTTCTTTTTTCATGGCGCGTTTCCTCAGGCCTTGGCGTCAGCTTTGGGCTTGTAGTTGGTGACCTCGGCGATACGTGCCGATTTACCGCGACGATCACGCAGGTAGTACAGCTTGGCGCGACGAACGCGGCCACGGCGGACAACGGTGATCGAGTCGACGTTGGTCGAGTACAGCGGGAAGACGCGCTCGACACCCTCGCCGAACGAAATCTTGCGCACGGTGAAGGACGCGCTGATGCCGCCGCCCTTGCGCGAGATCACAACGCCTTCATACATCTGGACGCGCGAACGCGTGCCTTCGGTGACTTTGTAGCCGACGCGGATGGTGTCGCCAGCCTTGAAGTCCGGAATTTCTTTGCCGAGCGCAGCGATCTGCTCGGCTTCGAGTTGGGCGATCAGGTTCATCGCTTGGGATCCTCTGGTTGCTCGCGGTAGCTCCGCGATTGGTCTGATGCGCCCGAGAGCTGTCGGTCCTTTGCCGGGTCCATATGAGTTGCCTCATATGCCCGCCACAGGTCGGGGCGGCGTTCCTTGGTCAGCCTTTCGGCCATATCGCTCCGCCAATTGGCAATAGCCGCGTGATTTCCCGAGAGCAGGACTTCCGGGATCGCGCGGCCTTCCCAAAGGGCGGGCTTCGTGTACTGAGGGTGCTCAAGCAGACCGTCGGAAAAGGATTCCTCGGCCAGCGATTCCTGATTCCCCAGCACGCGCGGTATAAGGCGAACCGTCGCGTCGATCAAGACCTGTGCGGCAAGTTCTCCGCCGGTCAGGACATAGTCGCCAATGCTGATTTCCTCAACATTATGGGCATCCAGCACGCGCTGGTCGACGCCCTCGAAGCGGCCGCAGATCAGGGTCATGCCGGGACCGTTCGCCAATTCGCGGGCGCGGGCCTGGGTAAAGGGCTTGCCGCGCGGCGACAGATAGATCACCGGCAGGTCCGACCCAGCCTCGCGCAGCGCCGCATCCATGACATCGGCGCGGATCACCATGCCCGCCCCGCCGCCTGCGGGCGTGTCGTCGACATTGCGATGCTTGCCGATGCCGAAGGGGCGCAGGTCGGTGGTCCGCAGGTTCCACAAGCCTTCGGCCAGCGCCTTGCCGGTCAGGGACAGGCCAAGGATGCCCGGAAATGCCTCGGGGAACAGGGTCACGATCTGGGCGGTCCACGCACCAAGCACCTGCGGCTCGGCCATCAGCTCGCGCGGTTGCAGGCTGGCGCGGATCGACAGGCGGCCATGCGACTTCGTGCCAATCGCCGTCGCGCCATGCGACTTGGACCCTGCAGCTTTCGGTTCGTCGGTCATGCGCGGCGGAACTTCAGCAGATTAGCCGCGGCGGCGATCAGCGCGCCGGCAATCGCCGCGCCGACCGGAGCAGCGGGGGCAATGGCCATGGGCGCGGCCAGCCCGCCCAGATACCACAGGCCCAGCACCACCGCGCCACAGATCAGGATGCCCTGCGCCATGATGCGCGCGCTTGGCTGGATATTGCGCCCGGCGACCAGCGGGATCGAACCCGCCAGCAGGATAGGTGCAAAGATATAGGCATTCGGGTTGGCGCTGCCGCTCAGGCCCTGCAAAAGCGGGCCGGCCAGCATCAACACGTAACCGATGACCAGAAGGACCAGTCGCGTCATTCGGTCTCCTCCTGCTCGTCTTCGTCTTCCTCGGGCGGGTCGGCGATGATGCGGCCGGCCGCGATGTCCACGGTGGGGACAAAGGCGCGGGTGAAGGGCAGCAGCAAGGTCTGCTTGCGACCCGGGCCAAAGATTTCAAGGATATCGCCCGCGCCGTGGTCATAGACCGCGCGGACCTTGCCGATCAGTACGCCGCCCGCGTCATAGACGGACAGGCCGATCAGATCGGTGTGATAGAATTCATCATCCGGCAGCGCCGGCAGCTTGTCGCGATCCGCCCACAGGGTAACGCCTTTCAGCGCCTCGGCATCGTCGCGCGTCTCGACGCCCGAAAGCCGGGCGCCAAGCCCGCCCGTCACCGGCCGCGTGAGGCGGACGGTGAACGAGCGCTTGCCATCCTCGGACCAGAGCGGACCATAGGCGGCGATGTCATTGGGTGTCGAGGTGAAGCTTTTCAGCCGCACCTCGCCCCGGACGCCAAAGGCGCCCGCGATCGCGCCGACGCAGATCCGCTCGGTCATCGGGGATTATTCCGAAGCGACTTCGGCAGCGGCAGCGGCGCGAGCAGCGCGCTTCTCGGCACGGTCTTTCGCAGCTTTGCCCGGCTCACCTTTTTTCAGGTTCTTGCGCTCGGTTTTCGGGGTCACGCCAGCGGCTTCCAGGAAGCGGGCAACGCGGTCGGTCGGCTGTGCGCCTTGACCCAGCCAGTACTGGACGCGCTCGATGTCCATCTTGATGCGGTCTTCGGAGTCTTTGGCCAGCAGCGGGTTGTAGGTGCCCAGCTTCTCGAGGAAACGGCCATCGCGCGGCATGCGCGAGTCGGTCGCGACGATTGCGTAGTGCGGGCGTTTCTTCGAGCCACCACGGGCCAGGCGGATTTTCATAGCCATTTGGTTTTCTCCTTTGAAATGGCGGTGTTGTGGTGTGCTGAAGCACACCCTACGGGGTTGGCGTAGGGTGCGCTTCAGCGCACCTATGCTTGGTATTTCTCGTGATGCCGGATCACTTCGGCGATCACGAAGTTCAGGAATTTGCGCGCGAATTCCGGGTCGAGATCGGCCTCGCGCGCGAGGCGTTCCAGCCGCTCGATCTGCTGCGCCTCGCGGGCGGGATCGGACGGAGGAAGATCGTGGTCGGCCTTGAGGAGGCCAACGGATTGGGTGTGCTTGAACCGCTCGGCCAGCGTATAGACAAGGATCGCGTCCAGCCGGTCGATGCTGGCGCGATGTTCCTTCAACAGGGTGGCTGCGCGGGCGGTCTGCTCAGTCATGAAGGTCTCCGGGCTGGGTGCGCGAGGAGCGCATCGGGCGTACACAGGGGATACACAGGCTGTCATCCATCATCACGCGGTCCCCATCGGGTGGCGGTAGACGATGCAGGTCGTGCCGCGGATCGAGATCTCGGATTCCGGCACGGCACCAAGACGCTCGGCCAGACGGCGCGAACGCAGGTTCTCGGGCGCGATCAGCGAGATCAGCGGCCCCAGCCCCATGACCCCATGTGCATGGGCGCGCGCAGCCAGCGCCGCCTCATAGGCGATGCCGCGGCCCTCGAAACCTTCGTAAAGATGCCAGCCCAGTTCCGGCTCGGGCCAGTCGATGTGATGGCCGATACCGGTACGACCGGCGACAAGGCCGGTGGCCTTGTCCTGAATCATCCACCAGCCATAGCCGCGAATGATCCAATGGCCGATCATGGAACTCAGCGAGGTCCAGCTTTTCCATTCCGGCATCGGGCCGCCGACATGGCGCGAGCGCTCGGACAAGCCAAAGGCAGTGATGGCATCCAGATCGTCGAAACGCGGCGCGCGCAGGATCAGGCGATCGGTCTCGATCACCGGAACATCCGCGCGCAGGGTTTCGATCTTGTGCGACATCACTTCTTACCGAACAGCCCCGACAGGCCACCGGGCAGGTTCAGACCGCCCAGCTGGCCGCCCAGACCCTTGGAGTCCTGCAGCATCTTGGTCGCCTCGGCCATTTGTGCCGGATCGACATTGGCCATGTCGGGCAGACCGCCGCCCTTGCCAGCCATGGCGCGCATGGCTTGCTTGAGCATGCCGCCCTTGCCCATCTTGCCCAGCTTCTTCATCGTGTCGGCCATCTGCTTCTGCATTTTCAGCAGCTTGTTCAGCTCTGACACATCCATGCCAGCACCTGCGGCGATGCGCTTCTTGCGGCTGGCCTGCAGCAGGTCCGGGTTGGCCCGTTCCTTCTTGGTCATCGAGTTGATCAGCGCGATCTGACGCTTCAGCGCGCGGTCGTCGAAACCGGCGGCCTCGGCCTGCTTGGCCATTTTGCCCATGCCCGGCATCATGCCCATGATGGACTGCATCCCGCCCATCTTCATCATCTGCTCAAGCTGGTTCTTCAGGTCGTTCATGTTGAACAGACCCTTCTGGAAGCGCTTCATCATGCGCTCGGCCTGTTCGACCTCCAGCACTTCCTGCGCTTTCTCGACCAGCGCGACGATATCGCCCATGCCAAGGATGCGGCCCGCGATCCGATGCGCGTCGAAGACCTCGATCGCGTCCATCTTTTCGCCAAGGCCGACGAAGCGGATCGGCTTGCCGGTCACGGCGCGCATCGAAAGCGCCGCACCGCCGCGGCCGTCGCCGTCCATCCGGGTCAGGACGACGCCGGAAATGCCGACCTTGCCGTCGAATTCGGTGGCGACATTGACCGCGTCCTGGCCGGTCAGACCATCGACGACCAGCAGCGTCTCGCGCGGGTTGGCCACGTCACGGACAGCCTGAACCTCGTCCATCAGGACTTGGTCGATATGCAGGCGGCCTGCGGTATCGAGCATATAGACGTCATAGCCGCCCAGCGTCGCCTGTTGCTTGGCGCGCTTGGCGATCTGCACGGCGTTTTCGCCCGGAACGATCGGCAGCGTATCGACGCCGACCTGCTGGCCCAGAATCGCCAGCTGCTCCATTGCGGCGGGGCGCTGGGTGTCCAGCGAGGCCATCAGCACGCGCTTCTTCTCGCGGTCTTTCAGGCGCTTGGCCAGCTTGGCAGTGGTCGTGGTTTTACCCGAGCCCTGCAGACCGACCATCAGGATCGGCGCGGGCGGATTGTCGATGCGCAAGGCGTCGGGCGCATCTTCGCCCTGCAGGACCTTGATCAGCTCGTCATGGACGATCTTGACGACCTGCTGGCCGGGGGTGATCGACTTGGTGACGGCTGCACCGGTGGCCTTGGCGGTGACTGATTTCACGAAGCTGCGGGCGACCGGCAGCGAGACGTCGGCCTCGAGCAGGGCGACGCGGACTTCGCGCATGGCGGCGGTGACGTCATCCTCGGACAGCGCGCCCTGCTTGGTCAGCCGGTCGAATACGCCGCCAAGACGGTCGGACAGATTTTCAAACATCGGCGGCCCTCCGTAGGTCGGTTTCCGTTCACCCCGCGAGACCCGAGGCTTGATAAGCAGTAACGCCCCCGTGGGCGCAACGCGCTGACGGGGGGCGATCCCCGCGCCTTGCGGGGACCGGAAGGGCGTCCTTCCGGGAATTCCGCGACCTGATACGAAAAAACGGCCCCCGAGTCAACGAAGGCCGTCTTTATGTGAACCAGCCGGGATCAGGCGGCGATACGCTCCAGCGCCTCATGCGCGCGGGCAAGGCCGGCATCGCGGTCAAAGGCCAGACGGTCGGCGGGCACGAAGTCCACATCGGTGATGCCGATGAAGCCAAGGATATGGCGCAGATAGCCCGAGGCGAAGTCTAGATCCGACCCGATCGGCGTGCCAGCCGAGGTATAGGCGATGATGGCGCGCTTGCCTTTCAGCAGGCCTTCGGGGCCTTCGGCGGTGTAGCGGAAGCTGACACCGGCGCGGGCGATCTGGTCCAGCCAGTTTTTCAGCTGCGCGGTGATGGTGAAGTTGTAGATCGGCAGGCCGATCACCAGAACGTCGGCGTCCTGCACTTCCTTCAGATAGGCGTCCGAGGTCGCGATCAGCGCCTGCTGTTCAGCGGTCGGGTTTTCCGGCGACAGGCGGACAGCCTGGAACCAGTCATTGTTGATCGCGGGCACGCCTTCGGCGAGGTCGCGATAGGTGACGGTGGCGTCGGGGTTATCAGCTTGCAGCTTGGCGGTGATGGTGGCGGTCAGCTGGCGCGAGACCGAGGCATCGCCGGTAATCGCGCTGTCGATATGGAGGATGTTCATCTGCGGTCTCCGCTGTTCGAGTTGTGAGGCTGAGATAGGGCTTTGCACGAATGAACAAAATGGCGATATTTGCGCATGAACTGCGCGAATATGCACAGTGGAGGTTCTGCGCGCATGGAAACGGAAAGCTGGGACGATATCCGGGCGGCGCTGGCAGTGGCACGCAGCGGCACGGTCAGCGGCGCGGCCCAGGTGCTGGACGTGCATCATGCCACCGTGATCCGCCGCATCAACGCGCTTGAGGCGCGTCTGGGCGCGCGCCTGTTCCAGCGCCATGCCCGCGGCTACACCCTGACCGAGGCCGGACGCCTGCTGCTGGAGGCGGGCGCAGCAGCCGAGGCGCGGTTTTCGCAGATGGCGGCGCGGATCTCGGGGACCGGGGAGCGCATCGAAGGCGAAATCACCGTGACCTCGGTTCAGGGCATGTCCGATCTGGTGATGCCGCGGCTGGTCGCGCTGATGCGCCAGCATCCGGGGCTGCGGCTGAACTACACCACCGACACCCGCCTGTTCCGGCTGGACGCGGGCGAGGCCCATGTCGCCATCCGCGCCGGGGCGAAACCGGTCGAGCCGGATTACGTGGTCAGCCCATGGCTGCGGCTGGCGGCCAGCCTTTATGCCTCCGAGGGGTATCTGGCCCAGCACGGGCCGGTCACCGACCCTTCGGCGCATCGCTTTATCATTCCCGGCGCCGAATCCCGCCCCGCGCCGCATATGCGCTGGCTGGCCGCGCATCTGCCCGCCGCGAATATCGCCATGATCAGCAATGACGCCGACGCGCGGCTGGCGGCGATCCGGGCCGGGCTGGGTCTGGGCTGGCTGTTGCCGGGCGAGGTCGACGACCTGACCGAGGTGATGTCCCTGCCCGATTGGGAATCGCAGCTTTGGCTGGTCAGCCATGTCGACCTGCACCGCTCGCCCAAGGTGCAGGCCGTGCTCAAGGCGCTGCGCGGCTGACAGCCCTTGTATCGGCCCGGCATTTGGCGATGCTCGCGCCCGCATCAAGAGGGGCACGGAATGGCGGATACGGCAATGCCACAGGAACGGATCGAGGCGCTGCGCGGTCATGCCGCGATGCTGGCATTCTCGGTGCTGATTGCGGGATCGTTCTCGCTGGGGGCGCGGGCCGCGAACCTGATCGACCCGACTGCGATCTCGGCGGCGCGTTTCGTGATCGCGGCGGGGGTGATTGCAGGCTTTGCCTTTGCCGGGCCGGGAATCCCGCGTCAGGCGCTGCGCGCGCCATGGCGCTACCTGCTGCTGGGTGGGTTGTTCGCTGCCTATTTCGTCCTGATGTTCGAGGGGCTGAAGACCGCCCTGCCTGTCTCGGCCGCGGCGGTATTCACGCTGACGCCGGTGATGTCGGCGGGCTTCGGCTGGCTGTTGCTGCGCCAACGGATGACCGGGCGGCTGGCAATGGCGCTGGCACTGGGGGCGGCGGGCTCGCTTTGGGTGATCTTTCGCGGCGATATCCATGCGTTGCGGCGGCTGGATTTCGGCCGGGGCGAGGCGATCTATCTGCTGGGCTGCGTGGCGCATGCGCTTTACACACCGATGGTGCGCCGCCTGAACCGGGGCGAGACGCCGCTGGTCTCAACCTTCGGGACGCTGGTCGCCGGGGCGGCGCTACTAAGCATCTGGGGCTGGCGCGCGATCATTGAAACCGACTGGGCGAACCTGCCGGCGCTGGTCTGGGTAACGCTGATCTATGTCGCGATCTGCGCCAGCGCGATGACCACGCTGCTGGTGCAATATGCGACGATGCGCCTGCCCGCCGCCAAGGTCATGGCCTATACCTATCTGACCCCCGCATGGGTGCTGCTGCTGGAATCGGCGCTGACCGGCGCCGCCCCGGCCTCGGCCATGCTGCCGGGCTTTGCCGCGACCATCGTGGCGCTGCTTCTGCTGTTGAAGGACCAGCGGCATTGAAGAAAAAGATGGGTATTTAAGAAACGAAGAAGCCGTTTGCCGTTTCGCCCGGGCCGAGCGCAGCAGGATTGCCACATCTGCCGGCAATCGCAGCCTGACACGCGCCGCGACCATTCGTGCCATTTGAGACATCGCTGAACGATGCTAGCCTGAGGCCAGAACAGCGACAAATGGCCGGAGACAGTGATGATCACCCGCCGCTCTGCGTTGGCCATTCTGGCCGGGACCCTTGCGGCTCCGGCCCTGGCCAGTCCGGGCAAGAGCCCCGCCTTTGCCGAAATGGCCTATGCCGGCCATTCGCCGCGCAATTTGATGGATATCTATCTGCCGCGGGGCAGCGGCCCCTTTCCGGTCCTGCTCGACATTCATGGCGGAGGGTTCCTGACCGGCGACAAGCGCGACCTTGCCGTGCCCCAGCAGGTTCTGGACCATGGCGTCGCTATCGTCCGCATGAATTACCGCCTGTCGAACCAGGCCCGCTGGCCCGCCCAGCATGAGGACGTGCTGTCCGCCGCCGCCTTCCTGCAATCACGCGGACAGGAATTGAACCTTGCGCCGGACCGGATCGCGCTGGGGGGACGCTCGGCCGGAGCGTTTCTGGCGGTTTCGGCGGCGCTCAGCATGGTGCAGGCGGGACGGCCACCCGCAGCCGTCGTCAATTTCTATGGCCCGATGGATTTCGGCAGCATGGATGCGGACATGGCCCGGTTGGGTCTGAAGATGCATCGCCCGCCTGCCGATTCCGCCGAAAGCGTCGAGTCTCTGCTGGTCGGCTACGCCGTGGGTGAGCGCCGACAGGAGGCCACCGCCATGGGTCCGGTCGGACGGCTGAACGCTATCGGACAGGGCGTGACCCTGCCGGCGCTGATGATCCGCCACGGCCTGATCGACAATATCGTCGCCGCCGAGCAGGCCCAGCATCTGCGCACCGCATGGGCCGAGGTCGATCCGCATGCCGAGATCGACTTCGACCTGCTCGCTGGCGAAGGCCACGGCACCGCCGCCTTTGGCAGTCAGAAGGTGCTGGGCGATCTGGCAGCATTCCTTGTCCGCAACCTTCGGATCAAGGCGGACGGCTGAAACTGCCCGGAACATCGGGTCGGCGTGTGGCGCGTGTTTCACCGTTTCTTAAATACCCATTCTTCTGCGCCAGCCGTGCAACCCGCGCGGCGCTTGCACCCTTGGGCAGGCTTGTCTAAGCCATTTCCAGCCCCTGACACGGACCATCATGCTGATCTTTATCGAACCGCGCATCGTCCTTCTTTCGGTCCCCAAGACTGGTACCACTGCGCTGGAAACCGCGCTGTCGGGCAAGGCCGAGATCGCCTTCCGCAACCGGCCCGAGATCAAGCATCTCAACCTGCGGCAATATCTGGGGCGTATCAGCCCGCTGCTGGCCCCGATCGGCGGCGCGCCGTTTGAATCCGTTGCCATCATCCGCGAGCCGCTGGACTGGCTGCGCAGCTGGTATCGCTACAGGACGCGGGCAGAACTGATCGGGCACGCGAACAGCACCGCTCATATCGGCTTCGAACAGTTCCTGCGCGAATATCTCTCGACCGGGAAACGCCCGCGTTATGCGCAGATCGGGCGGCAGAGCAACTTTCTGCTGGACGCCAGCGGCAAGGTCGCGGTCGACCATGTCTTCCGCTACGAGGCGATGCAGGCGGCAGTCGATTTCCTCTCGGCGCGGCTGAGCACGCCGATCAAGCTGCGGCACAGCAACGTCTCGCCGCAGGCCGTGACCGATCTGTCACCCGAGACCGAGGTCATGGCCCGCGAGGCCTTGGCGCAGGAATATGCGGTCTGGGAAGCGGCGCGGATCGCTGCCGTCCCGGCCCCGGTTCAAGCCGGGCCGTAAAGCGACTTGGCCCGTTCCTCGAAGGCGCGGACGATGCGGACCATCGCCTCGTGAAAGACCACGCCGATGACCTTGCCAAGGATGGCGTTGCGGAATTCGAAATCAACAAAGAACTCGATCCGGCTGCCGCCCTCGGGCTGATCGGCAAAGGTCCAGCCGCTTTTGAGATATTTGAACGGCCCGTCCAGATACTCGGTGTCGATGCGCTTGCGCTCGGGCCAAAGCGTCACGCGGCTGCCGAAACGTTCGCGGAAAACCTTGAAACTGATGACCAGATCGGCCTCGATCGCCTCGCTGCCGTCGGGTCCGGGGCGGCTCGAGCGGATGCGGGCGGCGCTGTTCCAGGGCAGGAACTGCGGGTAGCTTTCAATATCCGCGACCAGCGCATACATTTGGTCGGCAGTATAGGGCAGGATGCGGCTGTCGCTGTGATGGGGCAAGGGTCGGTCCCGGAGCTTGTTCCGTTTTGGGCAGCACTTAGCAGGGGAAGGGGCGCATGAACAACCTAATCTGGCTGATCCGTGCGTCACGCTGGGCGCGCAACCCGCCCAGCGCCAAACGCGTCAGGCTGATCCTGGCCATCATTGCCATCTGCCTTGTGATCGTGAGCATCGAATGGATGGGCTGGTGGCCGGACTGGGCGACAATGGACCGCCCGCGCGGGATCCATCTGCAAAGGCCCTGATTGGGACTGCGGCGACATGCCGCGCGCCGGAATGTTTCGGCGCGCGCGGTTTGCATCCGGATCTACAGCCCCACCTCTTTGAAAGTGTTGCACTGGGCCAGCTGGCCGCTGGTGAAGCCGCGCTTGAACCAGGTCATGCGATCCTGCGACGAGCCATGGGTGAACTTGTCGGGCCTGACCGCCTGACCGGCATTCTGCATCAGCGTGTCGTCGCCCACGGCATTGGCGGCGTTGATCGCTTCCTCGACATCGCCATCCTCGATCGTGCCGAATTGCTCATTCGCCTGCCGCGCCCAGATCCCGGCAAAGCAATCGGCCTGCAGCTCGGTCAGGACCGAGATGTAATTGGCATCGGCCTGACTGGATTGCTGGCGGATCTGCATGGTCTGGCCAAGGATGCCCAACAGGTTCTGGACATGGTGGCCGACCTCATGCGCCACCACATAGGCAAAGGCGAAATCGCCCCCTGCCCCCATCCGCTGCTGCATGGTGTCGAAGAAAGCCGTATCCAGATACAGCTTCTGATCGTTCGGGCAATAGAACGGCCCCATGGCCGAGCTTGCCCCGCCGCAACCCGTCTGCGCCTGACCCGAGAACATCACCATTTGCGGCGAGACATATTCGACCCCGGCCTGTTCGGGCAGCACCTTGCCCCAGACCTCCTCGGTGTCGGCAAGGACGACCGACATGAACTGGCCGACCTCCTGCTCCTCAGGGGTCAGTTCGCGTTGCTCGGTGGTCTGCGAGCCCTGCTCCATCGACCCCATGATGGGCGAGATGTCGATGCCCAGAAAATAGCCCACCGCAAGCACCAGAAGCACGCCGACGATGCCGATGCCGCCTGCGCCGGTCACCCCCATGCCCCGCCGATCTTCCACATTGCGGCTTCCGCGTCTGCCACGCCACTGCATGTAAAAACCTCCAAGAACCGAAGCCCTGATACATAGAAGGCTACCCTAATCGCGCCATTCCACAAGCCACCACAAGGGTTGACAGTGTCGCAGCCGACGTTCAGCAAGCCCTTCTGACAAAGGAGCAACGCATGTTCGACTGGGTGGTTTCGACGATCGAGGGCTGGGGCTATTTCGGGGTTCTGATCCTGATGGTGGCCGAGAACGTCTTTCCGCCCATTCCATCCGAGGTCATCATGCCGCTGGCGGGCTTTCTGGCCGGGCGCGGCGACCTGAGCCTGACCATGGTCATCATCATCGGCACGCTGGGTTCGGTCATCGGCACGACCATGTGGTATTACATCGGCATGTGGATCGGTGAGGCGCGCCTGAAGCGTTTCGCGGCCAAGCATGGGCGGCTGCTGACGCTGTCGCCCTCGGATATCGACATGGCGCGGGACTGGTTCGACCGGCATGGCGGGGCGGCGGTCTTTGCCGGGCGCATGCTGCCGACGATCCGCACGCTGATCTCGGTTCCGGCCGGCCTGTCGCGGATGCCGATGTGGAAATTCCTGATCTACACCGCATTGGGCAGCGTCATCTGGATCGGCGCGCTGGCGCTGGCGGGCCTGCTGCTGCATGAAAACTACGAACTGGTCGCAGGCTGGGTCGATCCGCTGTCGAAGCTGGTGATCGTGGTGGTGGTGGTGATCTATGTCTATCGCGTCATCACCTGGAAGCCTCACTGAGAAACCTCATTGAGATCACGCCATTGGGATTTGTCCGAAACCTGCCCAACCCGTAAGCGAGAGCCATGACCCAGACCTACAGCAAACAGTTGGGAATGCTTGCGGGCGCCGGATCGGCGGCCCTGCTGGCTGCCGCCCTGACCTTTCAGTTCTTCGGCTATGCGCCTTGCGAACTGTGCATCCTGCAACGCTGGCCGCATCTGGTCGCGGCCATCATCGGCCTGCTGATCGCCGTGCTGGGCTGGAAACGCTGGCTGGCGCTTCTGGGTCTGCTGGCGGCGTTGGTGGCATTCGGCCTTGCCGTGTATCACACCGGGGTCGAGATGAAGATGTGGCTGGGTCCACAGCATTGCTCGGGCGGGGTGACGGGGCTGGCCACGATGTCCACCGGCGACCTGATGGCCGCATTGGAGAAGGCCCCGGTGGTGCGCTGCGACGAAATCAGTTGGCAGCTGTTCGGGATCTCGATGGCGGGCTGGAACGCGATCTGCTCGGCCATTCTGGCGGCGATCTGGGCCGCCTGCGCGCGGGGCCGCAAAAGGGCTTTCGGGCAGGCCTGAAGGGCCTTTTCCCCAGCGAAAGATTGCACCCTCGGCTGGTATCGGATAGACCCGTCATCAACAAAATGTTGAGGCGATCCAGTGTCCGATACCCCCGATCACGATGATGACGACACCACCGAGAACGGCGCCCCGGAACGGGCGGTGATGCACCATGACGGGCCCGTAATCGACATCGCGAGCGAGATGCGCTCGTCCTACCTCGACTATGCCATGTCGGTGATCGTCAGCCGCGCGATCCCGGATCTGCGCGACGGGTTGAAGCCGGTGCACCGGCGCATCCTGTTCGCCATGCACGAAACCGGCAACACCCATGACAAGCCCTATCGCAAATCGGCCCGTCCGGTCGGCGACGTGATGGGTAAATACCACCCGCATGGCGACGCCGCGATCTATGACGCGCTGGTGCGGATGGCTCAGGACTTTTCCATGTCCCTGCCGCTGCTGGACGGTCAGGGCAACTTCGGCTCGATGGACGGCGATAGCGCCGCGGCCATGCGTTACACCGAAGTGCGGATGGACAAGCCCTCGGCCTATCTGCTCATGGATATCGACAAGGACACGGTCGAGTTTCAGGACAACTATGACGGCAAGGACCGCGAGCCGACCGTCCTGCCGGCGCGTTACCCGAACATGCTGGTCAATGGCGCGGGCGGCATCGCCGTCGGCATGGCCACCAACATCCCGCCGCATAACCTTGGCGAAGTCATCGACGCCACGCTGGCGCTGATCGAGAACCCCGACCTGCCGACCGAGCGCCTGATGGAGATCGTGCAGGGCCCCGACTTCCCCACCGGCGGCATCATCCTTGGCCGCTCGGGTATCCGCAAAGCCTATCTGGAAGGCCGCGGCAGCGTCATCATCCGCTCCAAGACCCGGATCGAGGAATCCCGCAACGGTCGCCAGATGATCGTGCTGGATGAAATCCCCTATCAGGTGAACAAGGCCACGATGATCGAAAAGATCGCCGAACTGGCCAAGGAAAAGCGCATTGAGGGCATCGCCCATGTGCAGGACGAATCCGACCGCAACGGCGTCCGCGTCGTCGTCGAACTGAAACGCGACGCCACTGCCGAGGTGGTGCTGAACCAGCTGTTCCGCTTTACGCCCATGCAGACCAGCTTTGGCTGCAACATGCTGGCGCTGAACGGCGGTCGTCCCGAGCAACTGGCGCTGCGCGACTTCCTGACCCATTTCCTGACTTTCCGCGAAGACGTCGTCGCCCGCCGCACCGCGTTCGAACTGCGCAAGGCGCGCGAACGTGCGCATGTGCTGTGCGGTCTGGCCGTGGCTGTCAGCAATGTCGATGAGGTCGTCCACACGATCCGCTCCTCGGCCGATGCGGCCGAAGCCCGGCAGCGGCTGATGGAACGGCGTTGGCCCGCCCATGACATCGTCGAATATCTGAAGCTGATCGACGACCCGCTGCATCCGGTCAATGAGGACGGGACCTACAACCTGTCGGAAACGCAGGCCCGCGCCATTCTGGAACTGCGCCTGCAGCGCCTGACCCAGCTGGGCGTGCAGGAAGTCACCAGCGAATTGCAGACGCTGGCGGAATCCATCCGCGAATTCCTTGCCATCCTCGCCTCGCGTGATCGGATCATGGCGATCATCAGCGATGAGCTGCGCGAGGTTCGCAACAATTTCGCCGTGCCGCGCCGGACCGAGATTTCGGACTGGGCCGGGGACATGGACGACGAGGACCTGATCGAGCGCGAGGACATGGTCGTCACCATCACCTCGGGCGGCTATATCAAGCGCACGGCCTTGGCCGAATTCCGCGCCCAGCGGCGCGGCGGTAAGGGTCTGTCCAGCATGGCGACCAAGGAAGACGATCTGGTCACCACGCTGTTCGTCGCCAATACCCATACCGAACTGCTGTTCTTCACCACCGACGGCATGGTCTACCGGCTGAAAACGTGGCGGCTGCCTTTGGGCGGACGCACGGCCAAGGGCAAGGCCATGGTCAATATCCTGCCGATCACGCAGGGCGTTTCCATCGCCGCCCTGATGCCGGTCGATGCGCCCGAAAAGGACTGGGACGACTATCAGGTGATCTTCGCCACTTCCGAGGGCGATGTGCGCCGCAATGCGCTGTCCGATTTCACCAATATCAAGTCGAACGGCAAGATCGCCATGAAGCTGCCCGAAGGGGTGGAACTGATCGGCGTGCGCATGGCCACGGAAAATGACGACGTGATGCTGGTCACGGCATCGGGTCGCGCGATCCGCTTCCCGACCACCGATGTCCGCGTCTTCAAGGGCCGCGATTCCACCGGCGTGCGCGGCATCCGTCTGGCCGAGGGCAGCCGCGTGGTCAGCATGTCGGTGATCCGCCATTTCGAGGCCGATCCCGCCGAACGCGCCGCCTATCTGAAGATGCGCCGTGCCGTTGCCGGTGCGCTGGATGACGGGGCCGAGGCCGATGAGGACGAGGAAGCCGTCGCTGAAGGCAATATCACGCAGGAACGCTATGCCGAAATGTCGGCGGCCGAGGACCTGATCCTGACCATCACCGCCAAGGGCGCGGGCAAGATCAGCTCCAGCCACGACTATCCGGTGCGCGGGCGCGGCGGTCAGGGCGTCATGGCCATGGACAAGGCCATGCGCGGCGGCGATCTGGTGGCCAGTTTCCCCGTCGAGGGCGATGACCAGATCATGCTGGCGACCTCGACCGGGCAATCGATCCGCGTACCTGTCGACGGGATCAGCTTCCGGTCGCGTTCTGCCGGTGGCGTGCGCGTCTTCAATACAGCCGAAGGCGAATCCGTGGTTTCTGTTGCCCGCATCGCCGAGAATGGCGAGGATGAGGCCGAAGCCTGAGTGACAGCGGGGCCGGCGCGATCAGCGCCCGCCCCTGACCGCCGGGCCATGCAAGGGTGACGGCGGGGTGACGTTTTGAATTCACGCGACTCGCAGCTAAGCGAAAGGCTGCAGACGGGGTTTTTGGGCGTCATCGCCTTTGGGCTGATCATGTTCCTGCTGGTGCAGGCGCGTTTCCTGCTGATCTGCCTTGCCATCGCCATCATCATCTTTTCGCTGACCAGCGACGCGATTTCGGCCTTTGCCCGGTTGCGCGTGCCGAACTGGCTGGCAACGACCCTGGCGCTAATTGCCATTGCCATCAGCCTGCTCTGGGCGGCGACAACGGTGGTGGCGCAGGTCAATGAGGTCGTCTCGACCTCGATCCTTTATGCCGACCGCGCGCAGGCGGCGCTGTCCAGCCTCAGTCAACGCTGGGGGCCGCAGGTGCAGGAATCCATCGCCACCTTCCTTGGCAGCATCGATTTCGCGGGCTGGATCCGGTCGGCAGCCGGGCAGGCCTCAAGCCTGATTTCGGGCTCGGTGCTGGTGGTGACCTTTGTCGGCTTCATGTTCAGCGAAAGGATCTGGTTCCCGGTCAAGATCGAGAACCTGACCGGCGACCCCGACCGCGCCGAAAACGTGCTGCACGTCATCCATACGATCATGCGCCGCGTGAACCGCTACCTTGTGGTCAAGGCTGCGATCAGCGCGGTCACGGCGGCGCTGATCTGGGTGATCTTCCGCGCTGCCGGGCTGGAGCTTTCGGGCGCCATGGCAACGCTGACCTTCATCCTGAACTTCATTCCCACCATCGGCACGATCATCGCTACCGGCACCGCGATCGCGGTCATTCTGGCGCAGACCGGCGACCCGACCGCGACCTTGATCATCGGTGGGGCCTGCACGGCGGTGCAGTTCCTGATCGGAAATATCCTTGATCCGCTGCTGCTGGGTCAGACGCTGCGCCTGTCCACGTTCGGGATCATCCTTGCGCTGGCCTTCTGGGGCGCACTCTGGGGCATTGCCGGGACGTTTCTGGCGGTGCCGATCATGGTCGCGGTGATGATCGTCTGCGCGCAGATCCCATGGCTGCGACCCGTGGCGATCCTGCTGTCCCATGAGGGGCTGCCCGACGAGGAGCCCCCCGACCCATTGCGGCTGCGCGGCTAGTTCCCCAGCCGCGGCAGCGTTTTAACCACGCCCGTCAGCGTCGCCATCCCCATCGGCATCGCCGTTGTCATATTCGGGGGCCTCGTCGCGATGCAGCGGGGCACGCGAAGGCGTGGGCTTGGGAACCGGCGGAGCCACGGGCTTCTCCAGCTTCTCGCTTTCGCGCAGGTGATTGGCCAATGTGGCCAGCACCTCGGGATTGCGCAGCCAGATGTCGCGTTGCGCGTAAGGAATCTCGATCCCCTCGGCGGCAAAACGCTCGACGACCTGATGGTTGATTTCCGAGGTCACACCGATGCCGCCGTTGATATCGGACAGCACGGCGCGGATCTCGAACATCATGCTGTCGGGGCCGAAGCCGCGGAACAGCACGGCAGGTGCCGGATTGATCAGCACGGTCGGCTGATCTTCGGCGATTTCCTGCAGGATCTGGGCCACCCGCCGCGTGTCGCTGCCAAAGGCCACGCCGATCGGCACGATGATCCGGCCCTGCAGACTGCCCCGCGTCCAGTTCGTCACTTGCTGGGTGATCAGGTCAGAGTTCGGCACGATCACGTTGTTGCGGTCGAAGGTCTGGATCTGGGTGGCGCGCACCGACATCTTCTTGACGACTCCCTGCTTGGTCCCGACCTCGATCCAGTCGCCCACCGCAATCGGGCGTTCGACCAGCAGGATGATGCCCGAGACAAAGTTCGACACCACCTGCTGCATGCCGAAACCGATACCGACCGACAAGGCACCGGCGACGATCGCCAGCGACGACAGGTCGATCCCCGCCGAGGTGATCGCCAGCAGCCCAGCCAGCCCCATGCCGACATAGCCCATCATCGACACGACGGCGTTCTGTCCGCCCACGTCCAGCTTGGTCTTGGGCAGGATCGAGGTGCGGAATGCGCCCTGAATGAAGCGCGTCAGGAAATAGCCGATGCAGAAGATGATCAGGAACGTGATGATCGCCATGGGCGACAGGCTGACGCCGCCAAAGCTGAAACCGCGTTCGATCTTGGTCCATGCCTCGGCCAGATCGCTGCGCCTTGCGCCCCAGATCAGCGCGAAAAGCGGCATCGACACCACGACCAGCGCAAAGCTGACCAGCACCGGCATCAGCGCATCACGCGCCGTCCGGTCGCCGCCCTTGGCCATTGCGTAAAGGTCGGCGATGAAGTCCTGCAGCACGATCAGCAACGCCACCAGCGCCAGCGTCAGTACCGTCGCCCACAGGATCGCGTTGCCCGCCGTGACAAAGCCCGCTGCCGCCAGCACCGGCGAGGCCAGCGCGATCAGCCGCCCGATGGTGGCAAGGAAGGCCACGATCCGGGTGCGGTAATCAGGCGGGCCATCCAGCTGTGCCGGTCGCAAGCGGCGCAGCACGTTGCACAGCTGGAACAGGAAGAACCCGCCCAGCAGGATGATCACGAAATGCCAGACCCCGGCCGAGGCCTCGCTGAGCCGCTGCGGCACAGTCGCGGTGTCATTCTGCGAATGAAAGCCCGACAGCGGCAGCACCGTGCGCGAGATCAGCTGGTGGATGGCCGTGGCCATGGCCAGCATGGTCGCGCGGAAGGCGGCCTTGCGTCGCTGATCCTCGGTCATCGGCAGCGGCAGCGAATCCGCGGTTCCCGGCGCCGGGAAGATCCGCCGGACCAGCCAGAAGCCGCCAAAGAACACCAGACCCGCGACCGGGATCGAGCGCAGCAGCGGCCCGCCCCATTTCCCGAACATGTCCGTCGCCAGCAATGCGGCGACCCCCAGCACGATGCCGATCAGGGGAATGGCGATCTGCCCCAGCGACACGCCAAAGATCAGCGCCGCACGCGAGCGTTCGCTGGCCCGCACCGACAGCCGTGACGGCAGGGAATCGACCCAGCGTCGTCCCCGCGACAGCAGCAGGACCGCCGCCAGCAGGAAGCCCAAGGTGACCAGGATACGCTGGGCGAAACCGGGACCGGTGCCGAACTGGCTCCAGCGCTGCTTGATTTCGTCATAGACATGGACGGCCAGTTGTCCTGCCTCGGCAAAGGCGGGACCCCAATTGGCCGGATTCAGCGGCGAGGGCGTCTGGCGGATCAGCGCATAGGTCTGGCGCTGGCGCAAAGCCTGATCGACCTGCTGGATGATGCCATCGGCGCGGCCATAGGCCTCGACGGCCTTCAGACCCGGTGCCTGCAGCTCGGCCAGCTGGTCGTTCAGCTCTTTGCGGCGGGCGGCCACATCCTCGGATTCAGGGGGCTGGCCCTCGGCCGGAACCGTACCCAGCGCCGCGATCTGGTCCTTGAGCGTGGCGATCCGGGTTGAGTTGATGCCCTGCGCCGACTTGAAGCCGTCGCGCCATTTCACCACCTCTTCGCGGATCGATTGCAGCTTGGCCTCGTTCGCCTCGCCCGCTTCAAGGATCTGCTCGGCCTGTTCGGCGAGCTTGCCCCAGTTGTCGTAATTCGGCGCGTCCGGCTCCTGCGCGAAGGCAGGAGCAGACAGTGCCAGCGACAGCGTGACAAACAGCGCCGCGATCAGGACGATCAGTCGTTGCATCAGTCTCTCAGTCCTCGAAAACTTCCGGCAGAACGGCCGGCTTGCGGGCCAGCCATTGCGGCACGGGCAGACCCTTGGCGCGCAGGAATTCCGGGTTGAAGAGCTTGGTCTGGTAGCGCGTGCCGTAATCGCACAGCACGGTCACGATGGTATGGCCCGGACCCATCTCTTTGGCCATGCGGATCGCACCGGCGATGTTGATCCCCGAGGAACCGCCAAGGCACAGACCCTCATATTCCAGCAGGTCGAAGACGACCGGCAGCGCCTCGGCATCGGGGATGCGATAGCTGAAATCGGGGGTGAAGCCTTCAAGGTTCGCGGTGATGCGGCCCTGACCAATGCCCTCGGTGATGGACGAGCCGGGGCTTTCGAACACGCCTTCGGTATAGAAGCTGTGCAGTGCCGCGCCCTCGGGATCGGCAAGACCGATCTTGACGCCCTTGGGTTGCAGCGCCATCGCCACCCCGGCCAGCGTCCCGCCCGAGCCCACGGCGCAGATGAAGCCGTCGACCTTGCCCCCGGTCTGTTCCCAGATCTCGGGGCCGGTGGTTTCGACATGGGCCTGACGGTTGGCTACATTGTCGAACTGGTTGGCCCAGATCGCGCCATTCGCTTCGGTCCGGGCCAGTTCCTCGGCCAGACGACCCGAATAGCGGACGTAGTTGTTGGGGTTCTTGTAGGGGGCCGCGGGCACCTCGACCAGTTCGGCACCTGCCAGACGCAGCATGTCCTTTTTTTCCTGGCTCTGGGTTTCCGGGATCACGATGACCGAACGGAAGCCCATCGAGGACCCGACCAGCGCCAGCCCGATCCCGGTATTGCCGGCCGTGCCCTCGACGATGGTGCCGCCGGGCTTCAGCTCTCCGCGTGCGACCGCGTCCTTGATGATGTACAGCGCCGCCCGGTCCTTGACCGACTGGCCGGGATTCATGAACTCGGCCTTGCCCAGAATCTCGCAGCCGGTTTCCTCGGATGCGCGGTTCAGCCGGATCAGGGGGGTATTGCCGATGGCAGAGGCGAGGTCGGGGCAGATGCGCATGGCGGGCCTTTCGCGAAATGATCGTCCCCGGTCTACACGGGGCTGCCGGATGGCGGCAACCCCGCGGGGTCTGGACTTTGCGTGATCAGTCGGCCTGACGCGCGTCAAATTCCGCGCGCAACCGGGCATGATTGAGTTCAAGCCACAGCGCCAGCGTCAGCAGCGGGCCGTTGCGCAGCTCTCCGGTCATGGCCATGCGCGTCAAATCCGCGCGGGGAATGACATGAGAGCGGATATCCTCGTCCTCGATCTCAAGCCCGCCGAAACCCGCCGTCTCATCGGGCAGGTCGGCAATGCCGATATAAAGATAAAGGAATTCCGCCATCGCGCCGGGACTGGGATAGTTGTGCGGACCCGGGATCAGCCGCGAGATGCCAAGCCCCGCCTCCTCGACCCCTTCGCGCAGGGCAGCCTGTTCGGGCGTCTCTCCGGCATCGACCCGCCCGGCGATTGTCTCATAAAGCCAGGGCTGCGCGTCGCCGCGTGCGACCGGGCCGGGGCGGAACTGGTCGATCAGCATGACCCGATCGCGGACGGGGTCCCATGGCAGCACCACCGTCGCATCGCCCGAGACAAATACCGCGCGGCGCATGTCCGGCGACCAGTCGCCCCGATGGCGGCGTTGATGCAGCACATGCGATTCGACCGAGAAGTAATCGGCATAGGGTTCGTCCCATGTCGCCTCGCGCACGCGCTCGGCCCCCGAGGGGCCGATCTGCGGCAGATGCCCGGTCTCGGCCTCTGCCCGCAGGCGCGAGGCGATCCAGCTGGCGATCATCGGCAATCGCGGGCGCAGGGATGGCGCGGGACGGTCGGCCAGTCGGTCCAGCAACCAATCTGCAATGGCCGCGGCCAATTCGGGCTGCCAATGGCCGTCGCCCCTGTCATCGCCGATGCCCAGCACCTCGCGCCCGCCAATTTCGCGCGTCTCAAGGCTCAGGATTTCGGCATAGCGACGCAACTGGTCGGTCCAGGGCGTCTCCCATGCCGGGACATGGCCCGCACCGGGCTCAAAAGCCGGAAACCTGTCCGGCGCGATGCCCGCCATCGCCCCGCCCAGCAGCCTGCCATCCAGCGGAGGGGCCTTGATCGCCTCGGGCGCCAGACGCATGCGCAAGGCCGGATGGGCCAATGCCCCGATCAGGACCGGCATCGGCTGACCCGTTTTCTGGGGAATTGCAGCGTTTTCTGGATCATCGCGCACCTGCCGAAAAAGAAGTTTGAAAATCTCGCATTTTTTCGCGGAAAGGCTCTTGCGCTTCAACCCCACCCCGTCTAAATCCGCGCCACCACCCAAGAAGCGCGGAGAGGTGCCGGAGTGGTCGAACGGGGCGGTCTCGAAAACCGTTGAGCCTGCAAGGGTTCCGTGGGTTCGAATCCCACCCTCTCCGCCACTTGGCGTCACTATCTTATTGTATTTGCGCGAAAAATTGTGATGGGGAGCGATCTGTTCCCCCAATTCTTCCCGTTGCAAATAGCGGCTGCTCGCGAAGTTGTGCGAATGTCAGCGGACGCTTTCTAGCCCTGAAACTTCAATGTTGCGCCGCGCCGCATCATCCAGTGTCTCTGCCAGAGCGGCGATTTCGGCGAGAGCTTCAGCAGGCTCGCATCGCGCAAGCCGCGCGCCAACCAAACCGCAGAGCGTTGCAATGGCCAGGTTGGCGACCGATGCGCCCTTGCGCTTTCTCGGCGCGCCCTCGGCTGCTTGTTTCGCGACCGACTGGCGCAGGGTGCGTGGGTTGATCGAAGGCAGCGATTTGGTACGCGTGGCGAGCTGAGCCGCATAGGCCTGCCGCACCTCGGCCTCATGCTCGGCGCACCAGAGCAGGTCCATGCGCCAAGACGTCGGCAGGTCGTCGAAGCCCTCGGCCTCGCACCACTCCCTGAGAGCGGCGATATAGGGCCGCCCAACTGGTCGATCCGTGTCCGCCGCTTCAAGCGCCCACCGCCGCCCCACCAAAAGCGCCACGCCCATCGCCATGAGCTGATCCAACCCGAGCGGTCGCGAAGCTTTGAAAGCCTGCCAGGCCGCGCGCCCTGCGGCGACAACATTGGCCGAGATCGGGATTGGCAGGGCCGTCATGCCGCGAGCCTACGCAGGGCAGCCAGTCTGGCCAGAAGTGTCTCAGCTGAAGGGGCAAATGCCTGGATGCCCAGCGCGCGACCTGTGAGTCGTGGCGCGAGCCTCAACAGCCAGTCTGGGTCAATGCCTGCGAACGTGCAGACCGTCACAAGATCGGGGGAGCGCCGCGCGAGCCATGCCCGCGCCTGTGCGTCTCCTCGCCTTGCGTCACGGATCGCTGTCACCACCACGGATGACCAGAGCTCAGCTTCAGGGCTCATCCCTTCCCCCATTTCGGCCTGGTTCTTCTCGCCTCGGAAATCACCCTACCGTGGCAGTGCCATCACCGACAAATGTTGTTGCCTATCGCAATGCGGACCTTGCTGCCATTTGTTGCGCGTGCTTCATGTGGAGAGTAAGTCTGTTTGTGCCCGACACGTCGGGCGGAAAGCGGTCAAATGGCGGTGCGGCATTGTGGCGGCAGCGATAACTACAAGCAGTCGCTAGTACAGCGCCTCGAGCCCGGTGATAAGTCAAGACAGGGCGGAAAACCGTCAGCCGCGATGCGGTATAGCGACCTCAGCGACTAGCACAACCTAACCGGCCGCTTTCCCTATAGGCCTGTGACTGGGACTGGGAGCACGAACGCCCTTCTCGCAGCGGATCAGAATTGATTGCGGCGCCTGCTTTCCCCAAAGACGGGCTTTCGACCCAACGGGCGATATGACGTCGGTTTGCGAGGTAGCACAAGTTGCTACATCCAGCCATGTAGCGAGGGTTTCCTGACAAATCGCCGCATATCTCGAAAAAGCGCAGATTGCATAACCTTTACGGGGTTCGACAGATCCGTACGTGGCATCTGCTTTTCCAGAAGGACTGCCAAAACTGCCTCGGCTGTTTGAATATCGATAGCCAGTGATGAAAGATTTATGTCGTCGCCGGGCCGAAGATCGCACAGTAGACCAGTCCCGGTAGCAAGGCTTTCTCCAAAAGAGATAACGGTCTTCCCCAAAAGTGCACTTTCCAATAGCGTCGTAGAGTTTATGCCCATTACCAGACCGCATTCCGATAGACTCTGAAACATCGGCTTCTTGGGATTATCAATAACCACGCCCGGACGAGGCGACAACTTTGGATCAGGGTACTTAGGGTGCGGTCTGACCCGCAACGTCATACCGGGTAATTTTTGCGCCAGATATCCGACGAATTCATCCATTGTACGGAAAGGTGAATCTTGGACAATATTCAAGTCGCGCTCGTCCTGCAGCGGCACGAAGACCGGTAGAGACATATCTGGCGGCTGGATATGAAAAGTGGCACCGTCAAACAAATGCCCGATTTGGGATTCCTGAATATAACCCGCTCTCGCAATCAAGAATTTTTCTCTTGCTGCTGTGTCGAGTTTGGAAAACTGAGAGAACCGTGTGCCACACCGAGCATTCGTGCCTGTCATGTCGAAATACAACTTAGTCTTCTGTGGAAACCATCCCTGCTCAGAAAATATCATCTTTGCATTGACTGAAGCCGCCATGGCAGTTGTAATTCGATCACCCGGTGACCACCCGTTCCAGCAGAATACGAAGTCCGGCGCAAAGCTTTCGAGGACATAGCCAAAGTGCCCATGGTCAGGCTGACACCATGTCGCCGCTTTTGGGAGATCCTCATGCATAGCTTCGGGATGGACGTAGAAATAGACTTGATGTCCGAGCGCCTGCATGGCCCGACCAAGACTGGCATAAAGTTGCGACACCATTTGCCATCGTGCGACGCGTTGTTCGGGCAGGATGCCCGCGCCGCTTACAAAAAGCAATCGCATGACATTATGGCTTTCGGCTTCTGATGACGCGCGCCGGACTGCCTACAGCAACGGAATAGGGTGGAATATCAGAATTTACGAAGGAATTTGCTCCGATAATTGAATGCGCTCCAATTCGGACATTCATAGCAACCGTCACATGTGCGCCGATCCAGACATCATTTTCGATTGTAATCGCCCCCGTTGTAAGCGGCTGCTTTGCAATCGGAACCGAGACATCCTCGTACTGATGATTGGTGGAGACGATTGCGGCATATGGGCCGATGATTACGTCGTCGCCAATCTCTATTTTTCCAGAGCCTTGCAGCCAACTGCCAATGCCGATGACCGAATTGTTGCCGATGCGGATCGACCCATTATAGCGGCCCGACACCTCTAGCACAGCATTGTTACGAATATCGCTGTCATTGGCGATGACAATCTCGCCGCCCTGCTCGACATCGAGAACCGCGGTCTTCGCAATACGACTTCTGCCAACGGTAATCATCGATTCTCCTTTAGACAATTTTTCCACAAAGCGGGCATTCTTGGACGGTTGATGCGATGTTCTTAGAATGGTCGCAAAAGGTTCGCGAGTTGCAAGATGAGCATAGTCCTGACATTCGAGAGCCGACAGAGATACTTGTCTTCTAAACAGCAGTTCATAAAGAAACCTATCCTGTGCCTCGCTGTCTATCGGGCGGGACAGGATTTTTGCAGCATCATCTGTGATGCGGGCCTCGATCACGGCACCGCTGCCGGTGAAAAGACCGCGACCAAGCGCCACTGTATGCTTGCCGAGCATCGCCGCTTCTAACAGCACTGTGCTGCTGACCCCCAGTACATGGTCGGCCGCCAGCATCATCCGATCCAGAGATCCGGAGGTGATCAGACGAAAGTTCTGCCGAACGGTTACTGGCGGATATCCGCGTAGACGTTCCTTGGGATGTAATTTCAGTGTCGCGGTGTGGTTCGGCGGCAACCAGCCTTCCAAAAAGCGAATAAATTCGGAGTTGGTTCTAAAGGGTGCGCCGATACGAAAACTGGTATCGGTTTCAATCTGCAGTGGCACAAATATCTCATTGGTGTTTCTTAAGGGACCGGTTACCCCACCGCGCAAATGACGAAACCTCCGCTTGGCATCGTGCAAGAGGTCCATCTGCGTCCGCGACAGACCCGGATAGCTGTATTCGACCAGAGAACTGCGGCTGTTCGTGCCTGCAATGTCGAAGTACATGTGCTCCTGCTGAGGCAACCATGCTACCTCAAAGAAAAGTGTCCGGTCCTGCATTCCAGTCGTTTCGATCGCGGCGAGGCTACCTTGTTGGTACTCAAATTCGCCGCCCCACAACATGATCCACGACGGAGCAAAATCTCCGATTAACGCGGCCAGCTTAGAAGCCCGAAGGTTTTGGGCAGCATGGATGCCTTCCAAGCTGTTCTCGCAAAAAGTGTCCAAGCAGAAGAGTTGAACATCGGGGATGCGTCTGATCCAATTTTGAATAATGAGACCGTCATCCAGAAACATGGTTTCGGTGTCAGTAGGCGCCAGGCGAAAGCTGATGCGCGGTTCATAGGATATAGCAGCCTCATGACCGCCCTTCATCAGAGTCCGGGCAATGGCCGCCGCACGTGACAGGCGATGCTGGTTTGCTACTTCGAGATGAATGAGAAACCGTAGCGGCCCCACATGGGAATCACTGGACAGGGAGCTGGCGAACGCAAAGCTCTGGTCTCCGTTGGAGAGCGGTCTATTCATCCACCACCTCATTTCCTGGTGCCTTACCCAAAAGGTGTCGCGACCAATAGCGTTCCAACTTGGTGACGTCTCCGAGAGTCACGGCCAGATCCTGCGCGGCCTTTGCGGTGCGGGTGATATCTTCTGGATGCTCTACTAACCAACGCAGCGTCCGCTCCCACAACCGCGGATCGTTCTCAAGAAGAAAGCCGTTCTCGCCATGGGCAATCACATCCATGTAGGGCGCGCGCAGGCTATATAGTCCAACTGCACCAATCCTTGCATTGTCCAGAATTTTTACGAAGGACTTGCCCTGATTATAAGGTTTGCCCAGCAGAGGAGCCAAGGCGATATGCGCACGGGTCTTACCAACTGCGGCTTTGTAATCCTCCCATGGGACGTCCTTCTTGATCTCGATCCTAGCGTGTCCGCGCAGCGCCTCCGGTGCAGAGCGGCCCATCCATACGCCGACACGCACATGATGATACCGATTGCAAAGAGCAACCAAGGCAGGCGAGATGAAAGCCAAATCATCCCGGTGCACCTGAGTCCCATGATACTCAATTCGAATTTCCGAAAAATCCGCAAGATGATCGAGATCCCCGCATGGCGAAAGATACGGCGGTGTCAGTAGGTCTGTTTTGTCGCTGGCATACACCTGCGCAAGTCGCTCCGAAGTGACGATCAGTCGGGAGCACAGATGAAGCAGGGTCTGAAATTCGCCATGCGCGACTCCAACCATACGTTTGCGATAGCTTGCGGGGATCATCCCCGGATCGTCCTCGGCCAGCGTGACGATATCGTCCATCACATAGAAGACATCAGCAAGGTGACGCCTGCGCTGCGACAGGCTGGCGATCCATTCGTCAGGCAGGTAGCGCGATACGATTACACTGCAACCGCTGCTCAGCAGGGAAAGCCTTTTCGCCGGCGTAAGCTGTTCATCTCGTGTGTTGACGAGCCGCAGGTCAATCTGCCCGGTCTCGGCCAGTCTGCGCAGCGGCGCCAAGATATAAAGCTCATCAGTCGGCGCTGCAAATGGCCGCAACAAAACGACACGAGGTCGCGCGATACGGCGCCGGGTTGGTACCTTCGTGGCGGGAGGAACGGTGAAAAGCGGAAGTCTTTGACAGTTTAGCGCATCGCGGCAATGGCGCCACAAATCCCAAACCATTTTACGTTGACCCGGTATATCCGCCTCGATCACAAGGCGACCCGGTTGATGCGAGATATCAATAACTGGATGCGTGCCGATAAATTCGGCATGTATCCCGTTAACTGTCCAATTAGCCTCATGCGCGGCCGGTGTTTCCAGCTCCCGCGGATCGACGGTATCGCTCGTAATAACATGTCCCTGTGTTGGGTCATCATGTCTTGGTTGCCACAGATCGTTGGTCTTGCCGTCAAGACACAACCATGCGCAACCCGTGCCATCCTCCAGAAAAACATGAACATGAAGCAGCGCGGCCGTGCGGTCGACTGTCGCAAACCAGATCGTAACCGGGGCGGTAGGATTTCGACCTTCCAACCCTGTCATCGCCCCGATGCAAATGCCTCCTTGATAGACGGCGATTGCCTTCACCTGCCGGTCAGCGCAGCGCGGCAGACAGATCAGTTTGTCTCCGTCCAGCTTTACCCACCCGGTCACCAACGGCGTGCGGGTCTGGCCCGACAGTGCCTCATCTCGCCACAATTTCAGAGATCGCCACCGCCGGGCGATACTCTGAGAGTCGACAATCCATATTTCCAACAGTAGCTCAGTCGGCAAGCCACCAACATCGATCCGACCTTCAAACCCGACCGGGTTCTGCGCGTCTCGCTTGCTTAGCACGTCAGGACGAAGGTCAAGAATCGTTAGTGGAACGTCTCGATTTCCTATTCTTAGTTCGAGTCTTTGAAATTTCTTCGGATTCCAATCGATCCAGCCTTTAACCCACAGATCCACTCCAAAAAGCACCTCTCCATCTTGAATAGATTCTAGTGCTCCGCCAACCAAGACGCTTGGCACGGGCCACAGCGTCAAATCTCGATCCGCCACCAAATATTGATAACGGCGCAGCTGCTTAGTTCCTTCGGCGAGGGTATCAATAGTCGAAGTTGTTAAATCCTTAAGAGGCACCTGTAGTGCCATTTGTTGCTCAGCGAGTTCAACTCCGAATTCAATTAACTTTTCGGGCACTTCCGCTACCGGCATTGATCTCGCCGTTCGCGCTCCAAATCGCCTAATCTCAATATTCCCATTCGGCATCTTGCGCACCATAATTGATGCAAGCAGAAGCCATTCCGGCACGCCCAGCCCGACAATATCGGTTGGCAAGTGCCAATCATCCGTCAGCACAACCAGGATATCCACTCTAATATCCCGTAATAGTCGTTCGTTCCGCGCATTCGCTGAAGGATTTGCCACCACTACCCGATCATCGCAACCAAAAATGGGAAATACCTGTCCATTTCGGAGCTCACCACGAATATTCAGACCTCGATGCCCAAACCGATTCAAATCAGAAACGAGTGTTTCGGCAAAATCATTCGCCCTGGGTTGCAAGCTGGAAACATCCAGAAGTAAAAAATTCATTTTGACAGCATTCCAGAACCATTTGCTCTCTTACGCCTACTTACACTGATCAGGTTTTTGGCGGTATTCAACGGTGCCTGCAGAATGATACCAACAAACAAACGATGCCGTTTCATCAACCGGAAGAGTCCAGCAAGAGTTGGTCGCGCAGGATCAAAAAACTTCTTCTGGCGAGCTTGGGCGGTGCGAAGCTGCTTCAATTGTCCAGATTCACGAGCTCGGGCGGTGCGAAGCTGCTTCAATTGTTCAGATTCACGAGCTCGGGCGGTGCGAAGCTGCTTCAATTGCTCAGATTTGACTTTTTGTTCCGCAACCGCGGTCCGCTGTGCATTTTCAAGCAAACCGATCTGGTTGTCTTTTTCCCGCAGAATATCGCCATAGGCTTGAAGGGTGACATTTGCGCGATTAAAGGACGAAAGGGTTTCTTTGTGAGAATTTTGCAGTTTCAGCAATTCATGCTCGCTGGTTTGCAACTGGTGGCTGATCTTGTTGAGCGTCTGCCTATTCTGCTCCGCGGTGATTTGTGCGGCGCGCTCCCTGACGGAAAACTGCCAGATTCCAAGGTTTCTAGGCGTTGAGTTGGTGCCGGGTGGAGCGGACAGTGCCTGTAATTGCCGAATGGCTTCTGATCTCTTGTGTAATTCTAGTTCGGCCTTCTCGTATGCTCTCTCCAGGTCGGAGGAATCTCTGCAGCCTGGCGTGTAAGATGGTTTAATCCGACAAACCGCAACCAGCGTCCGGCCATCACCATCCTCGCGTATTTCCCTATTGTCCTGATGATAAACGCGCTCGACAAGCAGTCCGCAGCCAAGAGCCAGATCTTCAAGCTCGGACTTGACGAAATGGCGGATATGAAAGGGGTTCAAATCAATGCTGTGAGCAATACAGGACTCGTTTGGAACAGACAAAAGAACAGTCGCATCGGGCTTTGCCAGGGTCTGGATCTGGCGTAGGAAAAGTTCCGGTGAGACCAGATGTTCAACGACTTCAAAGGCGACGATCAAATCGAATCTGTCCTCACCGGGGTTATGAACAAAGTTTAAATTGCCGACCTGATAGGACACGGAATCATGCTGCCAATGTGCGCGCGCCAAGCTAATCGCCTCGGCATCCCTGTCCACCGCTAGAACCGAAGCACCAGCATCAGCCAGAAGAACCGCGCCGTAGCCTATCCCGCAGCCCGCATCCATTACGCGCATTTCTGGGCTAACGAAAGTTGCCGCCCATTCGTATCGAGCCAGATGATCGTCACGTATCTTGTCCCTAGTGACACCGACCTGTCTCTCGCCGGTCCTGAGCAGTTTTTCCATCAGATTCGTAGCCCTACCCAACCCATATCGACGCAACTCTCCACTAATTAGTTGATTACATCCATACGAAAGCAGTCGCGCCAGCGAGCGCACGTGGGCGCATGTTGGGGTAGCGTCCGTCAAGGTGGTGTAATTTCCGCGATGGCCTGAGGTCATGATCAGGCGGCTTTCGTCGTGATACTGAGGATGGGGTCGATCTCCTCCTTGTCGATCTGGGCGAAGACCTCGACCATCATGTAGCGGCTCGAGGTCTGCCATTCGTCGTTTTGTTCGAACAGCACCGCGCCGATCAGGCGCATGATCGAGGCCTCGTTGGGGAAGATGCCGACGACATCGGCGCGGCGCTTCACTTCCTTGTTCAGGCGCTCGATCGGATTTGTGCTGTGCAACTTTGTGCGATGCTGGCGAGGAAAGGCCATGTAGGCCAGCACATCGTGCTCGCTCGCGTCCATCAGCTCTGCCAGCCTGGGCCAGCGCGGGCGGAGCTGATCGGCGACCTTGCGCCAGGTTTCACCGGCATGGGTGCGGTCGGGCTGGTCGAATGCCTGCCGGATCGCGGCGGCGACGACGGTGTGCTGGCCCTTGGAAACATGCGCCAGGGCGTTGCGCATCCAGTGAACGCGGCAGCGCTGCCAAGTGGCCTCGAAGACCCGCGCGATCGCTCCTTTCAGTCCAGAATGGGCATCGCTGATCACCAGCTTCACGCCCTCGAGCCCGCGGGCTTTCAGCGAGCGTAGAAAATCCATCCAGAACGTCTCGGCCTCG